>JAGCNZ010000037.1 GCA_017645655.1 Bacteroidaceae bacterium | reverse complement strand
ATGAAAAATGAAAAATTATTTGTTTCCCGATGCTTTTTGTGTTTTTGGGGTCAGTTTCGAGGACAAACGTCGGCAGGGGTGTCTCAAAACGTCACGTGGGTAAAATGAAAATATCACGTGTAATATTTCAAATATCACGTGGGTAAAATGAATTTATCACGTGGGTAAATTGAAACTGACCCGTGCCGTGTTTGGAATCATTCCCCGGTGGCTTCTGCCGCGTCGCTCTCCTTGAGGACGAACCTCCTGTAGTAAGAGATGAGCAATGTGGTGAGTGGCAGGGCGATAATCAGTCCGATGATGCCCAGCAGGCTGCCCCAGATGGAGAGGCTCAGCAGGATGATGGCGGGATTGAGGCCCGTGACATGTCCCATGATTTTGGGCGTCAGGATGACATCCTGAATGGTCTGCACGACGGCGAAGACGGCGAGGGCGAGGAGCAGGATGAGCCAGAAGTTCTGTCCCGTATCGGCTGCTTTCACCAGGGCCAGTATGACGGTGGGGATGAAGCCGACCAGCTGCAGGTAAGGAATCAGGTTCAGAAGGCCGATGAAGAGTCCCAAGCCTATTGCCATCGGGAAGTCGATGATGAGGAAACCTATGCTGAAGAGGATGCCCACACAGAGTGCGATGAGCGACTGTCCGCGGAAATAGGCATTCATACCGCTTTTTACATCGCCCGCCACCATGCTCGCGAATCTCCGTTGTCCTGAGGGTATGAAATGAATCCACCCTTCTGCAATCTTCTCATAGTCCATCAGGATGAAGAACAAATAGAGTATCACTATCATACTTCCCAGCAGGCCGATGGCGAAGTTGAGCGTTCCGGAGAGGAACTCCCAAGCCTTCAGGACGAGACTTTCCGCTACGTCCATGACGCTGCTGTGCTGGAAGAGCTTCATCAACGAGTCGTCGCTGGCATAGCTTTGCAGCATGGCCTGCAGGTTTTCGAAGAGTTCGGAAGACGCCAAAGTGTCGTGGAAATAGACGGTTATCAGCCTCGACATCCGCAGACTCTCCTCCACGATGGGCGGCACGACGAGGAAGACCACGAGGGTCAGCACGGCAAGCACGATGAGCAGGGCTACCACGATGCTGACAACCCTGTACCTCAGCCGGCACTTGTACTGCAGAAAGCGGACAAAAGGATAGACCATGTAGGCCAGAATCCAAGCAATGAAGAATGGCAGCAGCACGCCGGAAAGGCGGTTGACAAGCCACACAAGTGCCGACGCGACAATAGCTGCAATGAGCCATCGCACGACACGGTCGAAGGTTATCTCACGTTCTAACATCTATTCATTTACCATTTAATCATTTACCACTTATTTCCTCCTCCTTTGGAGGGCTTGACGGAGGCTTTCGCTGCAGCGTAACATTCCCTGCAAAGCGGCTCGTACTCCTGCTTCTCGCCAAGCATGACCTGCTTCTCGCCAGCCACGATACGATGGCTGACGTAGGCCAACGCGCCGCAACGCACGCAGATGGCATGCACCTTGGTCACCTCGTCGGCAATCGCACACAGAGCCGGCATCGGTCCGAACGGCTGACCCTTGAAGTCGAGGTCAAGGCCGGCAACTATCACCCTGATGCCCTTCGACGCTAACTCATTGCATACTTCGACGATATGCTCATCGAAGAACTGCGCTTCGTCGATGCCCACCACGTCACTTTCCTGCGCCATAAGCAAGATGCTGGCAGAAGAATCGACCGGCGTGGAAGGGATACTTGTCCCCTCATGGCTGACTACCTCCTCCTCGCTATAGCGCACATCAATCGACGGCTTGAATATCTCAACCCTTTGTTTAGCGAACTGGGCGCGACGCAGACGGCGGATGAGCTCCTCCGTCTTGCCCGAGAACATCGAGCCGCACACGACCTCAACCCTGCCCCGGCGCATCATCTCGCCATTGCTGGAACCTACATCTTTCATGCTTCATATTGTGTTTTGCAGCCACAAATATACTAAATATCTTTTATTTCCACGCCGAGAAAGGCAGAAAAATGTAAAAAACTATAATTCTTCATTCCTCATTCTTCATTCTTCATTATTATTTGGTATCTTTGCAGGCGCGATATGAATATAATATAAGGTATGGGGACGCTTTACTTGGTGCCGACGCCTGTCGGCAATCTCGAGGACATCACGATGCGGGCACTGGGCGTGCTGCGCGATGCCGACCTCATACTTGCCGAAGACACCAGGACGAGCGGCAACTTGCTCCGGCATTTCGACATCAAGAACGCCATGCTCTCGTACCATAAGTTCAATGAGCACAAGACGGTGGAGGGCATCGTGGAGCGCTTGCTGGCAGGGCAGACGATAGCAGTCGTCAGCGATGCAGGCACGCCGGGCATCAGCGACCCGGGCTTCCTCGTGGCTCGCGAAGCCATCCGCGCCGGCATAGAGGTCATCACGCTGCCAGGCGCGACAGCCTTCGTGCCGGCTCTGGTCAGCAGCGGATTGCCGTGCGACCGCTTCTGCTTCGAGGGGTTCCTGCCTCAGAAGAAAGGTCGGCAGACGCGGCTTCAAGCCCTTGCCGAGGAGACGCGCACCATGATATTCTACGAGTCGCCGCACCGCGTCGTAAAGACTCTCACGCAGTTTGTCGAAGTATTCGGTGCTGAGCGACCGGTCAGCGTCTGCCGCGAAATCAGCAAGATACATGAGGAGAGCGTCCGCGGCTCGCTTCGGGAGGTCTTGCAGCACTTCACGGAACACGAGCCCCGCGGGGAGTTCGTGATAGTAGTCAGCGGAGGCTCTCTCCCGACCTCTCCGTGGGGAGGAGAACGAGGCGCCAAGAAGAATGAATAACCAACAATTGCCTTCCATTAAGCCTACCCTCGGGGAGGTTTGGCGGAGGCCATAAACAGTAAATAACATGAAGAAATTTATTATTTTTGCAGCCTGTGCTCTGAGTTTGAGCGCATGTAACTTGATTGGCGGACAGCAGGAGGCTGCCCAGCAGGAACGCGACTCCTTGCAGCGCATCATCAATGAGAAGGATTCCGAACTGGACGACATCCTGAGCACCTTCAACGAAGTGCAGGAAGGCATCAGGCGTATCAACGAAGCGGAAGGTCGCGTGACGATTGCCGAGACTGGTCCCGAGAGCGCAAGCACGAAGGAAGTCATACGTGACAACATGGAGTTCATCAAGGAAGCCATGCAGCAGAACCGCGATATGATTGCCCAACTGCAGGAGAAACTCAAGAACAGCAGCATCAAAGGCACTAAGATGCAGAAGACCATCGAGAACCTGCAGGCACAAATTGAAGCGCAAGCGGCTCGCATACAGGAGCTCGAAGCAAGCCTCGCCGAGAAGGACGCACTCATCGAATCGCAGGGTGAAGCGATTGCGGGACTCAGCAACAACGTGGCTTCCCTGACCGAGGAGAACAAGCAAAAAACAGAAAAAGTGCAGGAGCAGGACAAAGAACTCAACAGCGCCTGGTTCGTCTTCGGCACTAAGAGCGAGTTAAAAGAGCAGAAGATACTGGATAAAGGCGACGTCCTCAAGAGCAGCGACTTCAACAAGGACTACTTCACGAAGATCGACATCCGCTATGACAAGGACATCAAGTTCTACAGTAAGAGCGCACAGCTGCTCTCCACGCACCCTGCCGGCACATACCAGCTCGTGAAGGACAAGCAGGGACAGTACGAACTGCACATCACCGATCCGCAGAAGTTCTGGAGCGTCAGCAAGTACCTCGTCGTGCAGGTGAAATAAACACTGCACGCCTAAAATGCAACCGACCCACGGGATGATTGGAATTTACCCACGGGATAAATTCATTTTACCCACGTGATATTTGAAATATTACACGTGATATTTTCAATTTACCCACGTGATAAATTCAAACGACCCACGCTTAGTTAAAAAGCCACATGCGTACATCCAGAAGCAAGCACTATAATTCGTCGCGCTCGTCGCTGCCTTTCGAGGAAGGCATGACGGGAACGAAGTATCACAACATCGTTGACGATACGCCCGAGACTGCCGTCCTCGTCGGCCTCATCACGCCTAACCAGGACGAGCGAAAGACGACGGAATACCTCGACGAGCTGGAGTTCCTGGCCGAGACGGCAGGAGCAAAGACAGTGCACCGCTTCACCCAACGCCTGAACGGCCCGAACAGCGTCACCTATCTCGGCATCGGAAAACTGCAGGAGATACGTGCCTACATACAAGCAGAAGAGGATGCTGAGCGAGAAATCTCAATGGTGATATTCGACGACGAACTCTCTGCAAAGCAACTACGCAACATAGAGAACGAGCTGAAGGTCAAGATACTGGACCGCACGACGCTCATCCTCGACATCTTCGCCATGCGAGCACAGACAGCCAACGCCAAGACGCAGGTCGAGCTGGCACAGTATCGCTACATGCTCCCCCGCCTGCAACGCCTCTGGACACACCTCGAGCGACAAGGCGGCGGCTCCGGCAGCGGCGGCGGAAAAGGGTCGGTAGGACTGAGAGGACCTGGTGAAACGCAGCTCGAGATGGACCGTCGAATCATCCTCAACCGCATGAGCCTGCTCAAGCAACGACTCGCGGAAATCGACAAGCAGAAGACCACACAGCGAGGCAACCGCGGACGCATGATTCGAGTGGCGCTCGTGGGATATACCAACGTGGGCAAAAGCACCCTGATGAACCTGCTCTCCAAGAGCGAAGTCTTTGCCGAAAACAAACTCTTCGCCACCCTCGACACCACAGTCCGCAAGGTCATCGTCGACAACCTGCCTTTCCTGCTCAGCGACACCGTGGGCTTCATCCGCAAGCTTCCCACAGACCTCGTCGACTCGTTCAAGAGCACGCTCGACGAGGTACGCGAGGCCGACCTCCTACTTCACATTGTGGACATCAGTCATCCCGACTTCGAAGACCAGATAAAGGTAGTGGACAAAACCCTGGCCGACCTGGGTTGCAGCGAAAAACCGCAGATGATAGTCTTCAACAAGATTGATGCCTACACCTGGGAAGAAAAGGATGCCGACGACCTGACACCCGCCACCAGTCGCAACGTCTCGCTCGACGAACTCATCCACACCTGGATGTCGCGCCTCAGCGGACACTGCCTCTTCATCTCCGCACAAGAGCGCACCAACCTCGACACCCTGAAGCAAGTGCTATATAATAAGGTGAGGGAACTCCACGTACAGAAGTATCCCTACAACGATTTCCTGTTCCAACACTACGAGGGCGACCCCATCTAACTCTCCCTCCAAGGGAAGGACATGAAAATCCTCACTCCACCAACACGAATGACTAATTAGAAAAATAAAATATAAACTGCCCAAGACCCTGATATGCAGTTCCCTCGCCCTAAAGGGAGAGGGTTAGGGAGAGGGTCCACTTATGGCTGAATTCAAGTATGCCCCAATGTTCCAGATGGGCGAGGACAAGACCGAGTACCGCCTTCTCACGAAAGAAGGCGTCACCATCAGTGAGTTCGAAGGCAAGGAGATAGTAAAAGTCTCCCCCGAAGCACTGACGCTATTGGCTCAGCAGGCTTTCCACGACGTGGAGTTCATGTTGCGCCGCGAGCATAACCTGCAGGTTGCTCAGATACTGAAGGACCCCGAAGCAAGCGAGAACGACAAGTACGTCGCCCTCCAGTTCCTGCGTAATGCGGAGACGGCATGCAAGGGCATACTGCCTTTCTGCCAGGACACCGGCACCGCCATCATTCATGGCGAGAAGGGCCAGCAGGTCTGGACGGGTTTCGAGGATGAGGAAGCACTCTCTCGCGGCGTGTTCAACACCTTCACGCAGGACAACCTCCGCTACTCGCAGAATGCCCCTCTGAACATGTATGACGAGGTGAACACGAAGTGCAACCTGCCCGCGCAGATTGACATCGAAGCCTGCGAGGGCGCGGAATACAGGTTTGTCATGGTGGCGAAGGGTGGAGGCTCGGCCAACAAAACGTACTTCTACCCCATGACGAAGGCAACGATACAGAACGAGGGCACGTTGCTCCCCTTCCTCGTCGAAGAGATGAAACACCTGGGCACGGCAGCCTGCCCGCCTTACCACATTGCCTTCGTCATCGGCGGCACCTCGGCAGAGAAGAATTTGCTGACGGTCAAGCTGGCCAGCATCAAGTATTACGATTCCCTGCCCACCACGGGCGATGAGACGGGACGGGCTTTCCGCGACATCGACCTCGAGCGGAAACTCCTCGAAGAAGCCCATAAGATCGGCCTCGGGGCACAGTTCGGCGGCAAGTACTTGGCTCATGACATCCGCGTCATCCGCCTGCCTCGCCACGGTGCCAGCTGCCCCATCGGCATGGGCGTGAGCTGTTCTGCGGACCGCAACATCAAGGCGAAAATCAATCGCGACGGCATTTGGCTGGAGAAGATGGACGACTGTCCGGGCGAGCTCATACCCGAAGAACTGCGTCTTCCCGGCGAAGGTGGCAAAGGAATCGACATCGACCTCGACAAGGGCATTGATGCCGTCAGGGCTGAACTAAGCAAATATCCCGTATCTACCCGCGTGAACCTGAAAGGCACCATCATCGTGGCTCGTGACATCGCCCATGCGAAGCTGAAGGCACGCCTCGATGCTGGCGAAGGAATGCCGCAATACTTCAAGGACCATCCCGTGCTCTATGCCGGTCCTGCCAAGACGCCTGCAGGCTATCCTTGTGGCTCGATGGGACCGACCACGGCAGGCCGCATGGACCCCTACGTCGATGAGTTCCAGGCCAACGGAGGCAGCCTCGTGATGATTGCCAAGGGCAATCGCAGCCAGCAAGTGACTGATGCCTGCAAGAAGCACGGCGGCTTCTACCTCGGCACCATCGGCGGCGTGGCAGCCGTCCTGTCGCAGAGCAGCATCAAGAGCATCGAGTGCGTAGAGTATCCTGAGCTCGGCATGGAAGCCATCTGGAAGATAACGGTAGAGGACTTCCCCGCATTCATCCTCGTCGACGACAAGGGCAACGACTTCTTCAAGCAGCTCAAGCCCTGGTGCCCTGGCTGCAAGTAATAGACAGCGCGCGGTGAAATTCATCATCGCACGCTGTGACTTCAAACGCGGCACGTGACAATTGCAATTGACCCACGTGATAAATTCATTTTACCCACGTAATATTTGAAATATTCCACGTAATATTTTCATTTTACCCACGTGACGTTTTGCAAAACGTCACGCTGTGATAGAAAACGCCGCACGCGGAGGAGAGATTCCTTGCGTGCGGCGCTTCCTTTTTTATCTGCGTCCGCCTCGGCTGCTGCCACCGCCGCCACGGCTCATTCCACCGCCACGACTGCCGCCGCTGAAGCCTCCGCCACGGCTGCCACCACTCATGCTTGAGCCTCCACGGCTGCCGCTTCCGTAGCTGGGGGAGCTGCTGCGCGTCACTCCCATGCTGCTGCCACGGCTCGTTCCCATGCCGCCGCTGTGAGAACTGCTCACGCTGCTACGGCTTCCGCTGATGCTGCCGCGAGAACTTGGCGTGCTGGAGTAGGTGCTGCGAGAGGAGGAACCGTATGAGTTGCTGCCCATGCGACTGCCACTCATGCGGGAGCTGCTGCCGTCGAAAGAGTTGCCGCGACTGATGACGTTGCCCGAAGAGCGTCCGCCAGAGCCAGAGCCTACGTTGCCATGGCTGCTGCCGCCGTCAGGGTTCAAGCCTCCACCATGAGAGCCACCGCTGCCACCATGGTTGTCATGATTGCCATAGTTAGAGCCTCCGCCGCGATTCCCGTTACCATGACCACTGCCGCGACCACCGTCTCCATTGCCATAGCCACCATGTCCACCACCATGACTGTTGCCACCACCTGAGCGATGTCCGTCCAGGTCGATGTGATAGCCATTGCCCCTGATGTGGCGTCCGCCACGACCACCACTGTGACCGACAGAAGGACGGGACATGTCGTGACCCCTCAGGCCACCGTTCCAATGCGGACGACGATTGCTGTAGAAGCCGTCGCGATAGTAGCTGCGACCATGTCCACCATAGTACGAAACCCATACCGTCGGGCGGCTATAGTAGTAGTAACCACGATTGTAATAACTGTAGATAGGGAAGTACCAACCGCCTGCCCGCCAGTGAATGGGACGCAGGAAATAGTCGGCAGCCGTCAGAAGGCTGTACTGCCAGTCGTGCAGGATGCAGCGGAGGTCGTACAGACGATAGGTGTAGTAGCTACCATACAGGTCAGAAGGAGAATCAATCCGAAGGAAGTAATCGAGGTTGATCTCGTATGCATCATTATACTGCTGGTCGTTAAGGTTGAGCTCATACGCCATCTTGTCCGTCAGGTAAAGAGCCTCAGCCTGTGCACGCTCAAAACTCATGGCGTTGACACCCATCCAGGATGCCATCATGATTGCGAAAGAAAGGAGAAACTTTTTCATAGTCGTATCGTTTTATGTGGTTTTACATCTGTTTGATGGTGCAAAGGTAAGACACAAAACGATAAGGATTATGAGGATTTTCCCTAAACAAGAGGGGAAAATGCCTACAATCAGTCCATGCGGTCCCGGTAGTCCTCATAAGTAAAGCGGCGGAGAATTTCGCGCGTGCCGTCCTCATGCTCCAGGACAATAGAGGGATGCATAATGCCATTGAACATCGTCGTCTTGACTGTCGTGTAGTGTATCATGTCCTCGAACACAATCTCCTGTCCGACATGCAACGGCTCCCGGAAGCGCCAGCTGCCCATGTAGTCGCCACTCAGGCAGCTGTTGCCGCCCAGACGATAGATGTTCTTCTCCTTCGCATCGGGCCATGAAGCCGCCTCGAACGGCAGACTCTCGGCTCCGCGCACAGCCGGCTGATAAGGCATCTCGAGGCAGTCCGGCATGTGACACGTGAAGGAAACATTCAGGATGGCAGTCCTGATGCCATGGTTCTCCACGATGTCTACCACCTCTGACACGAGCGGACCAGTCTGCCAGGCAAAGGCACTGCCCGGTTCGAGGATGATGTGAAGGTGAGGATAACGCGCGTGGATACCTTTTATAATATATATAAGATGCTCAACATCATAGTCGCGACGAGTCATGAGGTGTCCGCCGCCAAGGTTCAGCCACTTGAGCTGCGGGAACCAACGGCTGAACTTCGCCTCGAGGTGCTGAAGCGTATGCTCTAACGCCGAAGCAGGACTCTCGCAGTGACAATGGCAATGGAAGCCCTCGATACCAGCAGGAAGCACTTCCGGCAACTGCTCCGCAAGCACGCCGAACCTGCTGCCCGGGGCACAGGGGTTGTAGAGCTCGGTCTCTATCTCACTGTATTCTGGGTTGACACGCAAGCCACAAGAGACAGAATGCTCGGTGAAATGGGCAATTTTTGAAGCGAGCCTCTCATATTGCGACAGGGAATTGAAAGTGACGTGACCGCTGCAATGCAGTATCTCGTCGAATTCCTCTTCCTCATACGCCGGGCTATAAGTGTGTGCCAAGGAGCCGAACTCCTCCAGCGAAAGACGCGCCTCGCACAAACTGGATGCGGTAGTATGACCGATGAAATGGCGGAAAATTGGAAACGTCCGCCACAATGCAAAGGCCTTAAAGGCGAGGATTATCTCCACGTCGGCTTCGTCGGCAACTCTTTTGATAAGTTGCAGATTCCGACGAAGCAAGTTCTCCTGGACGAGATAATACGGACGCAATTATTTTACGGTTTGATTAGTTACTATTTCCTATTGCTGCGCTTGACGGAGGACAAGGGGTCGTCAATAAACGAGCTTGACGTTGTCGACCCACAACGTGTTGCCTATCGTGCCGACATACGCGCCGCCATGACTGCTGTCGAACTTCAAGACGATATGCGTAGGCGTTTCGTCCGGCTCTGCCCACCCTTCTTCGGTGACCGGCACGTTCTTTCCTTTGCTGTTGAGAGCATAGAAGCGATTGTTGCCGGACATCAGTCCCATGTCCGACTGGAAGTAGTTCTCACCCGATATATCCCCGTAGTGGATGGTGAAAGTCTGTCCTTCCTTCCATTCGCAGTTCTGGGTGAAGTGCTGACGCATCGTGCCAATACGGAGAGCATGGATGTTGCCGTCGGCATCTTCCCAACGCTTCTGCAGCAGGCAGAGGGCTTGTCCCTTGTCTTTGCCGGCAACCTTCTGACGCTTGCTGAAGCCAGTCTCGCGGATGCGTTCTGTGCCAGGTGAGTTGTATTTGTAGTCGAACTTCACAGCTTTGGGCTTTTTGGTGAACGGAATACCTATGCTCATCTTGCTCATGGGATTGCTCGAGCCGGTGATAGGCTCCAGGAGCGTGCCGAGGAATATGCTGCCTGTGGCGAGGACGCTGATGTTGATGACGCCTATTGCCTTGGCGCTCACGATGTGAGTCGAGAGCTTAGCACACTGGCCGCCCTGGTGTGCGTCTGGATAGACGCTGACGTTTGTCTTGACGACACCCGCGACTTTTGCATAGACGTTGCTGTTTCCCCAAGGCGAGCCGCCCTGGTTGGTATATGCCTTAGCGCCGTCGAAAGTGCCTTTGGGGCCTACCTCGTAGAGCGTTTGGGTCTTGCCTCCGACCAATACACTCTCTTTTATTGTGCGTGTAATCCACGAGTCGAAATTGCCGAACTTGACGAGTTCTTCTTCTGCCGACACGCTCAGAGAGAGCATGCTGCAGATGATTGCTATAATTACTCTGTTTTTCATCATTTTCTTTCGAATTGGTCTGCAAATGTACGGACTTTTTACGAAACATACAAGCGCTTGGCCTTTATTTCTTTCCAAACGGCTGCAGGAAGTCCCTGCCCGTCGTAATTAGGGTCAGTAGCGATGCGCCGGCGAATGTC
This sequence comes from Bacteroidaceae bacterium, assembly GCA_017645655.1. GTDB lineage: Bacteria > Bacteroidota > Bacteroidia > Bacteroidales > Bacteroidaceae > Physcousia. The sequence goes on along the minus strand of JAGCNZ010000037.1, from coordinate 9,662 downwards.
GGTGCTGCTGATATCGAGCAGGGGCGTGTCGGTCACGATGACTTTTCGAGGGACATGACTGAGCGGATAGCCCGGTCTGGGAAAGATGATGATGCGGTACCTGGCGAGGATGGACTTGCTGCGGTACCAGTCGGGGAAGCGCTCCCAGTTGTCCGCGCCGATGACCAGCACGAACTCTCGCTCGGGATGCTCGCCGGCCAGGGCTTTCAGCGTGTTGTACATATAGGAAGGTCGCGGCAGGGAGAACTCGCGATCGCAGACTTCCACGCCGGCGACATCGGCCACCGCAAGCCGCGACAGGTGCAAGCGCTCATCGTCGTCGAGCAAATCGGCATTGACCTTGAACGGGTTCTGCGGCGAGACGAGCAGCCACATCTCATCCACGAGGCCGCTCTCCGCAAGCGCCCTGGCCAGCTGAAGATGCCCGTCGTGAATGGGGTTGAAACTGCCCCCGTAGATTCCCGTGACAAGTCGTTTTGAATCAGTCATCTCGGTTAAAGTGAAAACATCACGTGGGTAAAATGAAATTATAACGTGGGTAAAATGAATTTATCACGTGTAATATTTAAAATATAACGTGGGTAAATTGGAAACATCCCGTGCCACGTTTGCAAGCCAGGCACGCCATGTCGTTCATTCAATCTGGAGGAACTCATTCAGCAGGGCAACTGCCTCGGCTTTTGCGACGTCGAGGTCGTCGTTCACCAGGATGCGGTCGAACTGCGGAGCGAACGTCATCTCATACTCCGCCTTTGCCAATCTTTGTTCAATTTGCGCCATTTCATCGGTATTTCTCCGTATCAGACGCTCCCTCAGAACCTCGACCGAGGGGGGCTGAATGAAGACGCTCATGGCATCGTCGCCATAATACCTCTTGATGTTAATGCCGCCTTTCACGTCGACATCGAACACCACGTTCTTGCCCGCAGCCAGCTTCTCCTCCACTTGCGACTTGAGGGTGCCGTAGAAACGACCGGCATAGACCTCCTCGTACTCGAGGAAATCGTCCGCCTCAATGTGGCGACGGAACGCTTCGGGCGACAGGAAATAGTAGTCCACGCCATCCCTTTCCAGCCCTCGCGGCGGCCTGCTGGTGGCGCTTACACTGAATGCCAGACGGAACTCAGGATGCTCCGTCATCAGGTAATTCACGATTGTGCTCTTGCCGCTCCCAGACGGCGCAGAAAAAATTAAAAGCCTCCCCATCTTACATAACATTCAAAACTTGTTCCTTAATCTGCTCGAGTTCGTCCTTCATCTTGACCACGATGTTTTGCATCTCTGCCAGGTTGCTCTTACTACCCGTGGTGTTGATCTCTCTGCCCATCTCTTGAGCGATGAAACCGAGCTTTTTGCCTTGTCCGTGACCCTCGTCCATCGTCCTGCGGAAGTACTCGAGGTGGTTCGACAGACGCTGCTTTTCCTCGTTGATATCCAGCTTCTCAATGTAATAAATCATCTCCTGCTCGAGGCGGTTCTTGTCGTACTCCACATCAGGTATCGAGGCAAGACCCTCAGTGATGCGCTGGCGAATCTTCTCCACGCGCTGCTTCTCGTATGGCTCTATGCTGGCAAGCAAGGCAGCGATGTTGTCGAGCTTCTCCTCGAACTTACGCTGCAAAGCCTCGCCCTCCTGCCGACGGAAAGCCACGAGCTGGTCGATAGCCTGCTGCACGACGTGGCGCGCCACCTGCCACTCCTCGTCGGAGAGCTCCTGCAGGGCTTCGTTGCGAGACAGAACGTCCGGCATGCGAATGATAGTGTGCCACCAGTCGTCGGGCTCCGGAATGTCGTACCTCTCCGATATCTCCTGCATTTGACGATAGTAGGAACCAACCAACTCCGCGTTGATGGGACAGGCCTCAGCCTGATTCTGCTGCTCTATCCACAAGTTGAGCTCAACCTTGCCACGCTCCAACCCCTGCGTCACCATGGCACGCACCTCCATCTCTTTCTCACGGTAAATGGGCGCGACACGCGTCGAAAGGTCGAGCGCTTTACTGTTAAGTGACTTAACTTCCGCAATAATCTTCTTTTCTTCGAATTCGGCAGCTGCTTTGCCGTATCCAGTCATCGATAATATCATATTAACTAACAATTTTGCCGCAAATGTACAGAAATTTGACGAGAAATTAGTAAATTTGCGGCGCGAAAATAAAGAAGATGTAAAGAATGTCCTGCATCCTGCATATTGAGACAAGTACGAAAGCCTGTTCCGTGGCTCTAAGCGAGAACGGTCAACTCATTTTCCACAAGGAAGACCTCGACGGGCCGAACCACGCCGTCGTGTGCGGCGTTTATGTCGACGAAGCATTGTCCTTTGCAAACTCCCACGCCATACCCGTCGACGCAGTTGCAGTCAGCGAAGGCCCGGGCAGCTACACTGGCTTGCGCATCGGCGTCTCGTTGGCAAAAGGCATCTGCTACGGGCGCGACCTGCCTCTGCTGTGCGTGCCGACGCTCAAACTGCTGTGCGTGCCAGTCCTGCTGAACCCGCCGTTCCCCACGCCCTCGGAGGAGAGCAAGGAAACCGAGCCACTTCTCGTTCCCATGATAGACGCGCGACGGATGGAGGTTTACAGCGCCATCTATGACCGCGCCCTGCATGAAGTCCGGTCGATAGGCGCAGACATTGTGGACGCAAACACTTATCTGCCATACCTCGAGGAGCATCCCGTCTGGTTCTTCGGCACGGGTGCAGAGAAGTGCAAAAGCGTCATACAGCACAAAAACGCCCATTTCATCGATGGAATTGTGCCTTTGGCAAAGTGGATGTTCCCTCTGGCAGAACGTTCCCTCCACCTCGGCGAGAAACAGGATGTCGCGTACTTCGAGCCCTTCTACCTCAAGGAATATGTCGCAGGAACACCCCATAGCAAATTGTAAACAGTTTAACAGCATACGTAAGAAATGCAATACAACACTCAAAGAGAACAGCTTGTGATGCCCGAATACGGGCGAGGCGTACAGATGATGGTCGATATGGCTGTACAAATCATTGACCGCGCGGAGCGACAGCGCTGCGCTAACGCCATCGTGAAAATCATGTCGAGCCTGTTGCCATCCACCACCAGCAAGGAAGACAACGAGCATCGCCTATGGAACCACCTCGCTCGCATCAGCCACTACAAACTCGACATCGACTATCCCGTCAGCATCGTGCCTCAGGAAGAGGTGCAGGCGCATCCCGAGCCGCTGCCCTATCCGATGAAGAACATCAAGCGACGCCACTACGGCTACCTCGTCGAGCAAGCACTCGACTATGCCAAGACGGTCGAGGACAGCGAGGTGCGGCAATACATCACAGAGTGTGTGGCCAATCAGATGAAACAGGACCTTTTCATCTGGAACCGCGACTCCATGGACAATGCACTGGTTGCCCAGGACATCGAGCGCTACAGTGACGGCAAACTTGGCATCGACCTCGACAATTTCACCTTCGAGACTGTTGGTGAGTCGCCGTTGCAACCTACCGAAGGCGGAAAGAAACGTAAAAGAAAAAGATAGGCGAAAGAGCTAAGTTATGGCATCATTCATCATAGAAGGCGGGCATAGGCTGAAAGGCGAGATTGTGCCTCAAGGAGCGAAGAACGAGGCGTTGCAGGTGCTGTGTGCTGTCCTGCTGACAAACGAACCTGTCCGCATCAAGAACATTCCCGACATTGTTGACGTAAAGAACCAGATTCAGTTGCTGCGCGACATGGGCGTGGAGGTGACGAAGCACGACCCACACGACTATACGTTCTCTGCCAAGATGCTCAACGACGAGTACCTCTGCAGCGAGTCTTTCATTGAGCGTTGCCGACAACTGCGTGGCAGCGTGATGATGCTGGGCCCTCTGCTGGCCCGTCGCGGCAAGGCAATCATTGCGAAGCCGGGTGGCGACCAGATAGGCAGACGACGCCTCGACACGCACTTCCACGGTATACAGAAACTGGGCGGGCGCTTCACGTACGACGAAGCGCTACATCTATATAACGTAGAGGCCGAGCGTCTCAAGGGCGCCTATATGCTCTTGGACGAAGCCTCGGTGACCGGCACGGCCAACATCATCATGACTGCTGTACTGGCCGAGGGCACGACGACCATCTACAATGCTGCCTGCGAGCCTTACATCCAGCAGTTGTGCCGCATGCTTTGCCAAATGGGAGCAAAAATCAACGGCATTGGCAGTAACCTGCTCACCATTGATGGTGTGACGTCGCTCCACGGAACGGAGCACATCATCCTGCCCGACATGATCGAAGTAGGCTCGTTTATCGGCATGGCGGCTATGGTGGGCGATGGCGTCCGCATCTGCAATGTCGCGCCGGAACATCTGGGCATCATACCCGCCACCTTCAGGCGTTTGGGCATCCGCATCGAGAAGGATGGTTGCGACCTCTACATTCCGAAGCAAGAGCACTATGAGATAGAGAGCTTCATCGACGGCTCGTTCATGACGCTGAGCGACGCTCCGTGGCCCGGCTTCACGCCCGACCTCCTGAGTGTTCTGCTGGTGGTCAGCACGCAGGCAAAGGGTTCGGTGCTCATCCACCAGAAGATGTTCGAGAGTCGTCTCTTCTTTGTCGACAAGTTAATTGACATGGGAGCACAGATTATCCTCTGCGACCCGCACAGGGCAGTCGTGGTGGGACACAATCACGAGCGTCAGTTGCATGCCGGTCGCATGACGAGTCCCGACATTCGCGCCGGCATTGCATTGCTCATTGCCGCTATGAGCGCACAAGGCACGAGCCGCATCGACAACATCGGCCAGATAGACCGTGGCTATGAGAACATCGAGGCGCGACTTTGTGCCCTGGGTGCCAAGATAGAGCGAACCGAGACGCCCTAACCCTCTTCAAGAGGAAGAAAACGGTCAAAGCGCCATGATACAGGAAGACGAAGTATATAAGATAGGACAAATAGGCCGCACGCACGGCATCAAGGGCGAGGTGACGTTCTGCTTCACCGACGATGTCTGGGACCGTGCCGAAAGCGAATACCTCCTGTTGCGGGTCGAGGGCATACTCGTGCCCTTCTTCCTGGAAGAGTATCGCTTCCGCAGTGAACAGACGGCGCTCCTGAAGTTTCTCGACTACGACTCGGCCAACGACGTGCAGTTCCTCATCGGATGCGAAGTGTTCTTCCCGCACGCCCTGACGCCCGAGGCAAGCGAGGACGATGAATACACATGGCGATACTTCACGGGCTTCCAGCTCATCGATGAGACTGCCGGACGCATCGGCAGCATCGACCGTGTGGATGACTCGACGCAGAACATCCTCTTTCAGGTCGGCGAACGACTCATTCCTGCTGCGGAAGACTGGATTACAGACATCGACCACAAGGCGAGAACCATCCGCATGGCGCTCCCCGAAGGATTGCTCGACCTGTAAAGTCCCTCTGACTCCCCTGGGGAGAGGCAAATAGGACTCTGCGCATTAAGAAAGCGCGCCTTAGTTCTAAAGATTCTAAGAAACAGTTAAATGACAAATACTAAAATGAAAAGAGTCTGCATACTTGGTTCCACCGGCAGCATCGGCACGCAGACGCTGCAGGTCATCAGTGAGCATCCCGACCTGTTCGAGGCGTACGTGCTGACGGCAAACTCGAGGGCAGATTTGCTCATACAGCAGGCAAAGGAATACAAGCCGCAGTGCGTGGTGATTGCCGACGAGAGCAAGTACGAGTATGTGCGCGATGCGTTGGCCGACGACCCGGTACAAGTCTATACGGGTGCCGAGGCGCTGTGTCAAGTGGTACAGATGGAGCCTGTGGACATCGTGCTGACCGCCCTCGTGGGTTTCAGCGGACTGCGTCCCACCATCAGCGCTATCCGTGCAGGCAAACCCATCGCACTTGCCAACAAGGAGACCCTCGTCGTGGCTGGCGAGCTTATTACCGGGCTTTGCCTGGAGCATAGGGTGCCGCTCCTGCCTGTGGACAGCGAGCACAGCGCCATCTTCCAGAGCCTCATGGGCGAGGTGAGCGCAGTCGAGAAGATTATCCTCACGGCCAGCGGAGGCCCGTTCCGAACGTTCACGCTCGACCAGTTGCGCGACGTCACGCCTGCCCAAGCCCTGAAACATCCCAACTGGGACATGGGCGCGAAGATAACCATCGACAGCGCTTCGATGATGAACAAAGGCTTTGAAGTCATTGAGGCACGATGGCTCTTCGACGTCGCGCCGGACAAGATTCAAGTCGTCGTTCACCCGCAAAGCATCCTGCACAGCGCGGTGCAGTTCGAGGACGGCGCCGTCAAGGGACAGCTGGGCATGCCCGACATGCGGGTGCCCATCCAGTTGGCACTCTCCTACCCGCAGCGCCTCAAGAGCAGCTTCCCCCGCATCGACTGGTGGGACCTCAAAGACCTTACTTTCGAGAAGCCCGACGCCGAGAAGTTCCGCTGCCTGCAAATGGCGTATGAGGCGATACGCATGGGTGGCAACGCAGCCTGCATCGTCAATGCCGCCAACGAAGTTGCCAACCTTGCCTTCCGGCAGGAACGCTGCAAGTTCCTCCAGATGGCCGACGTCATCGAGCAGACACTCCAGCGAATCCCCCATCAGGAAAAGCCCACGCTGCAAGACTACCTTGACTGCGACAGCGAGACGCGCATCATAGCAAACGAAATAATCAACACTAAATCCTGACACACACCAAGCCACGAATCCCAGCTACCAACATGACGTTTGAAAACAACCCACGTGATAAATCCATTTTACCCACGTGATATTTGAAATATTACACGTGATAATTTCATTTTACCCACGTGATAATTTCAACTAACCCACGCGACGCTTGAAATCACGGCACGCCCCCTGGCATTCAAAGGCTTACCAAGTTACCGAAAAATCAGTTATAAATGGAAACAGTTCTCATAAAAACATTGCAGCTGCTCTGCTGCCTCAGCATCCTGGTCGTACTGCACGAAGGCGGCCACTTCGGCTTTGCAAAGCTCTTTGGCGTCAAAGTCGAGAAGTTCTTCATGTTCTTCGACTACAAGTTCCACCTGTTCAGCACGAAAAGCAAATGGTTCACGCGACTCTTCCCCCGCTTCAAGGACAACGAAACAGAGTACGGTATCGGATGGATACCCCTCGGCGGATACGTCAAGATAGCCGGCATGATCGACGAAAGCATGGACACAGAACAGATGAAACAGCCTGCCCAGCCCAACGAGTTCCGCTCCCAAAAAGTCTGGAAACGCTTCCTCATCATGTTCGGAGGCGTGCTGATGAACCTCATCACGGCATGGGTCATCTACAGCCTCGTCCTGCTGGCATGGGGACGCGACTACTATCCGATAGCCAGCATCGAACAGGGCTTCCAGTACAACGAGCAGGCACACAACATCGGCTTCCAAGACGGCGACATACCCATCGCCGCCGACGGCAAAGAGATAGTCGAGTTCAGCACAGCCATCATGCGCACCATCTCCAACGCCAAGACAGTCACCGTACTGCGTAGCGGCGAGGAAGTAGAGCTCACCATGCCCGAAGAGGGACTCTCCATGCTGAAGATGCTGCAGGCAGAACCGCAGTTCCTACAGCCCCTGACGGAAGCCTACATCGACTCCGTCGTGCCCGGCTCGCCGGCAGACAAGGCAGGCATCGAGAAAGGCATGCGACTGATGGCAGTCAACGGAAAGACCATCAACACCTGGGCCGACTTCGATTACGAAGTGACGCTGCGCCGTCAGGACGTACTCGCATCGCCCGACTGCACCGCCGCCGACAGCCTCCGCTGGCGCACACTCAACGCCGTCGTCGCCGCTGAAGGAGGCAAGACAGACACCATCAGCCTCCAGCTCGACGAAAACTACATGATGGGCGTCACCAGACACATGCCCGACTTCAAGACAGAACACCTTAGTTACAACCTGGCCAACTGCTTCCCGGCAGGCCTGAGCTACGGCTGGCGAGTGCTCAAAAGCTATGTCAACGACCTGAAATACGTGGCAAGCGCCGAAGGAGCCAAGAGCGTCGGCTCGTTCATCACCATCGGCAACATCTTCCCCAACGCCTGGGATTGGCAAAAGTTCTGGATGCTCACCGCCTTCATCAGCATCATCCTCGCCGTCATGAACATCCTGCCCATCCCCGGGCTCGACGGTGGACACATCGTGCTGCTCTTCTACGAAGGCATCACAGGGCGCCAACCCTCCGACAAAGCAATGGAGTGGATAGAAAAGATAGGCATCATCATCATCATCGCACTCATGCTGCTCGCCCTGAGCAACGACGTTCGGAACTTCATCCTACCGCTCTTCGGACTATGACACGACACTTTATCATTATAGTAGCCGCTGCCCTGCTCGCCGCCTGCTCCAAGCAAACACCCGAGGAACGGGCGGCCAACATGCTGAGAGACGCTCGCTACGCCTTGCATCATCACCTATGGAACGAGGCTCGCGACACCATCTACTCGCTCCGCAAGAACTGCCCCACAGCCATCGAAGCGCGACGACAAGCCATACTGCTGCTCGACAGCATAGAGATGAACGCTGCCGCCGACAGCCTTAAACTCGTGACTGGCGAGGAATGGGAACGCCTCAACGTCAAAAGGCAGTTCTTCGAGCGCAAGCTACAAGAAGACCTGAAATCAATTCACAATTAGGAATTCATAATTCATAATAAAGCAATGTCCTTCTACACAGCCGATGAATGACAACTATGAACATCGTTGACGCCATACACGAATACGACCGTTTCAGGCAACGGACGCGTCAGACGGATTCCCTCCAGGCCATCGACGTTCCCCTGCTTCACCGCATTGGCAAGGCCGCCGATGCTGTGGGGATGGATTGTTACGTGGTGGGCGGCTACGTGCGCGACATCATCCTGGAGCGTCCGTCGAAGGACATCGATGTGGTGGTTGTTGGTGAAGGAGGCGGCATACGCTTGGCACAAGTCCTGGCGAAGGAGCTCGGCAGGGGTGCCCACGTCAGCGTCTTCCGCAACTTCGGCACGGCGCAACTTAAGTGGCACGAGCACGAGATAGAGTTCGTCGGTGCCCGTCGCGAGAGCTATCAAAGGGATAGTCGCAAACCAATTGTGGAAGACGGCACGCTCGAGGAAGACCTGCATCGCCGCGACTTCACGATAAATGCGCTGGCGGTCTGCCTGAACGAGAGTCGCTACGGCGAGCTCATCGACCTCTTCGACGGGCTGCTCGACCTCGAGGACGGCATCATCGCGACTCCCCTCGACCCCGACATCACCTTCAGCGACGACCCGCTACGCATGATGCGCTGCATCAGGTTTGCCACCCAACTGCGCTTCCAGATTGAGGGAGAGACGGCAGAAGCGCTCCGACGCAACGCCGACCGCATCAAGATCATATCGCAGGAGCGCATCATCGACGAGCTGAACAAGATTATGATGGCACCGACGCCAAGCATCGGCTTCATAGAACTGAGCCGTTGCGGCCTGCTGCCCATCATTTTGCCCGAGGTCGCGGCACTTGAAGGCGTTGAGTCCAGAAACGGACGCGCCCATAAGGACAACTTCTATCACACGCTCGAAGTGCTGGACAATATAGCCTTGCAGGAAGTGAAGAGTGAAGAAGCAAGGCTCGACGATAGTCAACGAAGAGTGAATAATAACAGTAACCAAGCAGATGAAGAAAGTAATTCTTATTCTTCACTCTTCACTATTCACTCTTCACTTTAT
>JAGCNZ010000003.1 GCA_017645655.1 Bacteroidaceae bacterium | reverse complement strand
GAAGACCAGCTTTCTACGCCCGAAGGAAGCCAAGACACTTCGCTATACGAGAAACACGGACGCTTGAAGGCTCAACTCAAACAAGCAGAGGAGGAATGGGAGGCGCTGATTTAGTTCATAGTTAAGAGTTAAGAGTTATGAAGAAGGTTTGTGATTTTATTGCGCAATGGATGGGCTTGTTGGTGCTCTTGGTGGCGGCAGTAGCGATGTTTGTGCCTGCTTCGTTCGATTGGATTGAAACCAAGACCATCAATCCGATGCTGGGCGTCATCATGTTCGGAATGGGATTGACGCTTTCGCCAAAGGACTTCAAGATTGTGCTGAGTCGTCCCAAAGACATCCTCATCGGTTGCCTTGCTCAATTTACCATCATGCCTTTGCTGGCTTGGTTGCTGACAATGGCTTTCGCGCTTCCAAAGGAACTTGCGCTTGGCGTGATACTCGTGGGCTGTTGTCCTGGAGGAACGGCTTCGAACGTCATCACTTACCTCGCGAAGGGCGATTTGGCACTTTCTGTAGGCATGACTGCTAGCTCTACCCTACTCGCTCCCATCGTGACGCCTTTGCTCGTTTGGCTCATGGCAGGAACAATGGTTGAGGTCGATACACTCGGAATGTTGCTGAGCATCGTCTATGTCGTGATTGCCCCCATCATTGTGGGATTGCTTTGCCAACATTTTCTGCCCAAGCTCACGAAAGCCGTTACGCCTTATCTGCCTGCCTTCTCGTCTCTGGCGATTGCCATTACGGTGGGCATCGTTGTGTCGCACAATGCCGACCGCTTGATGCTTGGTGGAATGATTGTCATACTCGTCGTTATACTTCACAACATATTAGGCCTCTCTTTAGGCTTCGCGATAGGACGTCTGCTGCGTTTGCAAAAGCCGAAGTGTGTTGCTCTCAGCATCGAGGTCGGCATGCAGAACAGCGGTTTGGCTTCTTCACTTGCCAACATGCATTTCGCGGCTTATCCGCTTGCCACGGTTCCAGGAGCCATCTTCAGCGTGTGGCACAACATCAGCGGAGCCTTGGCTGCAAGAATCTTCTCAAATTCAAAATATATAAATTCAAAATTCAAATGAAAAAGAATCAACTGATTATGGCTTTTGTTTTGACAGCAATGGCAGCTTGCACGCCTAATGGCAAGCAATTGGCATCTGGCATCGACCTTGCCAACCTCGACTCAACCTATCTGCCCGGAACGGACTTCTACATGTACGCAACGGGTGGTTGGCAGAAGGCTCATCCCCTGACGGGCGAATACAGCCGCTTCGGCTCTTTCGACCAGCTTGGAGAGGACAACAACGAGCGTCTGCGCTCGCTCATCGAAGAAGTCTCTTCCCAAGAGAACGAGAAGGGTTCTATCGCTCAGAAGATTGCCGACCTCTACAACTCGGCTATGGACAGCGTGAACCTGAACGAACACTACTGGGGCGCACTCGAGGAGTTCCTGCTTTGTGACGGCTACCAGTGTGAGCCCGAAATCACAGCAAATTGGCTTAAGGAAGAATGGCCGCGTATGCAGAGACAAGGTGTTCCGGGACTCTTCGGAATGTACATCGGAGCTGACGAGAAGGACTCGAAGAACAACCTCGTCAACATCGTTCAGGGCGGCCTCACGCTCGGACAGAAGGACTACTACCTCGACAAGGACGCGCGTTCTGAGGAAATCCGAACCGCCTTCAAGAAGTACATCGTTGACCTCTCTGTTCACACCGGATTTGGCGAGAAGGATGCTCAGAGAATCGCTGAGGACGTGATGCGCATCGAGACGCGAATTGCTGAGGCAAGCAAGAGCCGCACAGAACTTCGCGACCCTGAAGCCAACTACAACAAGCTCACTTACGCAGAGCTGAAGGAGCAGTTCGCAGGCATTGATTGGGACGACTTCTTCAAGAACTTCGATATGGAAGGCGTGAAGGAAGTTTGCCTCGGTCAGCCTCTCGCCATCCACGAGGTGGAGAAGGTTCTGAAGGAAGAAACACCCGAAGCCCTGCAGAACGTCTATCTCTTCCATGCAATGGATATGGTTGCCTCCTACATCGATGATGCCAGCCGTGCCCTCAGCTTCGACTTCTACGGCAAGGTGTTGAGCGGCAAGGAAGAGGACCGTCCGCGCTGGAAACGTGCCGTTGCAGCAGTTGAAGATGGCCTTGGCGAAGCCCTCGGACAGCTCTACGTGGCCAAGTATTTCCCGCCCGAAGCAAAGGCTCGCATGGAGAAACTCATCAAGAACCTGCAAATCGCCCTTGGCGAACGCATCGACGTGCAGGAATGGATGTCGGACGAGACGAAGAAGGTGGCTCGCGAGAAGCTCGACGCTTTCTACGTGAAGGTGGGTTATCCCGACAAGTGGAAGGACTACAGCGACCTCGAGATTGGCGACAGCTACCTCCGCAACATGCTTGCAGTGAACGAATGGGCCATCAAGGACATGATTAAGACCAAGTTCAACAAGCCCGTCGATAAGGACGAATGGTACATGACTCCGCAGACCGTCAATGCCTACTACAACCCAACGACCAACGAGATTTGCTTCCCTGCCGGCATCCTGCAACCTCCCTTCTTCGACATGCAGGCCGACGATGCCTTCAACTACGGAGCAATCGGCGTCGTAATCGGTCACGAAATGACGCATGGCTTCGACGACCAAGGCAGCAAGTACGACAAGAACGGCAATCTCGTGACCTGGTGGAGCGAGGAGGATACGAAGCAATTCGAAGAGCGCATCCAAGTGATGCGTGAGTTCCACGACAGCATCGAGGTTCTGCCCGGGCTTCATGCCAACGGCTCCCTCACACTCGGCGAGAATATGGCCGACCACGGAGGACTGATGGTTGCTTTCCAAGCCTTCAAGAACGCCACTGCAAAGGCTCCTCTTGCCGACATCGACGGCTTCACGCCTGAGCAGCGATTCTTCCTTGCCTACGCCAACGTATGGGGTCAGAACATCCGCGACGAGGAGATTCAGAAGCGTGTGAAGAGCGACCCGCACCAGCTGGGAATGTGGCGAGTGAATGGTCAGATGCCTCACATCGATGCTTGGTACGAAGCCTTCGGAATCACGGAATCCGACCCGATGTTCGTGCCGAAGGAGAAACGCGTCACCATTTGGTAGCAAACAGCTTTCAATAAGTCAAAATTTCTTTTGGGGATAGGGATGCGCCGCTGCGTGTCCCTATTTCATATATTGTGGTGAGTAAGCAAACTTAACGTGCTGCGTTGGCCACCGCAGCGTGTTGTGTTTAACTTCTCAACATGGTGTGTTTTCATTCACAGCACAAAGGTACGACAGTTTTTGCGGGTAGCCAAAATTCAGCACTCCAATTGGGGCGATTTTAAGCTCGAATTGATGCGATTTCAGGAAAGACGCCGAAATAGTGACAATGACAAAGTGACAAAGTGACATTAAGGACTTACCATATGCGCACAACACCTGCATCCTATGGGTTTATTATAATAATAATAAAAAAATAAATCCACTATTTTGCATACCTTGCAACACCTTATTGTCACGATGTCACGATGTCACGATGTCATTTTTTTCATGCTGGCAAACTCTGTCAGGCTGTCGGGCAATCTCGCAAAAGTGCAAAAATCGCCCATTTCATCGGTGTTTCACACACTAAGTTGGAAATGTTTCAATGGAGCGTGGAACATTTTTCTGTTACTTTTGTTTGGCAGTTTCAGGAAAAAGTCGTAAATTTGCACCCGCTTTTGAAGCCGTGTGATGGCGAATTAAGCACTAAAAACTTAATTTATAGTAACACAAAAACAACAAAAAATGAAAAGTATTGACGTAAAAGGTACAGCCCGCACCGCTACTGGTAAGAAGGCTTGTCGCGACATCCGCAAGGCTGGCGCAGTCCCCTGCAACCTCTATGGCGAAGCCAAGGAAAATGGCAAGCCCGTTGCAATGAGTTTCACCGCTACTCAGGAAGAGCTCCGCAAGCTCGTCTATTCTCCCGACATCTACAGCGTGAACCTCAACATCGACGGCAAGGAGTGCAAGGCTATCATGAAGGAACTCCAGTTCCACCCCGTAACAGACCGTCTCCTGCACGTTGACTTCTATGAAATTACCGAGAAGAAGCCCATCGTGATGGAAGTTCCCATCAAGTTGAACGGCCTGGCAGAAGGTGTTCGCGCCGGTGGTAAGCTCTCTGCAAACGTGCGCAAGCTCAAGGTTCGCGCTCCCTACACAGCCAT
>JAGCNZ010000036.1 GCA_017645655.1 Bacteroidaceae bacterium | reverse complement strand
TCTATGCCGTGAAAGAAGAATCTATTAATAAAACTCCTGCAGTCTATGTAAACCTTTTCCTGTCGAACACCTCCACGCTGAATGTGGGCGGCAAGAAGGTCAGACTGAGTCAGACAACAGATTACCCCTGGAGTGGCGATGTCACGCTGAAGATAGAGGAGAACAAGGCAGGCGAATTCTGGCTCAATATCCGCCTCCCGGGCTGGGTCTATAACCAAGTCGTTCCCTCCGACCTCTACACCTATGCAGATGGCAAAACGCCCAAATTCACCGTCAGCGTAAATAACAAGAAACAACAGTTTTTCCCCTCTAATATAGAATCCGCACACGGATATATAGCGATGGGCGGTAAGTGGAAGAAAGGCGACGTGATAAAGATTCACTTCGACATGGAGCCTCGCATCGTTCGTGCCAACGACCAGGTAGAGGCCGACCGCGGAATGGTTTGCGTGGAGCGAGGACCGCTCGTCTATTGCGCAGAGCATCCGGACAACGAGGCAGACATCGCAGACATACGCATCAAGAAGAACTCGACCTTCAGTTTAGGTCAGAAAGAAATTGCCGGAACTCCCGTCACGACACTCGTTAGTCAAGAGCACTCTCTGACGCTCATTCCATACTTTGCCTGGTGTCACAGAGGTCATGCTCCGATGCGGGTCTGGTTGCCGAAGGAATAGCCTCAGGCAACTTGGGAGAAGTTTCTGACTAAATATAATTCGGTTCATAGCGCCCGCTACGAACATTTTTGGCGGGCGCTACGATTTCTTTTAGCGGCCGCTACGAAATCTTTTGGCGGCCGCTAAAACGTCACGCTCCCTGTTGTCTTTCCCTCCGAAGTACGTCAAAATACCCGTTGAGGCATGTTTCATCGCCTATCTTAACATGCCTGCTTTTGCTACTTAAAATAAATAAATGTAACAATAGGGAAAAAATAAGGCCTCGAGAGAACAAGCTAACGTATTTTTTAGTATCTTTGCACGCGAATTTTGAACTAATAAATCTTTAAATAGTAAATCACAAAGATGAGTACACAAACAGAAAAGATTAAGGAGCTTATGGAGCTCCGCGCCAAGGCTCGTATAGGCGGCGGCGAAAAGGCTATCGAGAAGCAGCACGAGAAAGGCAAGCTCACGGCTCGCGAACGCATCAACCTGCTGCTTGACGAAGGTAGCTTCGAGGAGTTGGACATGTTCGTGAAGCACCGCTGCACGAACTTCGGCATGGAGAAGAAGCAGTATCTGGGCGATGGCGTCGTTACAGGTAGCGGTACGATTGGAGGCCGTCTGGTTTATGTCTTTGCTCAGGACTTTACCGTATCTGCTGGTTCTCTGTCCGAGATGCTTGCCAGCAAGATTTGCAAAGTGATGGATATCGCCATGAAGGTTGGTGCTCCCGTCATCGGCCTCAACGATTCAGGCGGCGCTCGTCTGCAGGAAGGCATCAACGCTCTTGCAGGTTATGCCGAAATCTTCCAGCGCAACATCATGTCCTCGGGCGTCATTCCGCAGATTAGCGCCATTATGGGCCCGTGTGCAGGCGGCGCAGTCTATAGCCCCGCATTGACTGACTTCACCTTCATGGTTGAAGGTAGCAGCTATATGTTCCTGACAGGCCCCGGTCCGGTGAAGGCCGTTCTGGGCGAAGTTGTGACTCAGGAACAGCTGGGTGGCGCAAGTGTTCATGCCACAAAGAGCGGCGTGACGCACTTCACGGCAAAGAACGAAGAAGAGTGTATCGCTATGATTAAGCAACTCTTCTCATATATTCCTCAGAATAACCTCGAGAAGACGCCTCGTGTAGCTTGCACAGACCCTATCGACCGCATGGAGGATTATCTCAACGACATCATTCCCGACAATCCCAACATGCCTTACGACATGTATCAGGTGATTGCCGGCATCGTGGATAATGGCGAGTTCTTCGAGGTTCAGCCTAACTTTGCGAAGAACATCATCGTAGGTTTTGCTCGCTTCAACGGACAGAGTGTCGGCATCGTAGCCAACCAGCCGAAGCAGCTGGCAGGTGTGCTCGATTGCAACTCGAGCCGCAAGGGCGCTCGTTTCGTTCGTTTCTGCGACGCATTCAATATTCCTATCGTGACGCTTGTTGACGTTCCCGGCTTCCTGCCTGGTACAGGTCAGGAGTACAATGCCGTCATCCTGCATGGAGCTAAGTTGCTCTATGCTTACGGAGAAGCTACTATTCCCAAAGTGACCGTTACCTTGAGAAAGAGCTATGGTGGTAGCCACATCGTGATGAGCTGCAAGCAGCTTCGTGGCGACTTGAACTATGCTTGGCCATCGAGCGAGATTGCTGTGATGGGTGCCAGCGGTGCTGCCAGCGTGCTCTATGCTAAGGAAGCAAAGGCGCTCAAGGACGAAGGCAAGGTGGAAGAGGCAAAGGCTTATATGGCAGAGAAGCAGAAGGAATACGAAGACCTCTTCGCTAATCCTTATCAGGCTGCCAAGTACGGCTACATCGACGATGTCATCGAGCCTCGCAACACACGTTTCCGCATCATTCGCGCTTTGGCACAACTCGAGAACAAGAAACTCACTAATCCTGCCAAGAAGCACGGCAACATTCCTCTGTAAGCGCTATGAGATTACTTTCAATAACAGACCCACAGATATGGCTTTTGGCAGGCATCTCCGTTTTGGTGGTGTTCTCTATCTTGGTCATTCTCGTCGCCATCCTGAATGTCTTCACCATTGTGGCAAAGAAGACAACGGAGAAGGCTAAGGCAGTGAAGAGCACCATTGAGACCAGCCTGGAGGCCAAAAGCTTCGAGAAAGCAAGCGAGCAGGACAAGGCAGCAGTGGCGACTGCCCTCTACCTTTATTTCGAAGAGAGAGACAATCGCGAAAGCCGCGTCCTTACCATCGTTCCTTATCCTTCTGCTTGGGGACCTCAACTGAACCCAAGACTTTAATTTAATTCATAATTCATAATAATGAAGTATGAAATGGTAAATGGTAAATGATTAAATGGTAAATCAAAAGATGAAAGAATTCAAGTTTAAGATAGGTGGTCAGGATTATTCTGCCACCGTTGAAGACCTCAAGGACGGACAGATGAAGGTTACCGTCAATGGTCAGACCTATCAGGTAGAAGTTCCCCAAACGAAAGCTAAAGGTCCTCAGGTTGTTATGGCTCCAGCCGCTCCTGAGACACAAACTGGCGGTACAAAGAATGTCAACAGCGAACTGCCTGGAACAGTTACAAAGATTAATGTTGCTGACGGCCAACATGTAAAGCGTGGCGATGTGTTGCTCGTTATCGAAGCTATGAAGATGGCTAACGAGATTGTCAGCGAAGTTGATGGCACCGTTCAGCGTGTTGCCGTTACACAAGGACAGAGCGTCAATCAGGGCGACCTGCTCGTTGAGATGGTTGCCGACTTCGAGGCAGCAAAGGCAGAAGTTACGCCGAAGCCCGCTCCTGCTGCTCCCGCTCCTGTTGAGACAAAGGCTGCTCCTGCACCTTCAGCTCCTGCTGGCGCAAAGACCGTTACCGCTCCTCTGCCAGGCACCATCACAAAGGTGACTGTTAAGGTGGGCGATACCGTCAATGCTGGCGACACAGTCCTCTTGATGGAGGCCATGAAGATGGAGAACAACATTACTGCTGAGTTCGGCGGTACCGTCAAGGCAATCCTCGTTGAGGCAGGCAATCAAGTACAAAGTGGACAAGCACTCGTTGAACTGGATTGACCTCCTCTCCGCCTGCGCCTGAGGCGACAGCCGAAGAACCCCTTTAGGGGGAACAAATGGTCAAATAGCAAATAATTCGTAAATTGTAAATCGTCAAATCGTAAATGAAAAAATATATTAGTCTGCTCTTGCTCTTTCTTGTTGCAGTGCCCATGATGGCATCCGACTTCGATTTGGGGCAAGGCCTGAATGACTTCATCAACGAGATGGGTTTCGTTACCTTCTTTGTGCAGGAAGAGGGCTGGAAGAATGCCGTCATGATTCTCATCGGCTGCTTCCTGCTCTGGCTTGCCATCAAGAAAGAGTACGAGCCCTTGCTTCTCCTTCCCATCGCTTTTGGCATGATACTGAGCAATCTGCCTGGAGCTGGTCTCTTCGACTCTGATATGTGGAACAACGAGTTCCTCAATCCTAACAGTCCCAACTATCATAGCTATGGCTACATCATGGCGCATGGAGGTTTGCTCGACATCCTCTATATGGGCGTGAAGGCAGGCGTTTATCCTTGCCTCATCTTCCTTGGTGTAGGCGCTATGACAGACTTCGGTCCGCTGATTGCCAATCCAAAGAGCCTTCTGCTTGGTGCTGCAGCTCAGCTTGGCATCTTTGCAACCTTCTTGGTAACGCAGATTGATGTCTTCGGTTTCTCTGTAGCGCAGTCTGCTTCCATCGGTATTATTGGTGGCGCAGATGGTCCTACAGCTATCTTCCTCACCTCGAAGCTTGCTCCCGAACTGCTTGGTCCTATTGCTGTGGCTGCTTACAGCTACATGGCTTTGGTGCCTGTCATTCAGCCTCCCATCATGCGTGCTCTTACAACAAAGAAAGAGCGTATGATTCGCATGAGCCAACTCCGTACTGTCAGCAAGAAAGAGAAGATTATCTTCCCAATCGTTGTTGCTATCGTCGTCAGCCTGATTGTTCCTTCAGCTGGAACACTTATCGGCTGCCTCATGCTCGGTAACCTCTTCAAGGAGAGTGGAGTAGTGGAGCGCCTGAGCAAAGCAGCACAGAACGAGCTGAACAACATCGTGGTCATCATGTTGGGCGTTACCGTTGGCGCAACAGCCACGGCCAGTGCCTTCCTCAACTTCCAGACCATC
>JAGCNZ010000035.1 GCA_017645655.1 Bacteroidaceae bacterium | reverse complement strand
GGTCTTACACCTCCGAAATTTCCTTCATTTATTTCCTCAATTATGCCAAAGACTGCTGTTTCAGAGTTATGGTCATAAGTGGTGCTCAAAATATCTATGAAACTTATCGGCATACCAACTCTCCAATCAAAATTATATGCCATGGCAGGGGAAGGAACATCCCAACTATCAAAGTAAATGGGAACAGTTGCCATCACTCTCCTGCCATAATTGAGGTATTCATTGATTTTCCCCTCGACTATCAGGAGAGAGAGGGAGTCCGTCCATTCCGAACAATTAGTATAAACACACTTTAAGGAATTATCCCCGAATGTCTCAGAGAAGTTAGAATATATTCCCAGCACACGGTACTCTATCGTCTCGAAGTTCGGCACCCAATCTTCTCCAACCTTTGAATACCAACTGTTATACTTCAAAGTGTCCAGACGAATCTCTGTCCACTTCGTTCCCTCGGGGAAATATGTGACAGGTTCGTTAGCCTTTTGCAGCCGTCGGATATATGACATGACTTCTTCATGATATGGGTTAGCCTTGTAAGAAGAGGCGTATGCTTCAGCGTCATCACGTGTCCAAATTGTGTCGTTTACGCATAAACCTCCCTGAGCGTTAGGTGCTTTGTAGAGCATTACATTGTCCTGATAATAAGCATTGAGGCGGCTGGAATGCACACTACCATCGGTAGGCAAAGGCCAGGACAAGAAAGGATCCATTATGCCATCAAAATCATCACTCAAGAACCCCAACTTTTCATACAAATCATAGCGACCCCAGTTTGTTTTCAGCACGCGGCATTCTGTTCCGTCCAACAGCTGGTAAGTGTCAAAGGACTTTACTGTAGAGCCCTCATTCTGAGGATATAACGTTTCGCCAATATTGGTGCTGAAGTTGTAGAGCACGCACTCATTCCCCTGTTGCAGATAAGGCATAGGGTTATATTCGTCATTATATCTGCTATCATAATTGTCCTCAGTCTCAATAATTCCCGGCAAGGAATCCGTGAAGGCATAGACAATACCGTTCTCTTCGCGGACAGGAAGCCAATGATTGAGGGTGATTCCACCATCTCGATTGCATCCGACTGCTCCCATCATCGTATAGACTTTACCTTCTATTTCCTCCTGTCCGCCAAGGAAATAGTAAATAAAGTTTCGGTTGCTGGCATCAAGCCAACACGATATGGCGTTCAAACCGTCATCTTCCAGTACAGTCCCCATGGGTAGATGTTCATGCTTATATACCCATATCGGATTACCTTCAAGGAACGGCAAGGGTTGATATGGTTTTTCTGGCCAAACATCATATAGCACCTCATTGTCTCGCTCGAAATGAACAAGCATGGAACGATAATTGCGCCAAGGATATTTATACCAACCGTCACTATCAAACTGTTGTAAAGCCCGATACGGATTGACTGGTCCGAATAGGCATTCGCCATCGTTCCATTCCGTAATGCCTATTCCTTGAATAATACGACCGCCATTAGTATCGGTGTAGTCTAACCATGGTTGTTCTGGATCAACAGGAGCTTTCCCATTCAAGTCCACATACTTCAATGGCCTTACACCTCCGAAGTTCCCTTCCTCAATTTCATCTATCATGCCGTAGTTGTATAAGCCACAAGGTGGGTAACATGTCGCATTTGCACCTGATATATCCTGGAACCACAACCTTTTTCCAACACTCCATTCAAATTGATAGATTTCTGCTGAGCAGGGAAGCTCCAAAAGAGTTCCCCAGTTATCTTCATAGAACAAAGGCACATTGACTTCTACAATATTTTCATACATTCTTTCACGCACAAGCAACGTTAGAGAGTCAGACCATTCCGGACCATTAGTGTACACGCACCTATAAGTCTCCCCATTCCTGTCGACATATTCCCCCTGCACATAGTACTCTATCGTTTCAAAGTTTGGCACCCATTCGCCATCAACCTTTGAATACCAAGAGTCATACTTCAAAGTATCAAGACGGATCTCTGTCCATTTTGTTCCCTCAGGATAATATTCTTCTTGGGCAAATATACCCACTTGCACAGCAAAAAGGAACAAAAGTAAAAATGTCTTTTTCATAGTTGCATTAGTTTTTATGTTTCTGGCTGCAAAGTTATGTACTTTTTGTGTACCTTCCAAACAAATTTACTCCCAAGTGCTCCCATTTGGGAGTAGTTGGGAGCAAAAAAGCTTGTTTGTACTAAGAAAAAGGCTTAAATTTGCAGCAAGAAAAAGCTAAAATGCATGGAAAAGAACGTTTTATTCTTTTTGTCGTTTTGTCTGCTTGTCTTGCTTTCTTGCAAGGAGAAGGAAGACAGGCAGTTGCTCGACAGCATTGAACAAGCTTGGCAGCTTTGCGAGACTTCGCTCAAAGATGCCCAAGCAAGAGCAGAGACACTGAGGGACTCTGTGCGCCTGTCCTCGGAATATGCCAAGCAGAAGTACGACCTGCTTTCGATTCGCCTTAGCGACAAGCTCGATATCGTGCCCAGCTCGCCTGACTCTGCGAAGCAGACATTGTCCTACTTCGAAGGTCGCAAGAATGCTACCGACAAGGAACGTGCCTACTACTATCTGGGCAGCGCTTATCGAGACCTGAAGGACTATCCAAGAGCTGTGAGCCTGTTTCTGAAAGCGGCAGATGTGGCGGAGCAAAGCGAGGAAGCAGACACCCTTATCTGGCAGAACGCGCTTTCACAACTGAGAAACCTCTACATGCTTCAGCTCAACTATGAGGAAGAACTGGATGTCGCGCTTAGGTCCGTCGCACTTGCCAAGCAGTCGGGAAAGTATTTGGAATGTTATATTATGGACGTAGCGTCAGCATACAAGCACCTTAACGACACGACGCAATGCCTCTCGTATCTCGATGAAACCTACAACATCATCAAGGAGAAACAATCTCCCTCCAAGTATGGAAGGATACTGGCATCTTTGTTGGCAACCTATTCCGACTTCCATCATCATGAAAAGGTTGACAGTTTATTGCTTATGGTTTGCAGCTTGCCTGCAGACCAGCGGCCTAAGAACTATGAGTTGTGCCTTGCAAAGTGCTATGAGGACAAACATCTGACCGACTCTGCAATCGCCCACTACATTATATATAATAATATGGCGAAAGAGCCGTCAGGAAGGTACGAAGCCCAAGCCGGCCTGCAACGTTGCTTCATGCAAAAGGGAGATTTCCGTCAGGCAGCACTTTGGGGGCAACGCCTCTACGAGACGAACGATACGATAATTGCCCAAAGAGCCTTCGAGCAAACACAGAGAGCAAGGGACGAATACCGTTATCATCGGGATAAAGAAGCAGAGAAAGCCATTGTGCGAAGAAGCGAACGCCTTGTGTTACTCTCTGTCATCGCTGGCCTCATACTTCTTAGCATCATGATGGGCTTAGTGGCCTTTTATTTCTTCAGGAAGAAAAAGTTCGTGGAAGCAATCAGCGACAAAGAAAGGCTGTTGGAACAAAAGGCCAAACTGAACAAGGAACTGACGCGCATCGCCCTGATGAACATCGCGACAGACAAAGCGGGAAACGTTATCGCACATTTCCACAACATTGCTTCCGGCAGAGCTCAACTGACAGAAGGTTCGTGGGAAGGACTCATCGCTGCAATCGAAACCTTGTACCCCGGGTTCCTTGAGTCAATTCAGGAGCGAGAGGACAAACCCGTACACGAACATTTGCTCCACACAATCTGCTTGCTGAAGATTGGCATGAAGCCTGCCCAAATCGCCAAAGTGATGGATGCAAAGATACAAACCGTGTGGAACCGAGTGAAACGTGCAGAAGAGATTTGCGGCGACCTGATAACCAAAAGATAACACGACGTGGTGTGTGGCCAAACTTAACGTGGTTAAATCGAAATTACAACGTGTTGTATTTGCAATTTAACCACGTTGCGTTTTCATTTTAACCGTGCCGTAATTTCAGGTGCCCTTGCCCTCGATTTGCAAAACCCTTATATATAATCTTTTCCCTCTCGAGGTTTTCTTCGGCTTTTTGCTTTTTATATGGGGAAAAAGTCGTATCTTTGTCACAGAATAAACACAGGAAATATGACAAACTGCATCGCCGAAAGAGTTGAAACACTACGCAAATACCTGCTGAGGAACGGGTTGAGTGCCTTCATTTTCCCAAGCACAGACCCGCATCAGGGCGAATATGTGCCCGAGCATTGGCAGACGCGGCAGTGGATTTC
Organism: Bacteroidaceae bacterium; assembly: GCA_017645655.1. GTDB lineage: Bacteria > Bacteroidota > Bacteroidia > Bacteroidales > Bacteroidaceae > Physcousia. The sequence continues at coordinate 8,804 of JAGCNZ010000035.1, read as the reverse complement.
GGGCTTCGACGGAAGTGCCGGAACGGCGGTCGTGACGCTTTCCGACGCCGCGCTCTGGACGGACAGTCGTTATTTCATCGCCGCTTCAGAACAGCTCGAAGGGACGCCTTTCCAATTGATGAAAGACGGTTTGCCCGAGACGCCCTCCATCGAAGAGTGGCTCATTGAGTCAATTCATAATTCACAATTCATAATTCATAATGAATCGGGCGAAGGAATGGTCAATGGTCAATGGTCAATGGTCAATGAGCAAACTGTCGGAGTGGATGGTGAACTCTTCACCTCAGCTGAGATCGAGGAGTTAAGGTCTGCATTTGGCAAGGCCGGCATCCTGCTCAGGACGGACCTCGACCCTGCTGAAGAGCTTTGGACTGACCGCCCGCCGATCCCCAAGAACAAGGTCGAGATTCAACCTCTGGAGTTTGCCGGAGAGTCGGCTGAAAGCAAGATTGAGCGCGTGCGGCAGGCGATGCGAGAACAACAGACTGAAAGTCTCGTCATTTCTCAACTGGATGACATCGCCTGGCTCCTCAACATGCGAGGCTCCGACGTGCATTGCAACCCCGTTTTCGTCAGCTTTGTCTTGCTCACGCTCGACGATGTGACACTCTTCATCGACAGCGAAAAACTCGATGAAACCGTGGAAAAATACCTCAAAAGCATCGGCGTAAGCATTCGTCCGTACGGGAAACCTACATTAGTGAGCAAGGATTTCAACCCAATCCCTTCAATGAAATCCGTCAAGAATGCTGCCGAGATAGCCGGTTTCCGCAGAGCAATGATTCGTGATGGCGTGGCGATGGTGAAGTTCCTGCGTTGGTTGAAGCCCGCCGTAGAGGCAGGTGGGCAGACGGAAATCAGCATCGACCGCAAGCTGACGGCTTTGAGGGCTGAGCAAGACCTGTATCGAGGTCTGTCGTTTGACACGATTGCGGCCTACGGACCGCACGGCGCCATCGTCCACTACGAAGCAACACCTGAGACGGATGCCGTGCTCGAACCCAAAGGACTGCTGCTTCTCGACAGCGGCGCTCAGTATCAGGACGGCACGACAGACATCACGCGAACCATCGCGCTCGGTCCTTTGACGGACGAGGAACGACTCGACTACACGCTGGTTCTCAAGGGACACATCCGCTTGGCACTCACCAGATTCCCCGACGGAATAAGCGGCACGCAGATTGACGCGCTTGCTCGCTATGCGATGTGGCAGCACGGCATCAACTACGGACACGGCACCGGTCACGGAGTTGGCTCGTACCTATGTGTCCACGAGGGTCCTCATCAGATTCGGCACACGTGGAAACCTGCCCCGCTTCATGCAGGTATGACGGTCACGAACGAACCCGGCATCTACCGACAAGGCAAGCATGGCGTGCGAATTGAGAACACCATGATTGTCGTCGAGGACGGCGAGACGGAGTTCGGTCGCTTCCTGCGCCTCGAGCCGCTCACGCTCTGCCCCATCGACCTCACGCCCGTCATCTGGGACATCATGACGCCGGAAGAGGTGGCGTACCTCGATGCGTATCATAAGAAGGTGTATGATGAGCTCTCGCCTTACCTGAATGAGGAAGAAAGAAAAAGCCTCCCCAAACCCCTCCCAAGGAGGGGAGAATAGATACCCGAATGGTTAATAAATGATTAAAACGTAAATAAATAGTAAATTGTAAATCGTCAAATCGTAAATTATTCGATGGCAATAATAAAGACACTCAAGGGGATGCCCGCTCCCCGATTCGGCAAACATTGCTACTTCAGCGAGGGTGCCGTGATAGTGGGCGACGTCGAAATGGGCGACGACTGCACCGTCTGGTTCAATGCTGTCATTCGTGGCGACGTGCATTACGTCAAGATAGGCAACCGCACGAACGTCCAGGACAACTCGTGCATCCATACGCTCAACGGCAAGGCGCCTTGCATCCTGGGCGACGACGTGACCATCGGGCACTGCGTCACCCTGCATGGTTGCGAGATAAAGGACGGCGCGCTGGTCGGCATGGGCGCAACGGTGCTCGACCACGCCGTGGTTGGCAAAGGCGCCATTGTGGCAGCGGGAGCACTCGTGCTCAGCAATACGCAGATAGGCGACGGCGAGCTCTGGGGCGGCGTGCCTGCCAAGTTCATCAAGAAGGTTGACCCCGAACAGGCGCAAGCCCTGAATAAAACCTACGCGCGCCACTACATCGAGTACAGCGACTGGTTCCGCGAGGCAGACGCCGACCCGAAAAACACACAAACAGTAACAACCAGCGAAGACTACAAGCCACTTTAGGATAACTCTAAACTTTAAACTATGAACTCTAAACTATTCGTGGCACTTCTGTGCCTATGCTTCCTCGCTTGCAATACCGGCAAGGAGGCTGAAACGAAGACAAGCACCGTGACGAACCCCATTCCGCTGAAATTCGGCGACCCCTTCCTGCTGCATGCCAGCGACGGCCGCTACTACATGTACGGCACATCGCTCGGCGACGGCTTCGAAGCCTTTGTGAGCGACGACCTCATTCAGTGGGACTCGTGCGGACAAGTGTATAAAGGCGGCAACTCCACGCAGTGGAACCTTGACTGCTTCTGGGCGCCGGAGGTTTACGAGCGCAATGGCAAGTTCTACCTCTTCTACAGCTCCAACTATAAAGAAAACCCGACGAACGAGGGCGAGAACTTCAAGATTGGCGTAGCCGTCAGCGATTCGCCAGCCGGACCATTCGTCGATCTGTACGACAGGCCAGTTTTCAATCCCCCATATCCCATCATTGATGCCAATGTTTATTTCGACGACAAGACTGGCAAGTGCTATCTCTACTTCAGTCGTTGCTGCTATAAACATGCTGTGGAAAGTGAGATAGCGGACAGCTTGCGCCGTGCCGGCAACTTCCAGGAGATAGAGGAAAGCTGGGTGTATGGCGTAGAGTTGAAGCCCGACTTCAGCGGCGTCATCGGAGAGCCCGTGTTGCTGCTCTGCCCGCCAACAGAACTTGAAGACAAGCAAAGCGAATGGGAAAGCCGCAGCGCCACGCATGGAGAGGTAAACCGCCGTTGGACGGAAGGCAGCTACCTGTTCCGCGAAGGCGACACATATTATATAATGTATAGCGCGAATCACTACGGCGGACAGTACTACGCCGTTGGATATGCCACGGCTGACAATCCGCTCGGTCCCTTCACGAAGGCTGAGAACAATCCCGTGCTGCAGGAAAACGTGAGCCGCGGCGGCAGAGTGATGGGCACGGGCCACAACATGGTGCTGACGATGCCCGACGGCCAGCGCTATTGCGTCTATCATGGTCGCATGACAAGCAATCCCGGCGAACGCGTCGTCCTGATGGACAAAATCAACATCGACGAGAATGGCATCCTCACAGTTGAAGGCCCGACGACCGAACCGCAAGATATTGTCTATCAATAAGAGACGTCACGACTGCAAACATCACACGAAGACTTGACTGAATCCATACGAGGATATGACCGGCTTTACAAACCTCGATGGACAAAGAAGCACGCTAAGGGGGAGCAACGCCATGTTGCTCCCCCGATTCTTTATATATGATAATGTGTAGCCCGTTCAGTCGCAGCCAAAAATGTCGCGAGTATAGACCTTCTCACGGACGTCGTCGAGGCAGGATTCATAGCGGTTGGCAACGATAGCTTGTGACTGCCGTTTGAAGCTCTCGAGGTCGTTCACGACGCGTGAACCGAAGAAACTCTCGCCGTCCTGCAGCGTAGGCTCATAGATGATGACTTCTGCACCCTTTGCTTTGATGCGCTTCATGATGCCCTGGATAGCCGACTGGCGGAAGTTGTCGCTGCCTGCCTTCATGGTTAGGCGGAAGACGCCGATGACGCAATGCTGCTCGCTGCTACTGTTCCACTCGGCATTCTCGCTGTAATAGCCCGCCATGCGGAGCACAGCGTCGGCAATGTAGTCTTTTCTGGTGCGGTTGCTCTCCACGATAGCCGTCATCATCTGCTGCGGCACGTTCTGATAGTTGGCAAGCAACTGCTTGGTGTCCTTAGGCAGACAATAGCCGCCATAGCCGAAGGAGGGATTGTTGTAGTGCGTGCCGATGCGAGGGTCAAGACCGACACCGCGGATGATGGCCCTCGGATCGAGTCCCTTCACCTCGGCATATGTGTCGAGTTCGTTGAAATAGCTGACACGCAGGGCGAGATATGTGTTGGCAAAGAGCTTGACTGCCTCGGCCTCCTTCATGCCCATGAAGAGCGTGTCGACGTTTTCCTTCTCGGCACCCTCCTGCAGCAGCTTGGCAAATATCTCGGCGTACTGCTTGATGTCGGGATTACCTATTGCTGTAATGGCAGCATTCTCCTCGGTGAAGTTGTTGTCGCTCAACTCGATGAGTTTGGGATAGCCGACGATGATGCGGGAAGGATACAGATTGTCGTAGAGCGCTTTGCTCTCGCGAAGGAACTCGGGAGAGAAGAGCAGATTGAACTTCTTGCCTTTCAGCTCAGGCTTGTAGAGGAACTTGAGCGCATACTTTGCGTAGAGGCTGCGGCAATAGCCCACAGGAATCGTGCTCTTGATGACCATCACCGCATCGGGATTGACGCTGATGACAAGGTCGATGACGTCTTCGATGTGATGCGTGTCGAAGAAGTTCTTCACAGGGTCATAGTTCGTGGGAGCAGCGATGACCACAAAGTCGGCATCGCGGTAGGCAGCGGCACCATCGAGCGTAGCCCTCAGATGCAGTTCCTTCTCGGCGAGGTACTTCTCGATGTACTCATCCTGAATGGGCGAAATGCGATTGTTTATCTTCTCCACCTTCTCGGGAATGACATCGACAGCCGTCACCTCGTGATGCTGGCTGAGCAGCGTGGCGATGGACAAACCCACATAGCCTGTGCCCGCCACTGCTATTTTAAGTTCATTGAAGTCTCTCATCTTATCATTTACCATTTAACGATTTACCATTTACCATTTAATGATTTGGCATTCGCCATTTACTATTAGCTTTTATTCTTACCTTTTTCTGTGCAAAGATACGAAATAATCCCTAATCTCTAAGCTCTAATCCAAAAAAACTTTGTACCTTTGCAAACAAATGGTAAATGGTAAATGATTAAATGTTAAATAAGAGGTGACATTCAACGACATCATAGGTCAGGAAGAGATAAAGCAACACCTTTGCCGACTGCTTCAGGAGAACAAGTTGCCGCACGCGATTATGTTCTGCGGACCTCGTGGCGCAGGTAAGCTGCCTCTGGCACTTGCCTTTGCACAGATGCTGCTTTGCCAGCATCCCACCGACGACGGCGCTTGCGGCACGTGCTCGGACTGCCAGATGTCTTCCCTGTGGTCGCATCCCGACCTGCATTTCGCATTTCCCATATATAAAGGCAAGAGCAGCGACAAGCCTCTTTCCGACGACTTCCTGCAGGAGTGGCGTGAGCAGATTAGCCGCAACGCATACTTCGACACAGAGGACTGGCTCGAGGACATCGGTGCCGAGAACCAGCAAATCGTCATCTATGTCCAGGAGAGCGACAACCTGCAGCGTAAGCTGGCCCTGAAGTCGAGCCAGGGTGGACGCAAGGTCGTTGTCCTGTGGCTGCCGGAACGCATGAACGAGCAGACGGGCAACAAGCTGTTGAAGCTCATCGAGGAGCCTCCCGTCGGCACGCACTTCCTGTTGGTCAGCCAGGAGCCCGACCTCGTGCTGGGCACCATACAGAGTCGCGTGCAGCGCATCAACGTGCCGGCCCTGACAGAGGAAGACATCAGCCTGGCCTTGCAGAGGCGTCACGACATGCAGCCCGACGACGCAAACCTGCTGGCACACATCGCTCAGGGAAGCTACACGGAAGCACTGAAACGCATGGAGCGCGACTCGGAGCAGCAGATGTTCTTCGACCTCTTCGTGCAGCTGATGCGCCACAGCTACGGGCGTCGCATCAAGGAGATGCAGCAATGGGCACTTGCAGTCAGTGAGCTCGGCCGCGAAAGGCAAAAGCGCATGCTCGAGTACTTCCAGCAGCAACTGCGCGAGAACTTCATCTACAACTTCCACGAACCAAAGATAAACTTCCTCGGTCGCGAGGAGGAGAACTTCAGCACACGCTTCGCGCCGTTCATCAATGAGCGCAACGTCGTGGGCATCATGAACGAACTGAGCGACGCCGGACGCGACATCGCACAGAACGTCAGCGCCCGAATGGTGTTCTTCGACCTCGCACTGAAGATGATAATACTGCTAAAGAGTGAAAAGTGAAGAGTGAAAAGTGAAAAATGAAGGATGAAGAATGAAGAATGAAGAATTTGCTACCGCCCTAAGTTCTCCACATCGGGTGGGGATTAGAGAGGAGCATGAAGAATTTGCTACCGCGCTATGATTAATTACAGACGAGAAGGTTCTACCCTGCACATTAAAAGCTATGCATTTGCAGTACGGATAACCAAAATGTTTCTGCGTTTCTCGGGAAATGATAACAAACTGATGGCTATCTATAAACAAGTGCTGCGGTCGGGAACCTCTATCTCTGCCAATGTTCATGAGTCGGAATTTGCGCAAAGCCCTTCGGACTTCGTCACAAAGCTTCATATTGCTCTCAAGGAAGCTAATGAAACAATGAATTGGCTGAATCTTCTCCACGACACAAACATCCTGTCGGAAAAAGAGTTTGAGAGTATGGCCTCTGATTGCAATCAACTGATAGCGTTGTTGGTATCATCAATAAAAATGGTTAAGAAAAATAATAATAACAAGGGAAGAACGAATGGCGAGACAGAATAGAATCAGTGCGGTAGCAAATTCTTCATTCTTCACTCTTCATTCTTCATTTTATACTATGGATAAAGAATACATCAGCGGCGAAGGCGGACATGGTTTCTCCGCGCAAAGTGCCAATACGGGGCATTATGCACAGCTCAACACATACGACTACCTGGCCGACGTTCCCGGCAACAACGAGGTGACGGACCTCGTAGAGGTGCAATTCAAGAATACACGCAAGGGGTATTACCACAACAGCGACAATCTGCCCCTGAAGAAGGGCGACATCGTGGCAGTCGAGTCCAATCCGGGACACGACATCGGCGTGGTGTCGCTCACGGGCAAGCTCGTGCCCCTGCAGATGAAGCATGCCAACCTGAAGCCGAACGAGGAGATACGCAAAGTCTACCGCCTGGCGCGCGAAACAGATATGGAGCGCTATGCCGAGGCGAAGGCTCGCGAGCACGACACGATGATACAGAGTCGTCAGATTGCCAAGGACCTCGGGCTGGAGATGAAGATTGGCGACGTCGAATATCAAGGCGATGGCAACAAGGCTATCTTCTACTATATCGCCGACGGACGCGTGGACTTCCGTCAGCTCATCAAGGTGTTGGCAGACGTCTTCCATGTGCGCATCGAGATGAAGCAAATCGGAGCGCGCCAGGAGGCGGGGCGCATCGGCGGCTTCGGCCCGTGCGGACGCGAACTGTGCTGCGCCGGATGGATGAAGAACTTCCAGAGTGTCGGCACGGGAGCAGCGCGTTTCCAGGACCTCAGCCTCAATCCGCAGAAGCTCGCAGGGCAGTGCGCCAAGCTGAAGTGCTGCATGAACTACGAGGTGGACCAGTACGTCGAGTCCTACCGCAAGCTGCCGCCGCGCGACATGATGCTCTACACGCAGGACTCCGACTACTACTTCTTCAAGGCCGACATCCTGTCCGAGCTGGTCACCTACTCCACCGACAAGCGCAACGCAACCAACCTCGTCACCATCAGCGCCGAGCGCGCAAACGCCATCATCGAGATGAACAAGCGCGGCGAAAAGCCCCTCTCGCTCGAAGAGGGCGGCCGCAAAGAGCCTGAACGCCCCGTTGACCTCGCCACGCAGGAAGACCTGAACCGCTTCGACAAAAAGAAGCGCAAGAAGAAGCACAAGAACAAACAGCGCAACAACGAGAACTCGTAAGCCTCCGGACCACGAAGCGAACGATATGTCCCGCCAGTATCTCCTTCCCCTGATTGCCCTGTCGCTGGCTGCATGCACAGACAGCACGCTTCTGCATCGCTACAAGCCGCTGCCTGCGGAGGGTTGGGACAGGAGCGACACCGTTTGCTTCGAGCTGCCAAAGGCTGAAGCAGACATCGACGGAACACTCTTCATCGGGCTGCGAACCAAGGCAAGCATCGGCTATCGGGACATCGTGCTCGCCGTAGAGCAACATCTCGAGGCACCTGCCGCCTACAGATGCGACACTGTGCGCTATCCCCTGACCGACGCCGAAGGCTTTGCTTTGAGCCCGGGCGTCAACCATCATCAGTACGAGACACAGCAACTGCCTTTCCATCTTCAGAAAGGTGAGAGCGGAACCGTCCGCATCTACCACCTCATGCGACACGAAGTGATATCCGGCATCACAGAGGTGGGAATCAAAATAAACAAGTAAGAAAGCACCACACCTGCAGAGGTGTTCATTGAATCATCATGAACTTTCAATTGAATCATCATGAACTTTCAATTGAATCATCATGATGATTCAATGAACTACACGTGTCAAGTTGAACCAAGAGACACGATAAGCTGAGCCGCACAACACGACAAAACTGGTCGGGCGACACAACAAGGCAGCTCGCACGAGATACAAAAAAAGGCAGCCCCCGCAATGGGAGCTGCCTTCTTCTATAGATTCAGGGAATGACGATTACTCGTCGCCCCAGATATCCCAGGCATTGTTTTCCTTTGTCTTGGCTTCGGAGCCGTCAACGGTGACATCGGAATCTGTGTGAACGTTTAGACTTTCGGCAATCATCATAGCTGCCATAGCCTCATTCATCTCGATAGTTGGC
>JAGCNZ010000034.1 GCA_017645655.1 Bacteroidaceae bacterium | reverse complement strand
TCCTCAATTCTTTCAACACGGACGGAATCCAAGACACACGTCGTGCTGTCCGTCTCATAGACAGAAATCTTTGCTACAAGTGGCCTTTTCAGAAACACATCCTGCACTTGTCCCACAAGGGTAACGGTTTCTTGGGCCTGTGTTCCTATCGCCAGCACCAAGGCTATCATCATCACTAAAAACTTCTTCACTGTTTTATGGGGTTAATTCTTCTTTGGACTCCTATTAAACTGCCATGCCACGCGGAGCATGACGTAGTTGGGGATGACGCGGTACCACGTTTCGGTGCGGCCCTGGGCGTTCACCTCGTAGGTTGTGTTGCTGAGTTGGTGCAGCAGGTCGTGGCCTTCCAGCGTCAGCTTCACCTTGCCGTGGAGGATGGGCTGGGTGACGGAGGCGTTGAGCACAAACTCGTCCTTGTTCATGGCATCGCTGCCGTAGCCGCGACGGCTCAACATCATGCCGTCGATATTCAAGGTGGTGTTCCACGTCGGGATGGTCTGCATGGCATTTACGCCGTAGCGGAAATCGAAGGCACTGATATTGCTGAACGTCGAACGGTGTCCCCACGTGCGCCGCCACAGCAGGTCGCCGAGCAGACTCACCTTGGTGTTCTTCGCCTTGTAACTCAGTTTCAGGTTCTCACTGAGGTTCACGGTCTCCACTTTGTTCAGCTGGGCGTCTAAAATCCCGCTCACCGAGGCATAATCAACGGAGTGCCACACGTCGCAGCCCGTGCTGCTGTCTATCCACCACTTCTGGTTCTTGCTGAGCGAGAACGTGGTGCTCAGCGACGTGTTCCACTGCCAGTTGCCCTCCACGTTTTCAGGGCGGTAGGTATAGGCACTGGTCTGCTCGTCATACGTAAATCCCTGCGCTACGGAGCGGATATGATAGACGTAGCGCGACTCGATGCGTGAGCCTGTCAAGCCCGTGCGACGGCTTGCCAGTTTGGGCGACCACGTGATGCTGGCGTTCACGCGGCGGTTGTTCTTCAACGAAGGGTTGCCCTCCATGATGCTGAGTGCATTGCGGGCATCGCGGTAGGGCATCAGGTTCATCAGACCCGGCGTCGATGTCGTCATGCCTACGCGCAGCGACCATACCTTGTGCTTCAGATGCAGCGAGGGATTCAGCGTGAAGAGGTTATGGCGGGCGAGCGTGTCAATCGCCCCGCGCTCGTAGTCGAGCCGCTCGTGCTGTGCATAGACGGGCAGGCTCAGCGTCACGTCCACGGGGAAGCGCTCCGTCTTGTTCCATTTCAGGCTCACGGTGAACTCGTTCTCCTGCTGCCGCAAGTGGCTGTAGGTACTGTTCTCCGCGTCGTACACACGGCTGAGCAGTTCGCGGTTCGACGGCAGCAGATCGATGGCGGTGCTGTCTTGGAGTCCCCATCCCGCGAGGTCGTTCAGCAGGTAGAGCTTGTCGTTGCTGTTGCTGCCGCTCAACTGGTAGCGCTCCGTCAGGTATATATGCAGTTTCTTCCACAGCCGACGGTCATACGTCAGCGATGGCTCGAACTTGTATTCGGTAGTGCTGGCATCCTCGTACTCATGGCGGAAATAGTCGGTTGCAGTGGCTCCCGTCGTGGAGTGCTGGCGATTGAAAGCCTCGCGCTCTGTGCGCGTCCAGTATGCCTGTATAGTTCCTTCCACACGCTTGATGGTGGGGAATCTTGCCCGCAGCCATCCCAGTCCGTAGTCCTTCGTCTTGCCGAGGCCTTCCGTCCGCTGTGTGGCCGTCACCCGCAGGCTGTCCCACTGCTGCAAGGTTCCCAACATGCTGTTGTCGGTCTCTCTATAATATAAGTTTATGTAACTCTCGAAGAGCCAGGGCAGACGGTGGAACTGATTGATGAGCTGCACCGCCGTCATCTTGTTTCGGGATGAGCGCATACTCTCGGCAAACGCCGTACCCGCTGGCAGGAACCGCTCCTGATAGGTGCCCGACTCGTCAAGATCGTCATAGTGGTCGAAGGCTATCTCCACGTTCTCCGCAATGGCAGGGAATCCATACTGTTTCTTCGTTGACTGATAATCGAGGCTCATGCCCGCAGCCTTGCGCGTCGATGGCTTGTTCTGGTTGCCCATGATGAGTCCCTGCCCTTGGTTCCATCCTTGTGCAATGGCTCTGCTGCCGTCGTTGATGTTGTTCAGGTTGCCGAACGCTCCCACCGTCAGCGTCTTCGTAAGCAACAGCCCGAACGCCCGCGCCTGATACCGCTCGTGCGTACCGCCCGCCGCCTCGGCATTGGCTATCACGCCCACGGCGTACTCGTCCTTCAGGTTCACGTCCATCACGTATTCCGGGTTCTCGTCCTTCTCGCCCCTCATGGCTGCCTGTAGCGACTGCCGCTCGAACACCTTCAGTTCCTTCACGGTGAAGTAAGGCAGATTCTCCAGCAGCACCTTCTTGTTGCCCTTGAAGAGTGTACGGGAGTTAAGCGTCAGTTCGTCTATCTTCCTGCCGTTGATGAATATCTCGCCCGCGTCCGTCATTCGTGCGCCGGGCAGTTGCTCTATCAGGTGTTGCAGCATCGACCCCTCGGGCAGTTGGAATGCCGTGGCATCATAGACCAGTGTGTCGCCGCGCATCTTCACTTTGATGCGGGTGGCCTTCACCACCACCTCCTTCAGCCCCACGGTCTTCATGATGGACTTCTTCATGTTCACCATCGGCACCACGAGCGTCTTCTCCTTGTAGCCATCGGGAACGCTCACCTTCGCCCAGCCGTCTTCGTAGCCGTCTTTCTGCACACGGATGATGTAGTTCGCGGCCTGTCGCGGCACGTCAATATAAAAGACGGTGGAGATGTGCATTTCGTCGTTGCCCAGTTCATAGACTTTCGGCTGGCACTCCACCGCCGTACTGTCGGCCCGCATCAGCGTGACCGTGCAATCGAACAGGCCGCGCTCCAAGAACGAGTCCTGTATGCTGCCTTGCAGCGTTACTTTCTCTTGTGCCCCTGCCGTCATGGCGACGAGGGCGAGGATGATGGTGATGATGTTTCGTTTCATATTTTATTTCAATTCCAGGGGTTGATACACATGTGCTTTCGTCAGCAGCGGGTGACCGTCGGCAAAGACGATGTCTTGTCCGTTCATCTGGAACACTTCCATGTGACGGATGCTTCCGCCCAGTGAGAGGTTACCACCGTTGAGGTCGGGCACGTGGAAGATGGGGTTCTTGGCATACTGGCGATTGCCATACACATCGTTGCGGTGCTTCAGCAGTTTGGCGTATGGCATGCGTTGCACGTCAGGGTTCTTCTCCGGGGCGGTGATGGGCCTATGCTCCTGTCTCAGTTCTGTGAGACAGAACGTATGCGCCTCGCTCTCAGCCTTGACTATCAATCCTGGCAGACCACGCAACCGCCACGGCCCTGCCGACGATGGTATCTCATCGGTGTACCACACGCGCCATTCCACGCCCCGGAACTTGCAAGTGGCCGTCTGGCAATAGTAGCCGCCGATGGTCAGTGTGTCATCGGTTAGCGTCCATGCGATGTCGGGTGTCGGCTCTGCGCCCTCGAACTCATGCGGGAAAATCCAGTCACGCACAGTGGTCTGCCCGTTGGGGTAGCCCGTCCACACCGTTGGCATGTGCAAGTACGCCTCCTGATGTGCTGCTATGATGTCATCTTCCTCTTCCATGTCCATTTCTTTGTAGGCCGAGAGTGGCATCGATTTCGTCACCGTCCGTCCCACCTGAACCACGAGCTGCATCCTGTCCGTGACATCCAGCCCATCGGCATCCTGCGTTCTGCACTCGTAGTCATACACGGCCACGAACTGCGCCGTGTCAATCACTTCTTGCGCCGACGCCGACGCTGTCAGCACCACATATAATATAATGTATAGGAGTCGTTTCATTTCAGTTTTACTTCAATTCCAGCGGTTGATACTTATTTACTTTCTTCGGGATAATCATATCAGTAGCCACGACCGAGATTTTATCCTCGGCGGCAGGTTCTGGGCCACCCGGCCACATCTCGATGATATTCAGGTGGTCGTAGGTTCCTTGCGGAATGTAGTAGTTCGGCTTCTGCACGTACTGCTTGTTGCAATAGAGTTTGTTGCGGTGGGAAATGAACTTGTTGCGTTTGAGGGTAGTGTAGCCGCCCTTAGAGAAGTACTTGATGGGAGCCGTCCTTTGCATCAGTCCTACACAGACGAACGAGAAGATGCCGTCCGCGTCCTCTGCTTTCAGAATCATGCCAGGCAGTCCACGCAACTTCCAAGGGCCAAAGGATGTCGGTACATCTTCCGAATACCATACCGTCCACGTCCTGCCCGCATACTTGCCTACGGCTTTCTGGCAGAGGTAGCCGCTCACGGTTAGCGTGTCGTCCGCTAACTCCCAAACGAAATCAGGCAGCGGCTCCGTATAGAAGTAGCGGTTGGGCACAACTTTGTCGAACGAACTCAGTTCACCTTCGGGGTATCCGATGAACAGCACGGGCAGGTTATACTTCCGAGCATCCCACTCGCCATACTGATAGGAACGATTCTGCCACTCGCCGAAGTCCTCTAGCATTGTGCGGTTATACTCCATGCACTTCGCAACATGGCTTCCCACCACCACCGCCAACTGCACAGAGTCCTTCACGGCATTGCTGTTTCTGTCCGTTGTATTCGTCACAAAGTCATAAACCACCACAAACTGGCATTGGTCTATGCTGTCATTCTTCTGTGCCATTGTTTGAGTAGAGAGGAACAACCCAATGATGGCTGTGCTCATCAAACGCAAGCACTTCACTTTTGTATCTACCATGTCATTCTGATTTTAAGTGATAAACATATATAATAAATTCTGTGTCAGTACTGACTACCGAGGCCAACTTGTCCCATGCAAAACCTATCACGGAATTAGGCTCGATGTCCTGTCCCTGAAAGGTGAGCCGTTCCACACGCTCCACCTTCGTACCGTCCACATTGCAGATATAGTCCTCTATCATGCCTTTCCGAAAGAGTTTTATCCACATCTTCGAGCCTCCGAAATATCTGATACGTGCAATGCGCCCGTTCTCTGGCAACGTAACCTTGTATTCGGGGAAGCAAGTCAGATAGTCATGCCCTGTAGCCACCCTCAGCGAATCGTCCATGCTCAGGGAAAAGTCCGCACTGCTCACATTGATAGAATCCAACGTCTCACCGGTCGCAAAGTCCATCTTCTTGATGAAGTTGATGCGGCTGCCTCCCACGATAGCATTGCCCCATGCATAGCAGAACTGCCCACTGCTATCCAGCAATGCCGAACCGGGATGCACGGCAGGCTCACCCGTCATTTGAGACTGATGGAAAGGCTGTTCATTCATCCGTCGAACAAGACTGCCGTCCTTGATTCTAAACACAGCTCCATCCATTGCACCCAGCATCACAAGACTATCATTGACAAGCAGATTGGCATTGGGGATAGATTGAATGTTCACATCATCTCTTTGTAGAACAAGCGTGTCAATCCTCTCGATCCGATTGTCAAGCGGCACCACAACACTGTTCTCTTTGGTTAAATCTATGATGATTTGTGCTTGTACCGACACTGTCAGCACTAAGGCCATCACTGTTACTAAAATCTTTTGCATGTTGATATTTGTTTTATGTGGTTATTGCTTCTTTTT
>JAGCNZ010000033.1 GCA_017645655.1 Bacteroidaceae bacterium | reverse complement strand
GCCATCAGGCTCCTGCGTCGCGACGACGCGGGAGCTTTTATTGTATTATGCTCTGTGCACCTCAGATGTCAAGGCCTCCTGATAGTCGTCGTGACAGCCACTGAATGTACCAGGGGAACATGTTTACTCCTTCAGCAGGACATATTGTCTGGGAACTTTTCTGAGGCGTTCCAGCATCTGATAGCGGCGGCTTTTGGAGTATACTATCTCGATGCTTTTTGAGGGATAGATGTCTATGAGGTCGGGAAACTGAGCCTTTCGTGAGGTGGGCTGGAGGAGAAGCGAGGCTCGGCAGGTGGTCTTGTTATCCATCCATTCGCGACGTTTCTTTTTCACATCGCTCCACGAGACGAAATGTCTTTGCGACTGATATTGGAACTCCTGAGGCTGCCCCTCCTCGGTATAGGCGGCATGCAGCAGGATGGTCCAGTCCTTTAGCTGGAGCTTTACAAACTTACCTAACGCCCAGAGTGCAAAGCTGTTGCAGAACTCGTGCCTTACACAATCCAAACCGCTGTGGCGCTCTGCCTCCAAGACCATGCAACGGGCTGTGTCGAAGTTCAGATAGCCACGGTCCAACTGATACTTGGTTGACCAAAAGACGAGCTGCACGACGTTGGGATTCGGATGTTCGAACTCTCCGTTTACGGCAAAACGGTGCTGCCTGAGGAAATGCTTGTCCAGAGAGCAGACGAGGTTCTGGTAGAGCATCTCATCGAGGTAATTCCAACGCACATAGGCGCTGTCGGGCTGGCTTAAGCAGACAGTGTCGGTGCCAAAGACAGTGTTTCGTTCGGGTGCTATCTGAAAGACGCTGTCCTGCTTCATCTGCGCCATTGAGGGCGAGAGCAGCAAGCCTTGGCTCTGGAACCTATAGGCCGTCAGAGAGTCCGTAACGGTGCGAAGAGAGCCACGCTGTAGGTCGGAGCCTGTATCTTGAAAGAGGAAATCATACTCGCGAAAGCACGGCTCCTGCTGATAGTTCTCTTCTCGTTTCTGGATGAAAAGCTTCAGCTTCTTTCTTATCCACGCAGGCTCTTCGGCCTTAATCAAAACCTCCTGCAACGTGCGTACACGGGCTATCTGAAAGGTGGTGTCTTCTTCTTGCGCAACAGCCCAAAGAGGCCACAGAAGCAGAAGGCAAAGGGTGAATGGCTTCATTATGTCTGTCCTTTTTCACAAAATCGACAGCAAAGGTAGGAATATTTCCGCAACCTTCACCTCCTGCATCGTTAAATTATCATAATGGAATGTTAAGAGTAAACAAGAAGTTTTTAGGAGCGTTAAAAAGAATTGTGAACTGTTAATTATGAATTATGAATTGTGAATTATGAATTACCTCCAAGGTCTTTGTCGATGAACTGGATGAGTCGCTCTACAGCTTCTGTCTCGGGAATGTTCTTCTCGATGCATTCCTTATTCTTATATAAGGAGACTTTGCCGCGGGCAGCACCGACGTAGCCGTAGTCGGCATCGGCCATCTCGCCGGGGCCGTTGACGATGCAGCCCATGATGCCTATCTTGAGTGTCTTGTAACGAGCATCAGTCTTGGCTTTCTCCTCGACAGCAGTCTTGATGCGACGGATGGTGTCCTGCAGGTCGTAGAGCGTACGTCCGCAACCTGGGCAGGAGATGTACTCCGTCTTGTGCATCTGCACGCGGGCTGCCTGCAGGATGCTTTGTGCCACGGGAATCTCACATTCCGGCTCCTCGCTCAGGCTGACGCGAATGGTGTCGCCGATGCCGTCGATGAGCAACGCACCGATGCCCACGGCACTCTTCAGCCTGCCGTCCTCGCCCTCGCCGGCTTCCGTCACGCCCAGGTGCAAAGGATAGTCCATGCCCTCTTTCTCCATCTCTTTGCAGAGCAGACGGACGCTCTGCACCATGATGACCGTGTTCGATGCCTTGATGCTCACAACCACATCTCGGAACTGTTCGCGTTCGCAGATGCGAAGAAACTCCATGCACGACTCGACGATGCCTTCGGGTGTGTCGCCATATCGCGACATGATGCGGTCGGAGAGCGAGCCATGATTCACGCCAATTCGGATTGCAGTCCCGTGCTCGCGACATATACTGAGGAAACGGCAAAAGCGCTCGTCCAGCCTTTCTAACTCTTGCCTGTACTCCTCGTCGGTGTATTCCAGCGTCTTGAACTGACGTGCCGGGTCAACATAGTTGCCGGGATTGATGCGCACTTTCTCCACGATTGTCGCAGCCACGTCAGCCACGTTCGGATTGAAGTGTACGTCAGCACACAGAGGAACGTCTCCGTAGCCACGAGCAGTCAGCCCGGCTTTGATGTTGCGAAGGTTCTCGGCCTCGCGCGTGCCCTGTGTAGTGAGTCGTACTAACTGCCCGCCTGCCTCGATGATACGAATGGCTTGAGCTATGCAACCCTCGGTGTCAAGGGTGGAACAAGTCGTCATGCTTTGCACCGCAACGCGGTTCTCGCCACCGATGCGCAGCTTGCCTATCTTCACTTCATGCGTCTTTCTTCTCATAGTAATCAATATGTAGCCTCCTCTAAATCTCCCCCTAAAGGGAGAGACTTTGAGCCCTTCCCTTTAGGGGAGGGTATGGGAGAGGCTTTAGTTCGTCTTGTAATTGTACTTCACCTCTTTCAGCTCCTCGTTTGCCTTGACTATCTTCTCCTTGAGGCCTTGCTTGTAGTCGCGGAGCTTCTGGGCAAGTGCTTCGTCACTCAGGGCGAGCATCTCGGCAGCGAGGATGGCAGCATTCTGCGCGCCGTTTACACCGACAGTTGCAACGGGTATGCCGGGCGGCATCTGCACGATGCTCAGCATGGCATCCAGTCCGTCGAGCATTCCTTTGATAGGCACACCGATGACGGGAAGCGTGGTGCTTGCTGCAACGACTCCCGGCAAGGCCGCTGCCATACCGGCTCCGGCAATGATGACTTTCAAGCCTCGCTCCTCAGCCGAGCGTGCAAAGGCTTCCACCTCGACAGGCGTACGATGTGCAGAGAATGCGTTCATTTCGAAAAAAATGCCCATTTCATCGAGAAATTTGGCTGCTTTCTCCATAACGGGCAGGTCGCTTGTGCTGCCCATGATAATGCTTACGATTGGTTTCATATTATATTTTACATGAGGATTGTTCCTATTATGCCGCAGGCGATGCCGATGAGTGTGCTGCCGAGCACTTGGCCGAGGGTGTGCTGGCGCAAGAGCATGCGGCTGGTCATGACGCAGCCCGCGACGAAGATGGCGAGCGAGAGCCACCAGATTGGGTTGAAGCTGAAGATTGCGGAGTATGCCGTGATGGCGCCGATGACGCCGCCTGCGCCTGCCGAGTGTACGCTGACTTTCCACCAGATATTCACCATGATGCAGGTGCACTGGATGAGCAGCGAGATGCCGACGATGGCCATGAGGAAGTGGGGCATGTGCGTGGTGGCGAAGATGTGCATGAGGCAGAGGTAGCAGCAGATATTGATGATGTAGGGCACGGCGCGCTTGTGGCGTGTTCGAAGTTCGAGCGAGCTCCAGCCGTGCAGGCGGCGATAGATGTAGACGGAAAGTGTGGGCATGCAATAGGTAAAGGCATAGACGAGTCCGATGATCCACAGCTTGAACGTCCACGGGAAGAGGTTCAGGTATGTGAAGCAAAGCAGGATGACGGTGCCGACGGTCGGATAGTAGGATGGTCGGAACACCGTGGAGAGGATGCGTGCTATGAGTAGAATTTGTTTCATTTTCGCATTCTTGCTACGGGCACTCCCATCAGTTCCCGATACTTGCTGACGGTGCGTCGTGCGATGTTGAAGCCTTCTGCGTGCAGCATTTGTGTGAGGCGTTCGTCGCTGAGGGGCTGATGTTTGTCTTCCTGCTCTATGAGTCGTCGCAGGGCGGCCATCACTTGGTGGGCTGTGACGTCGTCGCCCTCTTCGTTCTGTGTTGTCCGGTGCGTGAAGAACCATTTGAGGGGGTACGTGCCGAAGGTTGTCTCCACGTATTTGCTGTTGGCGACGCGGCTGATGGTGCTGATGTCGTAGCCTGTTGCCTCTGCCACGTCTTCGAGCCGCATGGGGCGTAGCAGGGTTTCGTCGCCTTCGCGGAAGAAGGGTTTCTGCAGCGTGACGATGGCCTGCATGGTGCGCATCATGGTGTCGGAGCGTTGTTGCAGGGCATTGATGAACATTTGTCCGCGTTCTACGTACTGACGGACGAAGGTGTCCTGTTGCCCGTCGGCATCGGGACTGATGATGAGCGACGGTTGGTTGCCGCGGCTCAGTGTGACGGTGATGGTGCCGTCTTCGTCGGTATCGACCAGGAAGTCGGGCTGTATGCTTTGTGCGCGGTCGGCGCTCTTGGCTCCGAGCGTTCCTCCGGGGCGCGGGTTGAGCCGCAGTATCTCGCGTTGCAGCTGTCCGGCCTGTGCATGGTTGATGTGCAACCGCTTTTCTATTCGCTGCCAACGCTTGTGGATGAAGTCGTCGAAGCACTTGTCCAGGAGTTTGGTGAGCAGGTCGCGATGTGGGATGTCCTCGTCGCGGCGGACCTGTATGAGCAGGCATTCCTGCAGTGACTGCGCTCCGATGCCGGGTGGGTCGAACTGTTGCAGGATGTTGAGGACTTGCTCCAGTTCCTCGGGGGTTGTGTTGAGGCCCTGATAGATTTCTGCCTCGTCGGCCAGGATGGCGAGGGACTTCTTCAGCAGGCCGTCTTCGTCGAGCGAGCCGATGAGGTATTCCATGAGTTCCTTCTCGTGGTCGGAGAGTTCGAAGTCCGCCATTTGTTCGCGCAGGCGGTCGGTCAGGGAGAGTGTGTCGTCGTAGGCCATGTACTCGGCAGCGTTGTTGCTGTGGCTGGGTCCATTGAGGAAGTCGGGCATGTCGTCCTCCGAGCGATAGTCGAAAGAAGCGTCAGAAGCCTCCCCCTGCCCCTCTGAAGGAGGGGAGAACATGTCGTTGCCATTCTCTTCTGGCTCGGAGGAGTAGTCGGAGGGGCTGGTGGAGGCCTCCAGCCAGGGGTTTTCCATGCATTCCAGCTCCACACGATGTTGCAGGGCCTCGACGGGCATTTCCATGAGGCGGACCAGCAAGACTTGCTGCGGCAGCAGTTGCTGAATCTGCGTCTGCTGCTGTGTTTGTTCCTGCGTCTGTAGGTTTCTCTGGATCATGATAGTGTATCGTCTAAAACGTCACGTGGGTAAAATGAAATTATCACGTGGAATATTTCAAATATTACGTGGGTAAAATCAATTTATCACGTGTCGTGTTTTCGGTTGCTTGCTGTGAGGTTCTCCGGCTTCTCGTTTTGTGGAGGTTTATGCGTCGGCGAATACCTTGCCGTCCTCCAGGGTTACTTGCAGTTTGGCATACTCGCAGTGGAAGTCGTTCGTGAGCCGTTCGAGGTATCGTCGGCACTCCCACTTGCACATGGGGAGGTCGTGGAGCAGGTAGTTTCCGCAGGTCTCCGGCTCTGTTGCCGGCACTTTCTCCTGCACGATTACCCATTTCAGGCACTCGATAGTCAGCCTGCGCATGTCCTCGACGGAGTAGTCGCCGGTCATCACGACGTACATGCCCGTGAGGCATCCCATGGGTCCCACGTAGACGACGTCTTCCTTGACTGCCGAGTTTCGGAACCACGTCGCCATCAGATGCTCGATGCTGTGGATGGCAGCGGGTGCGACGGCAGGCTCTTTGTTAGGTTCCGTGATGCGGAGGTCGAAGGTGGTGAAGCCTTTGTCCTGTCTCGAGACGTAGATGCCGGGCTTCAGTCGGGTGTGGTCGATAGTGAAACTCTGAATGACTTCCATAGTTATGTCCGTTTAGTTCGTTTATTGTGTCGGTTTGGGCGAGAGGTTCATCTCCCTGGCTTTCCCAAGCATGAACTGGAACGCGGCGTCGTGCTCGTTGGGAATCAGCGAGTCCCAGATGGCATCCTTGACCGCCTGCTTCAGGATTCCGACCTCTCGGCATGGCTGCAGCCCGAAGGTATCCATGATTTCCTCGCCCGAGATGGGGTTGTGCCAGGTGCGGTAGTTGTCGCGAGCCTGCAGGTCGATGAGCTTCTCGCGGACCAGCTGGAAGTTCTGCAGGAAGCGCTGCTTCTTCTCGCGGTTCTTGCTTGTGATGTCGGCTTCGCAGAGGCGCATCAGGTCGTCGATGTCCTCCCCCGCCTCGAAGAGCAAGCGGCGCACGGCACTGTCGGTCACCTCGTCGTCGGCAATGGCGATGGGCCGCATGTGCAGCCCCACGAGTTTCTCGACGTAGGCCATGCGTTCGTCCATCGGCAACTTCATCCTGCGAAACAGCGGCGCCACCATCTTCTGCCCGATGTAGTTGTGGTTGTGGAACGTCCAGCCTGCCACGTTGTCCCACCGCTTGCTGCGTGGCTTGCCGATATCGTGCAGCAGAGCAGCCCAGCGCAAATAAAGTGAAGAG
>JAGCNZ010000032.1 GCA_017645655.1 Bacteroidaceae bacterium | reverse complement strand
GCGAGCAGTGCGGTGATGATGATTTGCTTGATCATTGTACGTTTCTCTTATTTGTTTTCTTTAAAAATCTTCTGCAACTGCTGTTCGAGTTCCTCTACACTGTTTGGCACGGCAATGATAGTGCCGTCGCAGTCGATGAGGAATAGGGCACTGTTTTGAGTGCCGTGCTTACGGAATACGCCGAACTCATCGTCAAGGTCAACGAGACAGGGCCAGGGGAAGGCGTGACGCCCGACGGCCTTGCGCATGGCATCGGTGGACTTGAATTCGTGGGCAAGGCTGAACACGTTCAGGCCACGATTGTGGTATTCGTTGTAGATGGGGATGATGTCGCAAGCGTCGCGGATGCAGGGCGAGCACCACGAGGCCCAGCAGATGACGAGCGTCAACTTGCCCTTGTAGTATTCAGAGGCGCGGACTTGCTGCCCGTCTATTGTGCGCACATCGTAGTCGTTGTACTTTCGCCCGCAAATCTGATAACCCACTGCCTCTTGCTCGGCAATGCGCTGATGCACGGGGTGCTTAGGATGGAGCGTGATGTATTGGCGATAGTAGATGCCAAGCATTGGGGCAAGTCCTGTGTCATTGAAATGAAAGCCATTGAGCCGTTCACCGAGTTCAAGCAGAAAACCGAGCATCGGATGGGTCTTATAATAGTCGAGTGTCCATTGATGATATTCGTTTTCTAGTTCCGCCATCGCCGCATCATCGTTCTCGTCCAATTTCTCATAGGCTGGCATGAACTTCGCTTCAGCCTCTTGTTCCATAGCGTGCCATGCTTGGTATTCCTTGCCTGTTGATTGGATGTCGAACTTATCTCCATCAAGCCGAATGGTGATAGTAGCACCATCCTCGACAAAGAATGCCTCACTTCGACTTGTCATCCCTTTCTCCATCACCTCGCCGAAGTCCACAATGTGCCATCGCTCAATCTGCGCATCCTCCACATCACACTCGAAGTGTCCATCCTTCACCACTGGTCGCAGCTTGCTGTCCTTCGGGTCTTCCCCATCCCGATAGATGACTAGTTCCACAGGTGTGGTTCCCTCTGCTACAGAACCGATGACATGACTTTTCACTTGCGCCTTTGATGTAAGAGCGGCGAGGACGAGCAGGATGGTGATGATGGTTTGCTTGTTCATGTTTATTTCCTTTTATTGGTTGTCTGGGAAAATCTCTTCTAGTTTCGCTTTCAGTTCTTTGCCTTCAATGTCCGTAGCGATAATCGTGCCGTCGGGAGCAATGAGAATGACGGTAGGGATGCCTGACACACCGTAAAGGTCAAGCGCATCTTCTTTGTTGGCAAGACAGAGCAGAGCCATCCATGGGAGTTGATGCTTGTCGAGGGCCTTTAGCCATGAGTTACGGTCTTTGTCGCAAGACACGCCGATGAAGCAAAGCCCACGGTCTTTATAGGCAGCATAGATTTGCTTCATGAATGGGAAGGAAGCGATGCAGGGGCCGCACCATGAAGCCCAGAAGTCAATCAAGACATACTGGCCATGTCTTGCGTATTCTGAAAGGCGGTGCTTGGTACCGTCTGGTGCCTCGGCCTCGAAGTCGATAAAGGGTTTGCCAATGATATTCGACTGCTGAAGTCTGCCCCAATATGACTTCCAAGGACGCTCCATTGCGGGATGATGGGCATAGGGTACATCCTCGCAGACGAACTCTCGCAATTCATCGAACAATATCTTGTCGTAATCAGTATAGAGATACCAGGCAGGAATGATGTTGTCTTTGTTCTCTCTGATGTTCTTTCTAACAAGCGCAGCCCTATCGCCCATAAAGTCTTCATACTTCTCAAAGTTTGCACTGTCCTTTGATGTGGCTTCGGGCAGTCCGTTTCCCCTCATCGTAATGATTCTGTCCTTCTCTTCGTCGCTTAGACTTTCCCACCACGGTTCCATCACGTTGTCAATATCCCGTTCGCGCATCTGGCAGCGGATGAAGCGCTGTTGCAGGTCGCTGCCCTTTACCTCGCCCGTAACGAGGTTGATTTCGGTAGGCACATCGTCCACGATGAAACGGAGGTCATTACCTTCATAGTCACCTATCTGGAAGAACGTATTGCGTGGCAGGCGGCCAGTGACCGTGAACCTTCCATCTTGGATGGGGAACTTCACGCTTTGCCCATGCGGAGCACATGGGAATGTAGCCACACTGTCGTTATTGCTGGTCGTCGTGCCGGTGATGACGAAATCGATGCTGTCCTCCACAACAGGAGTGAATGTCTGTGCTTGCCCCACCATTGTGACGAGGGCAAGCAGGATGGTGATGATGGTTTTCTTGTTCACGTTCATTTCGTTTTTATTTGAGTTTCTCTTTTAGCCGCTCCAGTTCGTAGTCGAAGTTGTCATATCCATCTATGCGGAGGTCATCGCGGACGCGGCGGCCGTCGGGGGTGATGGTCTCGTAGTGTGGAATGCCATTGAAGCGAAACAACTCTTGCAGGCGGGTGAAGTCGGCATTGGTTACACAGACGGTCTCTTCGTCGGCCAGCCACTCAGCAACGTATTTCTTGTAAGCATCGCTACCCTCGGTCGTCCTTTCTCCAGCAATAAAGACAAGTTTCACATCTTCTCTTTTCGCAATCTCGGCACGAAGTTCCTTGCTTTCCTGAATAGCGTAGCGGCATGGACCGCAGCCCATACCCCAGAAGTCGATAAGGAGGACACGGCCAGGGTATTTGGCCGAGAGTGAGCGGATGAGGTCAGCCATCGGCGCGTCAGGAATAGGCGTTGCCAATTCCGTCTGTGCCATCAATCGAGAGTAGAATTCATCGGCCCTGGCTTTGACGTGGGGATGCGTAAATGTGTTGCTGAACATTGTATATTTCGACTCTTTATCTGTCTGCCATTTGCGGGACTCCGTCAACATCTGCTGGTACAAACAAAGTTGCGCTATCAGTGTGTTGGCCTTGCTGCCGAGCATTTCACGCAAAACCGCATAGTAATTATCCATCCGCTGTTGACCTGCGGTGCTGAATAAGGCTCGCGTGGCAGGTTGGGCATACTGGATGCGGTTGAGCAGATATGGGAAGTCACTGCTGACGAAGAGCAGGGGATTGTCGAAGTCAATACGGTACAGATGATAGTAGTTCTTCGCGTCAGCGAGGTTTTGCCACTCTGCACTCTCGTGCTGATTCTGTTTCATCAGTGCATATCTGCGATTCTCGGCGTATGACATGTAATAATACGCAAAACGCGTCTGTATGTAGGCCAGAGCCAGTTGCATTTCCATCGGCGTGTAGTGCTCGCGGCGACTCACGGTCTGCAAACGGTACATCACGTTCTGCCACATATTGTCGGCGAGGACGTTTCCTTCGTCAAAAGAGCCTTCGAAGAGCATCAAAGGGAAAAGGACGTCGGTAATCTCGTCACGT
>JAGCNZ010000031.1 GCA_017645655.1 Bacteroidaceae bacterium | reverse complement strand
GACCTCGGGAAGATAGTCGAGGCACGCAAGGAATACATCGGCTGCCTGCAGAATGTGGCCGACGCTAAGGAGATGCTCGCCATCGAGGATGATGCCGAGACGAAGGAGATGCTGCGCGAAGAGCTCGCAGAGAGTGAGAAGCGCATTCCCGAGCTTGAGGAAGAGATAAAGCTTCTGCTCGTGCCTGCCGACCCAGAAGACGACAAGAACATCGTGCTCGAGATACGCGGCGGCACCGGCGGCGACGAGGCAGCACTCTTCGCGGGCGACTTGTTCCGCATGTACTCGAAGTTCTTCGAGATGAAAGGCTGGAAGATGGCAGTCAGCAGTTATAGCGAGGGAGCCGTCGGCGGCTACAAGGAAATCGTCTGCTCCGTGACGGGCGAAGGCGTCTATGGTATCATGAAGTACGAGAGCGGCGTGCATCGCGTGCAACGCGTCCCGGTGACGGAGACGCAAGGCCGTGTGCACACCTCCGCCGCAACCGTTGCAGTCCTGCCCGAAGCCCAAGAGTTCGATGTGGAAATCAATGAGGGCGCTATCAAGTGGGACACCTTTAGAAGCAGCGGCGCCGGCGGTCAGAACGTCAACAAGGTCGAGTCGGGCGTCCGTGCCCGATACATCTGGCGCAACCCCTTCACGAATCAGGACGAGGAAATCCTCGTGGAGTGTACCGAGACGCGCGACCAGCCGAAGAACAAGGAAAGGGCATTGGCTCGCCTCCGCACCTTCATCTACGACAAGGAGCATCAGAAATACCTCGACGACATCGCGTCGAAGCGCAAGACGATGGTCTCGACGGGCGACCGCTCGGCAAAGATACGGACGTACAACTATCCGCAAGGCCGCATCACCGACCACCGCATCGGCTACACCATCTATAACCTGCCCGCCTTCATGGACGGCAATATCCAGGACTGCATCGACCACTTGATTGTGGCAGAGAATGCAGAGAGACTTAAGGAATCAGAACTATAAAGAAAAGAGAAGAGACATGGGACTTTGGAATGATATCAAGCAAGAATGGACGTGGTCCGGCATTAAGGCCAGCTTCAGAGAGCATTGGCCAGACTTCGTTGCAATAGCTGTGGCGGCAGTGTTTACTCCCGCCGTACAGGAATGGCTCGGGTGGGAAGAAAACACATGGGCTTTCTTCGGAGTCTGGATAGTGATTGCTGTGGCAACAGCCGTAGTGATAGGTTTGATAAGACTCATCGTAAAGAAACTAAACACATGACAAGACAAGAACTGATAGCAAACATAAGGAGGAAGAAGAGCTTCCTTTGCGTCGGGCTTGACACCGACCTGCAGAAGATACCGGAGCACCTGCTGAAGGAAGAAGACCCTATCTTCGCCTTCAACAAAGCCATCATCGATGCGACTGCGCCTTACTGCGTGGCCTACAAGCCCAACCTCGCCTTCTACGAAGCATTCGGTGTGAAAGGACTGATGGCATTCGAGAAGACGGTGAAGTACTTGAAGCAGAACTACCCCGACCAGTTCATCATAGCTGACGCGAAACGTGGCGACATCGGTAACACGAGCCAGATGTACGCCCGCACCTTCTTCGGGGAGTACGACGTCGATGCGCTCACCGTCGCTCCATATATGGGCGAGGACAGTGTGACACCGTTCATAGACAGCCCCCTTCCAACCTCCCCCGAGGGGAAGAAGCCAAAGAACCATTGGGTTATCCTTCTGGCTCTGACCAGCAACAAAGGCTCATTCGACTTTCAACTCACCGAGGACAAGCAGGGCGAACGTCTCTTCGAGAAGGTCATCCGTAAGAGTCAGGAGTGGGGCAACGACGAGAACATGATGTACGTGGTAGGTGCTACGAGAGGCGAGATGTTCCGCGACATCCGCCGGGTTGCGCCGACGGCCTTCCTGCTCGTACCTGGCGTAGGCGCTCAGGGCGGCAGTCTCGAAGAGGTATGCAAGTATGGGATGATAGCCGACTGTGGTTTGCTGGTGAACAGCAGCCGCGCAATCATCTATGCCGATAATACAGAACACTTTGCGCAGGTTGCCGCTGAGAAAGCCAAAGAGATGGCAGACCAGATGGCGCGCCTCCTTAAATAAACGAAAAGACATGGAATTTACAGCACAAATGATAGCAGGGCTGATAGGCGGCACCATTGTGGGCGACCCCGAGGCCAAAGTCAACAACTTCGCCAAGATAGAAGAGGGGAAGCCTGGATGCATCAGTTTCCTGGCCAACGACAAGTACGAGCAATACATCTACGGAACAGAGAGCAGCGTCGTGCTCGTCAATGAGAACTTCGAACCGAAGCAGGCGGTGAAGGCGACGCTCATCAAGGTGGCGAATGCCCGCGAGGCAGTGGCGAAGCTCCTGCAGATATACGAAAGCATGAAGCCCAAGCGGGAAGGCATCAGCGACCTCGCTTTCATCGACCCCTCCGCCAAGATAGGCGAGAAGTGCTATATCGGGCCGTTCGTCGCCATAGCAGAAGGCGTGGAGATAGGCGACGGCTGCGTCCTGCACCCGCATGTCACGATAGGCAGGAACGCGAAGGTAGGCACCAACACCGAGATATACAGCAACGCCGTCATCTATCACGACTGCCAGGTCGGCAACCGCTGTATCCTTCATGCCGGCTGCGTCATCGGGGCCGACGGCTTTGGCTTCGAGCCGACTGAGGCAGGCTATAAGAAGATACCACAGATAGGCATCGCTATTATTGAAGATGATGTTGAGATTGGTGCCAATAGTTGTGTGGACAGAGCCGTCATGGGAGCTACCATAGTTCATCGTGGCGTGAAGATAGACAACTTGGTACAGATAGGTCATAATGACGAAATAGGAAGTCACACCGTTATGTCGGCACAGGTCGGCATAGCAGGCAGCACAAAAGTAGGAGAGTGGTGCATGTTTGGTGGGCAGGTCGGCATTGCCGATCATGCGACTATCGCCAATCGCGTGATGGCTGGAGCACAGTCGGGTATCCCAAACAGCGTTAAGAAAGAGGGAGCAGCCATCCAAGGAAGTCCTGCCATTGACGGAAGGAACTTCTGGAAGAGCAGTGCTCTCTTCAAGAGTCTGCCAGATATATGGGCCGATATGAACCAGATGAAGAAGGAAATAAAGATGCTCAAAGAGCAATTAGAAGCTAAAAAGGAAGACAAATGTTAAAGCAAAATACACTCAAAGAAAGTTTCTCGCTTAGCGGAAAAGGTCTGCACACAGGCCTCAATCTGACGGTAACCTTCCTGCCTGCAAATGCGGGACATGGCTACAAGATACAGCGAGTTGATATGCCTGGCCAGCCAATCATGGATGCGGTGGCAGAGAATGTAGTCGACACTCAGCGAGGCACAGTCCTGGGCAAGGGCGAGATGCGATGTAGCACGGTAGAACATGCTTTGGCTGCCTTCTATGCCTTGGGCATTGACAATGTTCTCATGCAAGTGGATGGACCTGAGTTCCCAATCCTGGACGGCAGTGCCGAGCCTTTTGTCCGCGAAATACAGCGAGTAGGCCTTGCTGAGCAAGATGCTCCGAAGGACTATTATTACATCACAAAGAAGATGGAGTTTCGTGATGACAAGACAGGTGCTTGCATCACACTGCTGCCTGACGACGACTTCTCGCTTACTTGCATGATTGCTTTCGATGGCAAGGTGCTCAGCAGCCAGTTTGCTACGCTCGACAGCATGGACAAGTTCGCTACGGAAGTCGCTGCTGCCCGCACGTTTGTCTTCGTTCGCGAAATAGAGCAATTGCTCTTAGCCGGCCTCATTAAAGGTGGTGACCTGGACAACGCCATCGTCATCTATGAACGTAAGACAACACAGGAGAACCTCGACAAGCTCTGCAAGCTGACAGGTGCGGAGCACCACGATGCTAACGACCTCGGATACATTCAGCACAAGCCTCTCGTATGGGACAATGAGCCGGCACGCCATAAGTTGCTCGACATCATAGGCGACATGGCGCTTATCGGCAAGCCTATACGAGGAAGAATTATTGCGACTCGACCAGGTCACACTGTTAATAATATGTTTGCGCGCATGATGCGCAAGGAGATTCGCAAGCATGAAGTGCAGGCTCCGAAGTATGACCCGAACCAAACTCCCTTGATGGATGTGGGTAAGATTAGGATGCTTTTGCCTCATCGCTACCCTATGCTTTTGGTGGACAAGGTAATTAACATCAAGGACAACTACATTGTTGCCGTCAAGAATGTAACAAACAACGAGCCTTTCTTTCAGGGTCACTTCCCCGGTGAACCCGTCATGCCTGGTGTTTTGCTCATAGAGGCAATGGCACAGACAGGAGGCATCCTCGTGCTGCATGACAAGGAGTGTCCGGAATCCTACAGCACCTATTTCCTGCATATTGACAACGTCAAGTTCCGCCAAAAGGTGGTGCCGGGCGACACATTGATATTCCGTGTGGAACTTGTAGCGCCTCTCCGTCACAATATTGGCACGATGCAAGGCTATGCCTTCATCGGCGAGAATTGTGTCGCCGAGGCAACCTTTACTGCTCAAGTTATTAGTAATAAATAGAAAACATTATGATAAGTCCTTTGGCATACATCCATCCCGAAGCCGTCATCGGTGAAAACTGTGATATTGGTCCGTTCTGCTACATCGACCGGGGCGTCGTTATCGGTGACAACAACACCTTGATGAACAGCGTCACTGTGCTCTACGGAGCCCGCATTGGCAATGGCAACATCTTCTTTCCCGGTGCCGTGATCAGTGCCATCCCGCAAGACCTCAAATTCCAAGGCGAGGAGAGTACAGCCGAGATAGGTGACAACAACAAGATACGTGAGAATGTGACAATCAATCGAGGTACGGCTGCCAAGGGTCGCACCATCGTCGGCAGTGATAACCTGCTGATGGAGGGCGTGCATGTAGCACACGATGCCATCGTTGGCAACGGTGTCATTATTGGCAACGGCACGAAACTCGCGGGTGAAATTGTCATTGATGACTATGCCATCTTGAGTGCCAACGTATTGATGCACCAATTCTGTCGCGTAGGCAGTTACACGATGGTAGGCGGTGGTACGCGTTTCTCGCAAAATGTCCTGCCCTTCAGCCTCGTGGCTCGTGAGCCAGCTGCTTTCTGTGGACTGAACACCATCGGGCTTCGTCGCCGAGGTTTCGACCGCGACCTTATCAATAACATCCACATGGCTTACCAGATTATCCTGCAGGGTACTGGCAAGCTGGGCGACCTTCTTGCCCGCGTGGAACAGGAGATACCTATGAGTCCGGAGATTGACTACATACTCGATTTCATACGAGGCAGCGAGCGAGGTTTCATCAGATAACAAAGACAAAACTACTGACCATGACACTAAAGCTGACATTATTCAGTCAAGAGAAAGAAGACTTCGTGCGTGAGATACTCATCGACAGCGATGCCAAGTTCGACGAACTGCATCAGCTCATCTTGGACGAGTGCAATTATGAAGAGCACGAGAAGCAGAGTTTCCTCATTTGCGACGAGGACTGGCGTGTGAGGCAACGTATCTGCCTCATGGAGAGCGAGGATGTAGGCTACGATACCGACATCAATCTAATGTCCGAAACGCGCATCGGTGATTTTCTTGAAGACGAGGGACAGCGATTGGCATACGTCTTCGATCCCGACGGCAAGCGCTTCTTCCTGATGGAACTCACGGAGAACGTGTTCGGCAGAAAGGAGATGAAGCCCATCGTGAACCGCAAGCATGGCCAAGCACCCGACCAGATTCTATCGAGTTTGCCCGTTAGGGGGGAAGACGAAGAGACGGATAGTTCCTCTGCAAGGGACGACGAGGAGGGAACAGAGGCGTTCTATGGCGATGAAGGTTTCGAGGCTGATGAACTCGACATGGAGGGCTACGAGATAGACGAATAGCCCCTCTAATTCCTCTTTAGGGGGAGTAAAAGGTCAGTGTCCAATGATTCTATATGTGCTGCTTGGTCCTACGGCTGTCGGCAAGACAGAAGTTGCTTTGCAGATGGCCGAGAAGCTTGGGAGTCCCATCCTGAACTGCGACAGTCGGCAGATATATCGTGGCATGGAGATAGGCACGGCGGCGCCTACGGAGGAGCAGCAGAAGCGTGTGAGGCACTACTTCGTTGGCACACATGATATCGGTTCATACTACAGTGCGGCCCAATATGAGCAAGACGTTCTCTCGCTCATTGAAGAACTCAGGGGCGAGCACCGTTCGCTATTGCTTTCAGGCGGAAGCATGATGTATATTGATGCCGTTTGCAATGGCATCGATGACATTCCGTCTGTTGACCCAGAGGTGCGCGATACTTTACGCAACCGACTCATCAATGGCGAGATTGATGAGATGCGAAATGAGTTGCGCATGCTGGATCCCGACTACTATCTCACGGCCGACACACGCAACCCGAAGCGTGTCGTGCATGCTTTGGAGGTGTGCTACACATCGGGTCGCCCTTATTCCTCTTTCCTGACAAATGAGCGCAAGCAGCGTCCCTTTGACATTGTCAAGATAG
Organism: Bacteroidaceae bacterium; assembly: GCA_017645655.1. Taxonomy (GTDB): domain Bacteria; phylum Bacteroidota; class Bacteroidia; order Bacteroidales; family Bacteroidaceae; genus Physcousia. The sequence continues at coordinate 17,570 of JAGCNZ010000031.1, read as the reverse complement.
GTTTGCGCCGCGAACGTGCCGAGCTCTTCGACCGCATCAACCGGCGTGTGGATGCCATGATGGCAGGTGGTTTGCTCGATGAGGCCCGCCGCCTCTATCCCTTTCGGTACGAGAATGCGCTCAATACGGTGGGCTACAAGGAACTGTTCCGTTGCCTGAGTGGAGAATGGGAATTGCCTTTTGCCGTCGAGAAGATTAAGAAAAACACGCGCGACTATGCCAAGAAACAGATGACATGGTTCGCTCACGATACAAGCATACAGTGGTTTCATCCCGATGAAGCCCTGTCAACTCTAAATTCGATACTATGAAAGCAAAACTGAAGAAGCTGTTCCTTTCCGGTCCGTGGTACAGGAAGACGGGTGCCTGGATTGGTGCCTTTGCCCTTCTTGTCGTATTGTTCTTTGTCGCGGTCGATTGCAACTTCTGCTACCTCTTTGGCCGCTCGCCTGGTTTCAGCGACATAAAGAACCCAGCCACCAACGAAGCGTCGGAGGTTTACACGTGCGACGAGGTGCTGATGGGGCGTTACTTTAACGAGAACCGAACGCCCGTCACCTATCAGGAGATATCGCCTATTATGATTAGGACGCTCATCGACACGGAGGACGAGCGCTTCTATATGCATCATGGCATCGATGTGGTCGGACTCTTCTCGGCTGTGAAGGATATCGTCAGAGGACATGGGCGAGGCGCGAGCACCATTTCCCAGCAGCTGGCGAAGAACCTTTTCCGAACTCGCACGAAGTATTCCACCGGTTTGCTCGGCCAGATTCCCGGCATCAAGATTCTGGTGATGAAGGCAAAGGAATGGATAGTTGCGATAAAACTCGAGTGGGTGTTCTCGAAGGAAGATATACTGACGATGTACCTCAACACGGTCGATTTCGGCAGCAACGCCTATGGTATCAAGACAGCGGCGCGCACTTACTTTGGCGTCACGCCTGATGCCCTGACCTACGAACAAGCGGCAACGCTGGTCGGGCTGCTCAAGGCGACGAGCTACTACAATCCCCGACTCAATCCGCGCAACAGCCTGCAGCGCCGAAACACGGTGCTTCAGCTTGTCTACGACCATCAGCACATCTTCTTTGACGGCAGGGCTGCCACGCCATCGCAACTCGATTCGTTGCTTGCTCTGCCCATATCCATGAAGCCCCGCACTACGGAAAGCTACCAGGACGGCATGGCTCCCTATTTCCGCGAAGCGCTGAAAAGTTACATCAACTACCTTTGCAACGAAGGTCTCGTGCCTGGTCACGATGCCATCAACAGGCTGGACCTCGATGCCGACGGACTGCGCATCTACACTTCCATCGACTCCCGCATGCAGGCATACGCCGAGGCTGCCGTCAGGAAACACATGCAGGTGGTGCAGAACAGGTTCAATGAGCATTGGGGGAGCAGCAACCCGTGGCAGAACGCCAAGCGGCAGGAGATACGTGACTTTGCTGAGGACATCGCCCGCCGTTCGCCGTATGGCAAGTATCTGAAGGCAAAGTTCCAGGACAATGCCGACTCTGTCGACCACTACCTTCGCCAGCCGCACACGGTTCGCCTCTTCAGCTACAACGGGCCGATAGAACGCGAGATGAGCACCATCGACTCGGTCCGCTACATGCTTCGCTTCATGCATACCGGCTTCGTCGCACTCGAGCCGGACACGCGTTTCGTGCGAGCTTGGGTGGGCGACATCGATTTCCACAGCTGGCAGGTGGATAATGTCAGGGCTGTTCACCAGCCTGGTTCCACGTTCAAGCTCTTCGTCTATACCGAGGCAATGAACCAGGGGCTCAATCCTACCGACCATCGGCTGGACTCCTATATCTCCTACACGGACTACATCGGCGGCAAGCCCAGGGTTTGGGCCCCGCATAATGCCAACGGCACCTACTCCTACCGCGAGCTCTCGCTGAAGACCGCCTTCGCTATGAGCGTGAATACCATAGCCGTGAGGGTGGGCATGGAGTGCGGCATACACAACATCGCCAAGACTGCCTACGCGATGGGCATTAAGACGAAACTGAAGGAGACGCGTTCCCTGACGCTCGGCAGCAGCGAAGTCAACCTGCTGGAGCTGGTGAACAGCTATTGCACGGTGGTGAACGACGGCCGCTACTGCATGCCGATGCTTGTGGAGCGCATTGAGGATCGCGACGGCAACCTCATCTATCAGGCTAAGAAACGCGAGAAGAAAGCCATTCCCTATCGCAGCGCATACCTCATGCAGAAGATGCTCGAAGGCGGTCTCTCCGGCACATCAAGCAGCCTGTGGAACTACGTCCGGCCCTTCTATGCCGACACCGAGTTTGGCGGCAAGACCGGTACCAGCAATAATCATGCGGACGCCTGGTTCGTCGGAGTCACTCCCGGACTGGTGGGCGGCGCCTGGGTTGGCGGCGAATATCCCAGCATACACTTCCGTACGGGAGCCCTCGGACAAGGCAGCAAGGCCGCACTTCCCATTTTCGGGGAGTTCATACAAAGTGTCCTCTCAGACGAAACCTTCAGTAAGTATCGCGTCAAGTTCCCGCCTGCAAAGGGACTCGACCCGCGTTTGTGGACCGGTTCGGGCTATACCTACACCCAACCCGACACGACGACATTCGACTATGACTACACCGATACGGCCGACGACACGGAGGAATCTCCCGATCCCTTTGCGCTGGAAGAGCAGGAGCAGCCCGCTCCGACCGAGGACGAAACTGACCAGAACGAGGAGGAAGCACAGTAGCCCAGCTCCCTCCAGCAGGGGGCTAAACAATACGAAGCGTGCCTGGTTTTCAAGCCAGGCACGCTTCGTTTATAAGCACGGCACGTGATGTTTGAAAATGACCCACGTGATAAATTGATTTTACCCACGTAATATTTGAAATATTACACGTAATAATTTCATTTTACCCACGTGATAATTTCATTTTACCCACGTGACGTTTGCCGACGCCTCATTTCTTCTTGGTCAAATCGAGCACGCGCACGGCACGGAACTTCAGGCCTGCACCGTGTCCGAGGAAGCCGATGTGACCTGTCTTGTTGAACATGCCGGGGTGATTATGGTGGTCGACTGTGTAGGGATTGTTGTTGCTTCCGTCGGGAGCAACGTTGTGTCCCTTGCAAGCCTCCTTGATGTCACCGTCCACGATTACTTCGCCGTTGACCGTCACGGTGATGTGATTGCCCTGCACACGGATTTCCTCTTCGCTCCACTCGCCCAGAGGCTTATGCTTGATGCGCTTTGCCGGAATGACGCCATACACGCTGCCATGCACCTGATACTCGCGTAGGCCGGCATAGATGGGGTCGTCGTGATCCAGAATCTGCACTTCGCACATACCGTCGTAGGCAGCATCGACACCCATCGGAGTGCGGATGCCCACACCGTTGTTCACGCCAGGACGCAGGAAGCAGAACTCGAAGCGGAACACGAAGTCGCGGTATTCCTTCTTGGTGTATAGGTTGCTCTCGTTGCCGTAGTTGGCGGTCACGTTGATGCAGCCGTTGATGGGCACATAACCCACCTTGTTGCCAACGAAATTGTCGAGATTCGTGCCATCGAACAGGAGCTCGAATCCCTGCGCTTTTTCCTCGTCGGAGAGGACGTAGGGCTCAACGGGCTTCATCTCCGAGAGCTTCTGTCGGAGCGCATCCACTGCGTAGCCGTCGTCGGCGTCGCCAGTCGCCTTGAAGATGTTGATGCACTTCTCGAGGCTCGTCTTGGCAACGTCGTACTCGATGTCCTCAGTCGTCTTCGTGATGATTTCCTTTGCTGTTGTGGCGGCTGTGTAGCCAAGCTCCTTGTCGTCGAGTTGCTTGCTGGCGAGCAGGAAAGCGTTGCGTGTGGGAGTTCCCGCGAGCTTGGAGAGGATGTCCTTCTTGTCGGCAACAGTCTTAGCCAGCTCAAATGCCTCGCTGAGCTTTGCAGAACGGTTGTCGAGGTTGCGCTCCTTGCTGTTCACGAGGTTGACATAACTCTTCAGCGCCTTTGCGCTACCCTTCTTGGCAGCATCAAGGAGAGGCTTCGCAGCCTTGTAGTTCGTCGAAGTTCCTAAGGCTTCGATGGCAGCGACACCGCCTATCTTCTCAAGGGCTGAAACCGAAGCATCGGTTCCTGTCGCGGCGAGCAAAGGATAAAAACGGTCCTTGTTCTCAATCTTAGGAGTATTCAGGAACTTGGAAATCTCGTTGTATTGGTCGTCGGCAGATAGCGTCTGCAAGCTTGCAGCAGCAGCCTTTTGCCATTTCGGAACGTATTTCACATTGTCCGCGAACGCCAGAGAACCCAATGTCAGCGCCGTCTGGTTGGTTGTCACCACGCCGGGCAGAGCGTCGAGAGCAGCGTCGGTGTATTCCTTGCCAATAGCGAGCCTGAAAATTTCCTCGGCAGCCTCGGTGTAATGGCGAGCCGAAGCAAGCTTCATGAGAGAGACCTTCTTGCTTCCATTCGCGGCCTTCAAGGGCTCCAGGAGGTTCAACTTGGTCGGGAAAGCACTGAGCGCGCGGAAAGCTTCAGCGTTGTTCGTGCCGCCCAACTGGTCGATGAGCACCTTCATAGCGTCCTCGCCTCCAATCTTTCCCAAGGCCTCGATGGCTGCCTTGGCAGGCTTGCCGCCCTGTGCGACTGCCTCCGTGAGCAAAGCCTTCTGGCTGGCAATCTTGTTGTCGCCAAGCCAGTTCAGTACATCACACTTTGCCTCTTCGCCGAGCGACTGGTATTTCTTGGTCACGTCGGCAGCCAGTTCATCCGTCGCAAGACCGTTTGCCGTAGCGAATTTCAGTGCCTGCATGCGCATTGCATGGTCCTTGCTCTTCACTGCCTTCGTGATTTGTTTGCCAGCATTACCGCCCAGTTTGACAAGTTTGTCGTAGGCCTTGGCATAAGATGTCGAGGCTTTATGGGCGACGTAGGCAACGTCTTCAGTCTTCGAGAGCAGGCGGAGTTCGTTCTCAAGGAACTGCTTAGCGTCTTTGTCGCTCTGTGCGGTGATGGCTTGCTTGAGGCCCTCGCGAACTTTATCTGCATAAGCATCGTTCGTTCCGGCAAAGGCAACGGCTCCGTGAATAGCATATTCCACCTTTGCATTCACGCGTTGAGCTGCAGGTTTCAGCATCGCGGCAAGCATTGTGATTGATTTCGGAGCAGCCGCAACCAGCGGTTGCATCTCATTGTTAAAGTCGGCCTGATTCTGTATAGGCACGAGTGCGAGCACATCCTGAACGATGGTCTCGGTAGCGCGATTGCGTGCGTCCTGTGCCATGACAGGCAGACTCAGCAACATCGCTGCTATAATAATATATAATGTACGTTTCATCTTTATTTACGATTTGACTATTTACGATTTACTATAAGTGGCACTCCTCCAGGAGGGAGCAGGGAGAGGGCTTTTTATATCAGCTTTCCCCATTCACCACGCATTGGTTGATTGACGAGGCGGTTGGCTTCATCGTCGTTGATAAAGCTTTGCGTTGCCGGATCAAAGTGCAGTGTTCGATTGAGTCGAAGTGCACAAACGCCAATGTTGACGATGGTTGCGCTGTGGTGACCATTGCTTTCGTTGAGTGCGAACTGACGTCGAGTACGCACGCATTCCAAGAAGTCTGTGTTGCGTTCCTCAGGGTCGGGAAGCTCGTTGATGATTTGCTGCACATTTGGTATCGTGCATTCGAAGCCTTTGTAGACTTTTCCTTTAGGTCCTTCGATGTATGGCACTTTGCCTTCACTCTCGAAGCCTTCGCCCTCGAGGATAATCTGGCAGCCGTCGGCATAAGTGTATGTGATGTTTCGCCAAATGCCTACTGCATCGGGATGCTGTTGCGGGGCGTCAATCTCGACCTTGATGGGGAACTCATCATCCTTGCCGAGGATGTATTGCACGGGGTCGATGTAGTGCTGTCCCATGTCTGCCAAGCCGCCACCATCGTAGTCGAAATAGCCGCGGAAGGTCTGGTGCGTGCGATGGATATTGTAAGGTTTGTATGGTGCAGGGCCGAGCCAGAGGTCGTAGTCGAGTTCCTTGGGAACTTGCTGAACCTCAAGATTCTCCTTACCAACCCAGAAGAATTTCCAGGCGAAGCCTGTTGCGCCGGATATCCTGACCTTGAGCGGCCAGCCGAGCAAGCCGCTGTCCACGAGTTTCTTCAGTGGCTTGACTTCTGTTCCAAGTCCGTAGAACGTGTCCTTAAAGCGGAACCAAGTGTTCAGGCGGAACACTCTTCCGTTGCGTTTCACTGCTTCTTCCACGCGTTTGCCCTCGCCGATGGTGCGTGTCATGGGTTTCTCGCAGAAGATGTCCTTGCCTGCATTGGCAGCGATAACCGACATAAGTCCGTGCCAATGGGGTGGCGTGGCGATGTGTACGATGTCCACGTTCGGGTCGTTAATCAGGTCGCGGAAGTCGTGATAAGACTTCATGTCTTCTCCCCACTTCTGTTTTGCTGCGCTGAGAGCCGAGTCGAGATGCTTCTGGTCCACGTCGCAGAGAGCAACGAGACGGCAGTTCTGGTCGCTGATGAAGTGTGAACTTGAGCGGCCGATGCCGCCAACGCCAATCAAGCCTCGCGTCAACTGGTCGCTGGGAGCGATGATGTCGTTCTTGCTTCCCATTTTACCCAGGACTTCACGAGGCAGAATGCTGAAAAGCGCAGCACTTGCCGCACCTTTCGTAATAAAGGATCGTCTGTTCATATTCAAGGTTAATTAATTAAGAATAGTTGCTTTTTCGCTCCAAAATTACCTTTTTTTCTTGACATCACAAAACTTTGAGCGCGAAAACTTAAGGCGAAAGGCAAAAGATTTTGCTGTGTGAGGAAATATGTGTACCTTTGTGACGAAAAGTGATGTGCTACGGATATTATGATGACATTACCGGAAGATTTTGTTCGTTTGATGCACGAACATTATGATGAGTCCACGGCTGATGCGCTTTGCGAGGCTTTGGAGGCGACTGATCCCGAAGTCTCCATTCGCCTCAATCCCCGCAAGCTGTCGGCTGAGGAGGCTTTGTCGCACAATCCCGACCTTGAGCCCGTGCCCTGGTGTCCCGATGCGTTCTACCTCAAGGAGCGTCCTGCATTCACTTTCGACCCGCTTCTGCATGCCGGAGCATACTATGTGCAGGAGGCTTCGTCGATGTATGTGGCGCAGCTTTTGAATGAAGAAATAAGAGTGAAGAGTGAAGAATTAAAGTCACTTCAACCGCCAGAATGTAACTCTGATTCTTCACTCTTCACTCTTCACTCCCCTTTGCTTGCCCTCGATCTCTGTGCCGCTCCTGGTGGCAAGAGCACCCTCATGCAGAGTCTTTTGCCGGAGGACTCGCTCCTCATCAGTAACGAGCCGATTGCCAAACGTGCCCAAGTTCTCGCCGAGAACATGCAGAAGTGGATGACGGGACTGCCCGGGTCTGCTCCGCAAAGCATTGTCACTCAGAACTTTCCTGCGGATTTTGGTGCTCTGACGGGTTGTGTGGATGTGCTTTTGACAGACGTTCCTTGCTCCGGCGAAGGCATGTTTCGCAAGGATGAGGACGCCAGACGGGAGTGGAGCCTGCAGAATGTCAGGATGTGTCAGCAGCGTCAAAGGGATATCCTGCAGGACATCTGGCACGTGCTGAAACCCGGCGGCCTGCTTCTCTACAGCACATGCACTTTCAATCGCCTCGAAGATGAGGACAACACACGCTTTTTGAGCGATGAAATGGGCGGTTTTTGCATCATGGAGCGACATTTTCTTCCAGGTCGCGACCGTGGTGAAGGCTTCTATGTTGCCGCTATTCGGAAGGCTGGAAAATACGAAAAATCGTCTCGTGAGGGCTTGCAAGATGCTGCGAAGAAAGTGCGCCGAACCCTCAAGATGCTCTTTGATTCGGCAAACGCTCCGCAGCCAGAAGGTCCTCGCATCGAGTTGAGTTATGCCGAGGCCCTGCAGTATTTGCGTCGCGAGGCACTTCGAGTGGAGGCTCCGAGGGGGCCGGTCACGCTTTGCTATCGCGGCCTCGTGCTCGGTCCTGGCAAAGGCGTCGGCTCTCGCATCAATAATCTCTACCCAGAGACCTGGCGCATCCGAACCACTTACACGACCCCTTTCTCCCTGCTCGGAATGGTTGACGGGACGACGCTTTAGGCCAAGTCTTGAAACTAAGCACGTGATGTTTTCATTTTACCCACGTGATAAATTGATTTTACCCACGTGATATTTGAAATATTACACGTGATAATTTCATTTTACCCACGTGATGTTTGCCAGCGTCACAGGCGACGTTTTCTCTCGGCACACGGAGGCTGTGACCTATTCTTCTTTTTTAAGAAGAATTTTTCCGTTCATTCTTTGCTCAATCGCCAAGAAAATCTTACCTTTGTGGCTCGTTATTCAATAAAAATGGTTTGCTTATGGAAGCACACAATCATTTGGTAATCATGGCAGGCGGCGTGGGAAGTCGCTTTTGGCCGATGAGTACGCCCGAGAAGCCGAAGCAGTTCGTCGACGTACTTGGCTGCGGAAGAACGCTCATCCAACTGACCTTCGACAGGTTCCAGACGATAATCCCAGCCGAAAACGCTTGGGTTGTCACGTCGGCGGCTTACGTCGACATCGTCCGCGAACAACTCCCCGAAATCCCTTGGAACCACGTTCTGCTCGAGCCTTGCCGCAGGAACACGGCACCCTGCATTGCCTATGCCAGTTGGCGTATCAAGTCGCAGGACCCGAAGGCCAACATCGTGGTCACTCCCAGCGATGCCATCGTCGTGGACACAGCCGAGTACCGGCGTGTCATCAAATCTTGCCTGAAGTTCGTTGCGGAGTCCGATGCAATGGTTACTCTCGGCATGAAACCGACAAGACCGGAGACCGGATACGGCTACATCCAAGCCGACCTTTCCTATTCGACCGCTCGAAACAAGGAGATTTTCCGAGTGGACTCCTTCAAGGAGAAACCCGACATCGACACGGCACAAAGGTATATTCAGAAGAATAACTTCTTCTGGAATGCCGGCATCTTTGTATGGAACGTCGGTACCATCGCGAATGCGCTGCGCGTCTATCAGCCCGCGCTCTCGAAGATATTCGAGGACCTGCTCCCTCTCTACGGCACTGCAAAGGAACAGGAGGCAATCAACAAAGTCTTCCCGCAATGCGAGAACATCTCCATCGACTATGCTATCATGGAGAAAGCTGAGGAGATATACGTCTTCCCGGCCAGTTTCGGATGGAGCGACCTCGGCACTTGGGGCTCGCTACGCGACAATACGGAGCGCGACATCTACGGCAACGCACTCATCGGCGACAATATAGATGTCTACGAAACCACTAACTGCATCGTCCACGCTACACAGGAAAAGCGCGTCGTAGTGCAGGGTCTGGACGGTTTCATCGTGGCCGAGTGCGACGACACATTACTTATATGCCGCCTCTCCGACGAGCAGCGCATCAAGCAATTCAGTGAAAACAAATAAACTATATAGCAATGGATAGAAAAGTTGCCTTGATAACAGGCGTGACAGGTCAGGACGGATCGTACCTGAGCGAATTCCTCCTCGAGAAAGGTTACGAGGTGCACGGCATCATTCGCCGTTCTTCGGTCGACTTCCGCGAACGCATCGCACACCTGGAAGGCAAGCCTCATTTTCATCTTCACTATGCCGACATGGGCGACTCGATGTCCCTCGTCAAGTTGGTCGGCTTGGTGCAACCTACGGAAATATACAACCTTGCGGCTCAAAGCCACGTCCAAGTCAGTTTCGATGCCCCGGAGTTTACGGCAGATGTCGACGCCGTGGGAGTCCTCCGCATACTTGAAGCCGTGCGGACAAACCACCTGGAAAAGACGTGTAAGGTCTATCAGGCGTCCACTTCGGAACTTTACGGCAAGGTGGAAGAAGTGCCGCAGAACGAGAACACGCCTTTCCATCCTTACAGTCCCTATGCCGTCGCCAAGCTCTACGGCTTTTGGATTATGAAGGAATACCGTGAAGCGTATGGCATGTTCTGCTGCTCCGGCATCCTCTTCAACCACGAAAGTGAGCGAAGAGGGGAAACGTTCGTGACCCGCAAGATTACCCTCGCCGCCGCTCGCATCGCTCAAGGCAAACAGGAGAAACTCTTCCTGGGCAACCTCGACTCGCTCCGCGACTGGGGCTATGCCAAGGATTATGTGGAATGTATGTGGCTCATCCTGCAGCACGAGACACCCGAGGACTTCGTCATCGCCACGGGTGTTCAGCACTCCGTCCGCGAGTTTACCGACCTCGCTTTCCGCCACGTTGGCATCGAACTCAAGTTCGAAGGGGAAGGCATCAACGAGAAAGGTGTCTGCGTGAAAGGTCCCGACCATTTGATAGGCAAGACGCTCGTCGAAGTGAGCGAGGACTTCTATCGTCCCACAGACGTAGTCAACCTCTGGGGCGACCCGACGAAAGCAAAGGCGAAACTCGGCTGGAACCCCGCCAAGACCAGCTTCGAGCAGTTGGTAAAGCTGATGGTGGAGCACGATATGGCAAAAGTCGCAGGCGAAGGTGCTGCAGCCAAAGTCAGGATGAACTTGGCAGAATACCTCGAAAAAGGTGTGGTGAAATGATGGAAAAGAATAGTAAGATATATGTAGCAGGGCATAGGGGAATGGTTGGCTCTGCAATCGTCAGGGAACTTGAAAGGCAAGGTTACACCAACATCATAACCAGGACTCACAAAGAGCTTGACCTAACTCGACAAGAAGCCGTAGAAACTTTCTTCGCTGAGGAAAAGCCGGAATATGTTTTCCTTGCGGCCGCAAAGGTTGGAGGCATCGTTGCCAACCAGTCGGCTCTGGCAGACTTCATGTACGACAACATGATTCTTGAGATGAACGTCATTCATGCTGCGTGGCAGAACGGCTGCAAGAAGCTGGAGTTCTTGGGGAGTTCCTGCATTTATCCTCGCATGGCTCCGCAGCCGATGAAGGAGAATTGTCTGCTAACGGGCGAGTTGGAGAAGACAAACGAGGCTTATGCTCTTGCCAAGATAAGCGGTTTGAAGTACTGCGAATTCTTGAATCGACAATACGGGACGGATTATATATCGGTGATGCCAACAAACCTATATGGTCCGAACGACAATTATCATACAGAACACAGCCACGTGTTGCCGGCTCTCATCAGGCGTTTCCATGAGGCAAAGGAAGCAGGACTGGAGAGCGTGACCTGTTGGGGAGATGGCAGTCCGCTTAGGGAATTCCTCTATGTTGACGACCTTGCTAACCTCTGCGTGTTCCTGATGAACAACTACAGCGGCAACGAGACGGTCAATGCTGGTACAGGGAAGGAACTCACGATAAAGGCCCTTACTGAACTTGTGGCGAAGGTGATAGGATATAAGGGCAAGATTGAGTGGGACACTACAAGACCGAACGGCACACCCCGAAAGTTGTTGGATGTGTCGAAAGCTGCTGCCATCGGATGGACATACAAAACCGAGTTGGAAGACGGCATCCGTCTGAGCTATGAAGACTTCCTGAATAACCCAATGAGGGCAGAAAGATAAAGTATAAACCTAATATTCCCCGATGAAAAGGCACATTTTTATCCTTCTTCTATCATTCCTTGTACTTCATAGCTCGGCTCAAAGTCTTAAGGATGTCTTCAAGAAAGATTTCCTCATGGGCGTCTCGTTGAGCGGACGAAATGTGCGTATTCCTGCAGAGCAAGACCTTATTCGCGAGCAGTTCAACAGCGTGACTTGCGAGAACGCCATGAAGCCTGCGTCGCTTCACCCTGCGCCCGATGTGTGGCGATGGGAAGAGGCAGACCGCATTGCGAACTTCTGCAGGGAGAACGGCATCAAGATGCGCGGTCACTGTCTTGTCTGGCACAATCAGTTCTCAGACTGGATGTTGTACGATGAAATGGGCAAGTTTGTTGATAAGGAGACCTTTTATGCTCGCCTTAAGGAGCACATACAGACGGTCATGACTCGCTATAAAGATGTCATTTACGCCTGGGATGTCGTGAACGAAGCAATGTCCGACGGAGGCACCAATCCTTATCGCGAGTCTAAGCTCTACCAGCTTTGTGGTGAAGAATTTATCGCGAAGGCATTTCAGTTCGCGCGCGAAGCCGACCCGAACGCCATCCTTTTCTATAATGATTACAACGAGTGCGACCGTCGCAAGAGCCATAATATCTACAATATGGTCTTGAAGATGCGGGCGAATGGTGTGCCTATAGATGGTATCGGCATGCAGGGCCACTACAACATCTTCGGGCCAAGTGTGAAGGATCTTGAGGCTGCGTTAGCGCTTTATGCACCACTTGTCGAGCACATTCACGTCACAGAACTCGACGTTCGGGCAAGCGAGGAGATGGGCGGACAGTTGCAATTCGACCGAGAAGGCGTTACGATGACCGACACCATTCAGGCACTTCATACTCAGCAGTACGAACGTTTGTTCAGGACCTTCCAGAAGTATCGTGACAAGATTGATTGCGTGACGTTCTGGAACCTGCACGACGGTTGTTCATGGCTTGGCGAAAAGAACCATCCGTTGCTCTTCGACAAGGCGCTCCAGCCCAAGCCCGCCTACTATCGTCTCGTGGGAAAAGAGTAATTTCGTGGCAGAGAGGAAAGAAAATCTGTACGCCTCGCCTCCCGACACTATACATTATTATATTATATAGAGCCTGCTTATGCGTATAGGCAGGCTCTATATGTTCATGCGCATTTGCTGTCTGCGCATGAGATATCGCTGTGCATGAAGTGGGATGCGGCTTCAGAAAAGGTGCTTCGGGATGCGTTGTTTGGCATTCTCGAAGTCGTCGATTGTGTCGAGTTCGCACGAGAAGAAGTCTGTGACGTCGAGGACGGAGAATGTATGTCCCTGGGCGATGAGGCGGAGGAAGGCCAGTTCGTAGAACTTGTTCTCGAGGTGCTCCTCATTCATCATGGTGTCCAGTTCCTTGTAGAGGGCGGTTGTGTACGCCTTGCCCATGCGCTCGATGCCGAGACTTTCGCCGGCAGCCGCGGCGGGGTTGCAGGTCTTGCTTATCTCTGTGATGCGTCCGCAGCCGTCCATCACTACCTTCATTTCCTCTTCTCCCAGTTCGTGACGAATCAGTGTGAGGACGTTGACTTCCTCTTCAGCCGTCGATCTCTGGTTGTCGTGGCTGTATGCGAGGACGCGTTCGACGATTTGCCCGTCGTAGAGCAGGTCGCTGTCGAGCAGCAGAACCTCTTGTCCGTCGGCCTGCGGACGAGCCAGCCAGAGCGAATATATGTTGTTGGTCGTCTCGTAGTCCTTGTTGTGGATGAAGCACACGTCGATGTTTTCGCCATAAGTTTGCTTGACGAAGTCCTCGATTTGCCCGTGGAGGTAGCCCGTCACGATGACGAACTCGCGGATGCCAGCCTTGATGAGGGCATCCATCGAACGCTCTAAAAGAGTTCGTTCGCCTACCTTGAGCAGGCATTTCGGCGTGTTGGATGTGAGCGGACGAAGTCGCGAGGCTGTGCCCGCAGCGAGGATGATGGCCTTCATTTCCCTTAATTCATAATTGTTAATTCTTAATTCATAATTACTTTCTTCGTGTAATCGGAGGGCGTGCCTTAATTATGAATTACGAATTATGAATTGAGAATTTAATAAGATCCACTACGGTCTGTATCTGTTCGCGTCGTCCGAGCGTAATGCGCAGACAGTCCTCCAAGCCTTTATCCGTCATGAACTTGATCTTGTAGCTCTGGTCGGCAAGCGCCTTCTGCAGTCGTTCCTTGATTTCAGTCGGGTACTTGATGAGGATGAAGTTCGCCACGCTCTTGTAGACCTTGAAGCCTGGCTTGTCTCCCAACTCTTTCTGGAAGAGTTTGCGACCCCAATCCATCTCATCCGCCACACGGCGATAGTGCTCGTCACTCTCGAGAGCAGCGAGGGCAACGGCTTCCGAGAAGCGGTTGTAGCCCAGATACTTGTTGCAATAACTCAGGAACTGGTCGTGTCCGGCGCCAATGAAAGCGAAGCCGACGCGCAGCCCTGGCAGTCCGTAGAACTTGGAGAGCGTGCGGGAGATGATGAGGTTGTTGTACTTGTTCACGAGCGGTGCGATGTAGTCCACGTCGGTTGTGATGAACGAAGCGTATGCCTCATCGACGAGCACCATTGTGTCCGACGGGATGTTCTCCATGATGCGGCCTATCTCTTCGCTCGTCAGGCTGTTGCCCGTCGGGTTGTTGGGCGAGGCGAGGAGCAGCATTCGCGGGTGAACACGGTTGGTGTAGGCGATGACCTCATCCACGTCGTAGGCGAAGGTGTCGCCAGTCTCGTGGAGTGGATACATCTGGAACGAGCCGCCGCACTCGCCGGCAACGCGGTTGTAGTACCACCAGGAGAACTCGGGGATGAGGATAGTCTTGTTGTCGCCCTCCATGAGGTAATAGTGGATGGCATTCTTCAGCATCTCCTCGCCGCCGTATCCCAAGAGCACCTGATCCTCGGGAACGCCATAGATTTCGCTCAGCCGGACGCTGATGACGCTCTTCTGTCCCTTGTCGTAGATGCGGGTGTAGAAGCAGAGCGTGTGCGGGTCGAAGTTCTTTATCGCTTCGATGACTTTCTGGGAAGGCTCGAAATTGAATTCGTTTCTGTCAAGATAGTTCATTATCTTCTTTTGTTATAGTTTAGCGCACAAAGTTACGACTTTTCTCCCGAACCGCAAAGCAAAACGAAAAAAAACACGAAAGATGTGGCATTATTGGAAAATAAGTTGTACTTTTGCAAGTTAAAAGAGAGAAGACTTTGGCAGCTGTGACCGCAAACTATCCACGTGATGTTTCCAAACGACCCACGTGATAAATTCAATTTACCCACGTGATATTTCAAATATTCCACGTGATAATTTCATTTTACCCACGTGATGTTTGCAATCACACCACGCTGCGTTTGGCAACATGGCTGCCGAGGTCAATCCACAGCTAAGCAAAAGACGATATGATAAAAGACCTAAAAAAGAAAGTACAGGCAACGTTAAAGTCCTCGGAGACAGAGGATTGGCTTGATTATCGCGTAGTGCGGCCGCTCAGTTATCTGTGGGCGTTGCTCTTCGCAAAACTCGACATTCACCCCAACACCGTGACCATCATCTCCATGATTATCGGCGCGGCAGCCAGCATCTTCTTCTATCACGGCAGTTTCTACTACGAGGGTTGGCAAGGTCTGCTGATGAACATCATCGGCGTCCTGTTGCTCTGCCAGGCAGACATCTTCGATTGCACGGACGGACAACTCGCCAGGATGACCGGAAAGAAGAGTCGAATGGGCAGAATTCTCGATGGAATGGCGGGTTTTGTATGGTTTATCCCAATTTACGTAGCCTTGATGTTCCGCTTCTACAACCACCATTCTCTCGAGTTTGGATGGCTCAGAATAGCCGACACGGAGCAGAATGTCCTCATCGCCACCGCGGTTGTCGTCGTCTTGGCGCTCATCTCGGGCTTCGCCGGAATGGGCGGCCAGCAGCGACTTGCCGACTATTACATCCAGATTCACCTCTTCTTCCTGAAAGGCGAGAAAGGCAGCGAGCTCGACAACTCCGAGCAGCAGCAAAAGGCCTACGACGAGACACCGGTCGAAGGCAATCGCCTCTGGCGCTATTTCCTCAAGACATACATCGACTACACACGTAAGCAAGAGAAGTCAACGCCTGAGTTTCAGAAACTTATCTCCACGCTTCGCGAGAAATACGGAAGTGCCGGCAATATGCCTGATGCAGTTCGAGAAGAGCTCCATCGCGAGTCGAAAGCCCTGATGCCGCTGAACGCGATGCTCACTTTCAACTTCCGTTCCGGCATGTTCTTCCTGTTCTGCCTCATCGACCTCCCCGTCTGCAACTTCCTCTTCGAGATAGTCTGCATGGGACTTCTCACATATTATATCAACCGCCGCCACGAAGCGTTCTGCAAGAGAGTGAGGGAAAGAATAATTCACAATTCATAATTCGCTATTCATAATCAAGGATTGCGCCCTGCTTACGATTTAAAGAAATAATAATTATGAATTATGAATTAACAATTATGAATTAACTAAATGAGTTGGAATAACTTCTTCTTCTTCCTCGGCATCGTGTGTGTCGTGGTGATGCTCTTCACGTTCGACGTCAGTTTCGTTGAGCTTTGGGGACATATCTGCCGCGCAGGTTATTGGCTCATCCCCATCGTAGGCATCTGGATCGTGGTTTATGGCATCAATGCTCTCGCATGGATGTCGGTCATCCGGGGTAACACAGATCCCGATGAAACCGTAGGTTTTTGGCGAATATACAAGCTGACCATCACAGGTTATGCGCTCAACTATGCCACTCCGGTTGGCGGTCTTGGCGGAGAGCCTTACCGCATCATGGAGCTGAGCAAGGACATCTCGAAGCAGCATGCCACCTCCTCCGTCATCCTCTACGCGATGTTCCACGTCTTTGCGCACTTCTGGTTCTGGTTCACCTCAGTTTTCCTCTACCTTGCTCTCGCGCTGGCAGGCGACCTTCCCTTCGATACGACGGTCGGCATCGTGCTTGGCATCATCATCGTTTTCTGCCTGATTGCCTTCTATCTCTTCTATAGGGGATACAAGTACGGGCTTGTTGTGAGGCTGATTCGATGGCTGGGGCATCTGCCGGGGCTCAAAGGATGGAGCGAACGCTTCTTGCTAGCGCATGCCGAAGCCTTGCATAATGTCGATGCACAAATCGCAGCCCTTCATCAGCAGAGCCGCAAAAACTTCTATGCCGCCTTGGGTCTCGAGTACCTATCGCGTATCGTGCAGAGTGCCGAAGTGCTATTCATGCTCTTGCTCTTCGGCATAGATGGCGGCGGAGGGTTCGATGGAATCACCCTCACCTTCTTGCATAGCATCTTGATTGTCTCGCTTACTACGCTGCTTTCCAACCTCATCGGCTTCCTCCCCATGCAGCTCGGCGTGCAGGAAGGCGGCTTTGCCATTTCCACAAAAGCAATGGGGCTGACCGTCGAACAAGGCTTCTTCGTCAGCATCATCTGCCGTGTCCGCGAAATCATCTGGATTATCATCGGCATCGCCCTGATGAAGGTCGGCAACAAGCGAGAGTAGAGCGAAAGCAAACGCACGTGTTTGTTTTCGCTTTACCAAGCGCAGCAGACCTCGAACGCAGTTCAAGGTCGGCAACAAGCGAGAGTAGAGCGAAAGCAAACGCACGTGTTTGTTTTCGCTTTACCAAGCGCAGCAGATCTCGAACACAGTTCAAGGTCGGCAACAAGCGAGAGTTATTCTCTTTATATAGAAGGAAGAGGATATCAGTCTTTAGGGTAAAGCTTCTTGAAGACCTCTGTCAGGGACTCAACCTCGGGCAGCAAGCTCTTCAGTTCCTCTTCGTCCTGATTCCTGACAGCAGTCATTGCTTTCTCCAGCACATCCGTCAGCCTCTTGCAGTTGCTTTCATTTTCTGGCGACCATATCGTGGCAACACGAATACTGTTCCCAAAGAAGTATGTGGTTCCGTCGAATCCAAGTCGTTCATCATTGAACATACATGTGGCGACGGCATGTTTTATTAAGTCGGAAAACATCAATGCCGTGGCTCGGTCT
>JAGCNZ010000030.1 GCA_017645655.1 Bacteroidaceae bacterium | reverse complement strand
TTTCTCCACGACTTGCGTAAGGTAAATGGTGTCGCGGACGGGATGGTCGATGCAAATGGTGTCTGTATTCTGGACGTAACGTATCTCTGGCTTCCTTGCAACGAAGATGTCCATCGACATGCCGAGGACGATGCCCGCGACGGCTGCTGCCGGTGTTGCCACCCAGCCCCAATAGCTGCGCTTCTGTGCAAGCGGACTGGCTGGGACGTGCAAAGATTGGTTGTCGCGAGCAGCAAGCCGTTGTGCCGACTCGCGGAGTTTGTCTTCAAACTGTATCATGATGGGTTAAGTTTATGCTTGAGTGTTTGTGTCAATGTGTGAAGCCGCGACTTGACGGTTCCTTCGGGCACAGCCATCACCTCCGCTATCTGCGGTACGGTCAGCTCCTCTTCGAACCTTAGCGAAAAGAGCATCCGTCCCTCCGGCGGCAGCTTCTCCAGTTCCCTTTGCAAAGCAAGGTCGAAGGCACGGCTGTCTATCTGCTCGATGATGTGCGCATCGGCAGCCACTTCTTCCTTTTGCTTAGTGGCAATCTGTTCGTACTGCTTCCGAATCTCGTCATGCCGATAATGGTTGCGCAGGAGGTTGAAGCTGATGGTGAAGAGCCATGTGCGGAAGCCCGTGCCGCTGAACTTGTTGCGCGACGTCCAAAGGCGAAGGAAGGCATCCTGCACGAGGTCGGCAGCTTGGGCTTCGTCCTTGCCGATTTGTCGGAAGAAGAATCCCATGAGCCGCCGCGCATGACGACGATAGAGCTCGTCGTAAGCTCTGTCGTCGTCCTCGCTGCTCACCCGCTGCATCAGTTCGTCGTCGGTGAACGAACCGAGTGGCTTATGAAACATGAGAATGTTCATTCTCCTTCAGTATCCTTCTTGAACTTTTCTATGATAGCAGCTTTCGCGTCGGGATGTTCAAAAAGTTGGACACGCTCTATGTCTTTGTTCAGCAAGTTGTACAAGCGGTCCGCCTGCTCTGTTTCGCCTTTCTTTCTGAACTTCGGTATGAGATGCGAGAGGAGCGTCACATGGTTCAAGTCGAGCTGTTGGCTTGTTACCCACGCATCATATACAAGGTCGGGTTCTGCGAGGTATTCCAGGTGATAGACTTCCCTGACGTTGTGCATGGCGATGTCGAAGTTGTTGTACTTGTGAGTGCTGTATTTGAGCAGAAGCCCTTCGTTGTAGATGCTGTCCTTGTCGAGGCAGGTTTGCGAAAGGATGTCGGTCGAGAAGTACGTCGGGCGCTTGGTCTCCGTTATCAGGTACATGATGATGTCTGCCTCGAAGTGCTTGTACCAGTCCTCGCCGTACTGATTCCCGTAATCCTGCACGTCGAAGGTCTTGGGCTTGATGCCAAGCTTGCGGAAGAGTGCCTGCAAGTAGTTGGGGGAGTGGAGGTAGGAGATGGGGATGATGGTGACGTCCGTCCTTTCGTCCAAGGCGTCCTGCATCATCTTCATCGGGCCAAGCAATACGTCGCCGTTGGCAAAGTACAAAGCCTTCGGTTGCATGCTCCGCAGCATGTTCATGTTGTAGTGCATGATGCGGGTAGGGTAGTACTTCATGTGGTACGTCTTGCGGAAGAGTTCGCCGACCTTCGGGTTCTCGGGGTCGATGCTCCAGATGCGGCAGGCTAAGTAGTTGACGTCCTCGGCACAAACATCCTCGGGCATAAGCTCGATGGCGCGGTAGATGTTGTCGCCCCTTCGGGCAGCAGAGTCGGAGTGCAGGCAGTAGCGTCCCTTGCAGAGGTTCAGCGCGTAGCTGTCGGGGATGGTTTGTTCCATCTTCCGGATGATGGCGGCAGACGGAGACTTGTCCTCGTCGCCATAGCCTGTGGTGAACATCTCGTGATAGTTCGTGGCGCGGAACAGGTTTCGCCAAGCCCACTCGTCCTTCGGGTTGGCATCCACTTTCTTCTGCCATGCCTCAATCTGCCCGGCATACCATTCCGCCTCGTGGCTTGTGCTAATAAATGACTCGATGGTCTCTGCCTTCTGCGCGGAGGCAACGGCGCAATAAATGATGGTTGCTGCAATAATGATTGTCCTTTTCATTGTTTCATTCTTTCATTGTTTCATTTTTCAAAGGCCTTTCATTATTGCAAACACGCAACATCGGAAATCGTTCAGCGCGTGACGTTTTCGATGCGGAGTTTCAGGGTGCCGACGGGGACGCGGACTTCAACTTCGTCGCCTTCGTTCTTGCCGACGAGGGCGCGGGCGATGGGCGACTTGATGGAGAGCTTTCCCTCGCTCATGTTTGCTTCGTGCGGACTGACGATGGTGTAGCAGAGCTTTGCGCCGGTGCCGAGGTTTGTCATTTCGACTTTGCTCAGCAGGCCGATGCCGTCGCTGCGGAGCTTTGATTTGTCTATCACGCGGGCGAACTCCAGCACGCGTTGCAGGAAGCGTATCCTGCCGAGCAGTTTGCCTTGTTCGCGTTTGGCGGCATGGTATTCGAAGTTCTCGCTGAGGTCGCCCTTGTCGCGTGCCTCAGCAATAGCATCCTTCACGCGTGGCAGTTCCACGGTTTCCAGTTCGCGCAGTTCGGCTACAATCTTGTCGTAGCCCTCTTGTGACATGTATTCCATATTTCATAGCTCCGCGCCTTAACAGCGCGCCTTGGTGCTAAAGCATTCAAGAAACCGCCTACGTTTCCCACGCAGGCGGTTTCTTATATTATAAAAAGATGTGTTAAGTTACTTTTCGCAAGGCTCGACAATCTTCCAGAGGCATGCTGCAACGAGGGCTCCTACGAAGGGACCTACGATGAAGATCCAGAGGTTTGCAAGCGCATCGCCGCCGGCAAAGATGGCGGGACCGATGGAACGTGCAGGGTTCACGCTCGTGCCTGTGAAGTAGATGCCCACCAGGTGGATGAGAATCAGCGACAGACCGATGGCAAGACCGGCGAAGTTGTTCGTCGCGCCGTTCGTCTTGTGCGTAGAGCCAAGCACTACGAGAACGAAGAGAGCTGTCAGGATAATCTCGGCAGAAATGGCAACGCACCAGCATCCGTTGCAGCCTACACCGATGCCGTTAGCACCCAGTCCTGAGCCGGGATAGAGATAGAACAGCGCAGCACCGGCAATGATGGCACCGATGACCTGTCCGCACATGTAGCCGAAGCAGTCCTTCACGCTGATGCGACCCGTAACGAGGCAACCCAGCGTGATGGCAGGATTGATGTGGCAACCGGAGATGCCGCCGATGGTGTAAGCCATGGCAACTACAGAGAGACCAAAGGCAATGGCGGTGCCAACAACTGCAGCGATGCCACCTTCAGGAGTTCCACAACCAAGACTCACGGCTGCACCGCAGCCCAGGAATGTCAGTACAAATGTACCAATCAATTCAGCAATGTACTTTTTCATGTTTTGAAAAGGGTTTAAAGGTTAAACATAAATGTACTTCTTCGTGCAAAGTTAGCAATTATTCTCATTCGCTCCAAGCATTTTGGCAAAAAACTTATAGATACTTTTCCAATCTACCATTCAAAGCCATTACTTCTTCATAGATGAAAATAAGTTTTTAGCGGCCGCTACGGAAATTTTTGGCGCCCGCTATGAATTCTTTTAGCGGCCGCTACGGAAATTTTTGGCGCCCGCTATGAATTCTTTTAGCGGCCGCTACGAATTCTTTTGGCGCCCGCTAAAAAGGTGACGCAGCACGTTATGTCTCCCTACGCAGCACGTTGTGACGCCCGATTTGGCACGTTATATTGCCTTACTCAACACGCCAATATGATTTCACTCCCTTGTTCCCTAATCTTTTATCCTCAATCATTATTTCTTTCTCTTTTCTTTGCTTGTATAAAAAAAAACAGTAAATTTGTAGCGTGAAACTCTGTTTAACCTCAAACATTTGCTGTTATGAAAGATATTATGACCAAGCGATGGATGCTGCCTGGTAGGGGTATGCTCGCACTTTTGCTTACACTCTGTTGCCTCGTGCCGCGCTTAGCATGGGCAGACTATGACTGCACATACTCGAGCGATGGAGGAGAGCTGACATTTGAACATGAGTGCCCTCAATGTGGTACAACCTTCCACAAAGGTTATAATATTCATTGGGATGAATATAGTTTTGATGAAGCGTATGATGATTTTCAAGATGAATGCTCCGACAAATTCTGTGAAGATTGCGGAGTTTGCCTTATTAATACAAACTGGCTTTGTTGTTCGCTCCATCATTGCCAAATCTGTGAGGCTTGTATGGATGAGCCTGCCTGTTATGCCTGTTATGATGAAAGTCCTGCTGGCTCGTACTGCGAATCGTGCAAATCTTCTATGGATAATAACTTAAAGTTTCACTGTAACTTTTGTGATTATCATTTTGGTTGGGAGACAGGGGAGAAGTGCGAATGCGGGCAATCGTGGCAACACTGCACAGATTGTGTAGATCTCTCCTGTAAGGATTGTGGTGTCTGTCTTATCATAGATGGTGAATATACTGATGCCTCAGATGGTGGTTGCGAAGAGCATGAACTCTGCAACCAATGTATTCAGAACGACGATGAGCACTGCAGGGACTGCACTACCTGCGAAGAGGAGATGTGCGATGAGTGCGGTCAGTGCTTCAGTTGCATCGAGTCGAACAATACGCATTGTCCTGAATGTGAGCATTGCTTTGGCTTTGGCAATGAAGTACAGCAATGCCTTGTTGGCGGCGACCATTGCACTAATTGCTGCGAAGAGAATGGATGGATATGCGATGAGTGCGGCGACTGTGCAGAAGGAGAGGGTCAGGAAATCTGCGGCGACTGCGGCCTCTGCGAAGGATGTTGCCTGGCAAACAGCGAAGACGCTGGTTGCACACACGGCTACTGCCTCGAGTCGAGCGATTACGCAGATCATGTCTGCCCTGCTTGCTATGAGTGTCCAGATGATACGGAATGCGAGTACTGCGGCCTATGCGAAGATTGTCAAAGCGACTATCACTGCGAGCACGGACTCTGTCCTGAAGGAGACGAATGGGAAGAGCATCTTTGCACAGACTGCGGCGACTGCTTCGATCCAGACGAACTTTGCGAGTTCTGCGGCAAGTGCGAGAGTTGTGCTGAAGGCTATCACTGTGAACACGATTACTGTCCTGACGACGGCTCGTTCGAAGACGACGGCGACCACTTTATCTGCGACCAATGTGGCGACTGCTTCGAAGGCGGTGACCGTTGCGACGAATGCGAACTCTGCATTACTTGCTGCCAAGCTAACACAGAATCTGTAGGCTGTACACACGAGCTTTGCGTAGAAAGCAGCGAGTTCATGGAACATTGGTGCTATGCCGACGAGCAATGCCTCGAGAAGTGTAACCACGATGCCGATTGCGTTCACGCAAATGTCGGCACAGAGTGGGAGAGCGACGGCAACGCTCATTGGCACGTTTGCCTCGATTGTGGCGGAGCTGTTGACAAGGATGCCCATACAGAAGGTGAATCTGTTACCATCGCAGAGCCGAACTCTGAGCAGCACAGGAACGGCAAGGCTAACGTATTCTGCGCTATCTGTGAACAATTCTTCTGCACAGTTTCTATTCCTTATCTTCCCATTCCAGAAGACGGTTCGCCTTATATCATCGATCAGCCAAAGGACTATGAAGGCAAAGTGAGCGACGTCGCATTCGGCGAAACTCCTCGCTATGCCACATACACCGTAAGGGCTGGCGGCAAGAACCTCAGCTACCAATGGTACAGGACGATACGTTCCTCTACTCCAGTGAAACTTGTGGACGAGCAGGGCGGCTGGTTCGACGTCAGCGGCAAGGCAGACGTGAGCGGCGCAACCACCAAGAGCCTGACAGTCTTCATCTATGGCTCAAGCTGCTACGATACCTACGAGTACTATTGCGTTGTCAGCAACGACAAGGGCAGCGTGACGACCAAACGCGCCAAGCAGAACGCCCAGCATGTCTTCAACAGATATGAATGGATTGATGCGGAAAAGCACATCTTTGCTTGTGCTGGCGACGGTTGCGAAGAGGTGAAGAAGACCTCCAAGCATCGCTTCGACGAGTGGACGCTCATCCGTCCTGCAACTGACACTCAGACTGGCTTGTACGAGCAGAAGTGTATGGATTGCGGCTATAAGAAGCAAACCGTCATCCCGAAGGTTGAGCCGGGACACGTTCATACCTTCGACGTAGCACGAAGCTCGACCACAACTCACTGGTTCGTCTGCAAGTGCGGCGTTGCAAGTCCCAATGCGCCTCAGGCACACAGCTTCGGTACACCTGTAATTCTCTCGCAAGCCACGGAGACAAGAACTGGTCGGCAACAGTTGACCTGCACCATCTGCGACTTCACCAAGATAGAGACAATCGACAAGTTGCCGCACACGCACGACTTCTACTCATGGTACGACGATGAGATGTTCGTGCTCGACCCGAATACGCACAGATATGTGCTCGACCCCAACAAGGCAGGTTGCGATAAGTACGAGCACGTTGTGTTCTGCAAGAGCGGCGACAGAGTGATGCAGAAGGAAGCGCATACTTGGAATATGTACGTAAGCAAGGAGGCTACTGCGACACAGATTGGAAGGGTCATCTATACGTGCGAAGTATGTAAATATAAGATAGAGAAGACCTTCAAGTTAGGCACCTATCCTGTGCTTGTGCTGAACGGAACGGCAGAACCCGCTGTAGCCGCACCAGGTGAGACTGTAACGCTGACCTACGACCGCAATATAAGCAAGAGTACGGGTTTGTCCTATCCTGTGAAGTTCAAGAAGTGGAACAATCTGCACGAAGGCGCTCTCCCGTATGGCAGCGGATGGGCTGAACCTCTGGAAGCTAACTTCGCAAACGCCAATGCAAGCACCACAACCTTCGTTATGCCTAATGGCTTCGTGGCTATCATCGCAGATTATCAGCGATGCTACCACTCTGGCGGCACAGTGATGGGCGAACGTGTAGAACCTACTTGCAAGGGCTATGGCCACCAACCCGATGCGCTTTGTGCAGATTGCGGTGAAGTGCTTGAGCCTGGTGAACAAATTAGAGCTCTGGGCCACGACTTGCCTAGGACACCAATACCGGGAACAGAGGAAGTGTATTACTGCACCAATAGAGTAAAGAACCAGCTTACAGGCTATGTGCAAGCTGATATACCTAACCCAGACCATACGCACGGCTATAGCGGCGACTTCCTCTGCAACCGCTGTGGAGAGAGAGTCAAAGGAAAGAATACACCGCTCACTCATGGCCTGGACATCTTCGTCTCGCCTTACGGAGTACTGGAAGGTCCCGATTATTGGATACAGGAAGTTGGGGCACACGAATCGACCTGTACTACCGACGGTTATACAGGCGACACCTATTGTATGTTCTGCAACAAGCTGATGTGGAGAGGCGACAGAGAAGACCGTCTCGGTCACGACTGGGGCAATTGGGAAACTATACGCGAGGCAACGACCAGAGTGAAGGGCATGGAGCAACGCTTCTGCTTGAATGATGCAAGTCATAAGGAGACGCGCGTCACAGACTACTCTGGTCCCGACTATAGGCTCAAGGCAGACAAGACGATGCTCAACTTCGAGTTCACCTACGGCGATACAAGCATCGAGCCTCAGACCGTCACCTTCACATCTGTCGGTCGCAACGAAGTCCTCGAAATCGAAGATGCAGAGGCCAACACACTTGGTAGCATAGGTTCGGATGGTTTGAAGCTTACTGTCTCGCTTATCTCGAATGAAAGGGACATAGACGAAATTATGGCGATACCTGCTAAGGAGAGGAAGGTAAACCTGATTTCTGTTGTCACAGCAGATGGCACGACGACTGACTTCACTGCCCCAACTATCTCCTACACCGTGACGATGAACAAAGCCAATCCTCTTCTCCGACTTGCGAAGAGCAGCGTGATTGCCCGCATAGGCCGTCCGTTCATGTCGCCTGAAGTGACGTCGCCGAGAATGGAAGACTTTACAATTTCGTGGAGGTCGTTGAACAATAGTGTGGCTACCATCAATGCTCAGACGGGCGAAGTAACACCTCTCTCCGCAGGCACTGCGACCATCATGGGCTACTTCGCAGGTGACGAGCACTACAGATACGCAAGGGTGTTCTACACGATAACCGTCATTGGCGAGCAGCAGTTCGCAGGCAGCCTCTGGCAGGTTTTCGTAGCAGGATCGAACCAAGCTGTTATAGGTCCAACAGACCATACGCTGACCATGAAGCCTTCGACGTCTGGAGCTGGAAAGGTTGATGTTTCCTATGGCGCCTTCGTTCTGGCATCTTCAAGAGACAAGCTTAGTGGCTTCACCGTTTCTGGTGTTGATGTGAGCGATATGGAAGACGGCAGAGTCTTCTACGACCTTCCTGATTCCAAGAGAATCACCATTCCTACAAGAAGCGGTTTCATGATGGCAGATGTAACGATGGAAGGCGGACAAGTGACTTGGGACGGCACACCGATAATGATTCTCAACCTGACGGCTGCCAACAAGGAAAACGTCATTGTGTTCGGCCCCGAAAGCTTGACCTTGGAGCAAATCCTTAATGTTTATACCACAAGTGTTGACGAGATTCCGAGCGAAACGAAGTCTGATGCCATCTACGACCTCTCTGGCCGCAAGATAGATAAGATAAGACAGCCAGGAATCTACATAAAGGGCGGCAAAAAGGTTGTGGTGAAATAAGATTAAATATCGTATAGAATAAGACATTAAGCCCCGCTAACGAACTGGTTGGCGGGGCTTGATGTTATTTAATAATGACCTTGCGGCCTTCTTTTATGTAGATGCCCCGAGGTAATTTACTATTTGACGATTTACTATTTACGATTTCTCGGCCGCTTAAATCATAACATTTACTATTTGACGATTTACTATTTTCGATTTCATCAATGGCTGTGGGTGCCTCGCTGGTTGGTGCTGGGCCAAGATATTCGGCATGAACTGTCTCACGAAAGACATCGACACGGATGTGATAGTAGCCCTCTTGACTTACGTTCCATTTGTTGTCTCCGATACCTCCAGTAAGCAGTTGGGTGCTTCCGAGGATGTCCTCGTCTTGCGAGTAGGGATGCAAGGCTTTCGGGTCCCAGGCATTCTGCCCGAGGAACTTGAAGCGGCGAGGTTCGCCAAACTCGGGGCGTTCCTTCAGCTCGCCTGTCCAGTCCCAAGTACAAACTTCGTCTTCGTCGCGAGTAAAAGGCAGGAAGGTGTATGTCACCCATCCGCATTCGGTAGCGCCACCAACGATGAAGAGTTCGTTCCAAGGACGGAAGAGTTCACCTGTCAAGGTTTTGGCGTTGACATCGATTGTGATGCGATAGACGTCTTCCGTCAGCGGCACAGTCCAAAGGCTGGCCGTGGAGTCGCGAACTGTAGCAAAGGTGAATGGCATCGTATTTGTCACGGCGTATGCATCCTCGTAAGTGGGCTTGACATAGCGTATAAGGCTTCCTGTTGGCGTTTCCTTGTTGCGGAAGTAGAGTGTGCCTCCCTCGATGAGACGTCCTGTGTATTTGAACTGATTGTTGGGGAAAGGCGTCAGTTCCTGAATACCTCCAGGCACGGCAGTACCCACTGCCCAGAAGCGACTATAGTCTTGAGCCATTGAACATTGAACATTGACTATTGACCATTCAAGAAATAAGATAAGCAAGAGTCGTTTCATGGCTTGTAGGGTATGAGGATTTTCTTTCCGTTTCGAATGTATATGCCATTATGGAATTTACCATTTGACCATTTACTATTTACCATTTGACGGCCACTCAGGTCATAGCATTTACCATTTGACCATTTATCATCTTCTATTTGTTCTATGCCCGTTTCGTTTTCTTTTATGTTAACTACGATGGTTTCTGAGCAGGGACGAGTGGGGATGTTGACCGAAAGTCGTTTCAGGTCTTCGTCGTATGTCCAATTGTCTGTTGCTTCTTCATTGATGCGAACAAAGGCGGGTGCTTCCATCGAGAAGAAGACCACTTGCCATGCCCGTTCCCCGAGCATGCCTTCGTAACTGCCCTCACGCGGATAGATGGTGAGCGATGTGCCTTCAGCAGAAAGTGTTTGCTTAAAGAGCGTCGTTGCAAACTCATCGTCCTTATAGGCTTCGCTGTCGCCGTTGTCCTCGTAAAGCTTTCCCGTGCCGTCGGCTCCCGGAATAACCCAAAGCACGAGCGAAGATGGCTCAGCCTTCAGGTGCGAGAGGGCGGGGTAGCAGGGAATGATACTACCCAGGCGAATGAAGTAGGGAATCTCGTTGAGCGCGTAATAGTCCGTAATGGTACGATCTCCCACACATATTCTGTTGCGACATGCGTCGAACCACAAACCTTTAGGCAACCATGTCTTTCGCTCGCTTGTGCCATCGCTGTTGACAGGTGTCGAGACTGGAGAAACGAGAATGTCGTTGCCAAACATGTACTCGTCCTCAACCGAGTATGCTTTGTTCTCTTCCGGCCATTCGTAGTAGAGTGGACGACAAATGGAGACGCCTGTGTCGTATGCCTGACGAGCTGCCGTATATATATAAGGTACGAGTGTATAGCGAAGTTTGAAAGCTTCCCTTTGAAGGTCGAGGTTCGAGAACTTCCATATGCGGCGCTCGCACCCGCTTTGGCTGGAGCCATGCGTACGGAAGATGGGCTGGAAGACACAGAACTGCATCCATCTCAACACGAGTTCGGGGTCGGTGCTGATGTTGTTGGGCTGCAGATAACCACCGCCATCATGTCCCCAATAACCGAAACAGACATTGGCAGCCGTTGCCGTGAAGTAGCTCTCGAATTGTAGAGTGCCATAAGTGGCAAAGGTGTCGCCCGAGAAGCCGATAGGGTAGCGATGACTTCCCATCCCTCCCCATCGGTGGAAGATGACGGGGCGACGATCGGTTCGGTTCAGTCTCATGTCGTTGTAGAAGACATGATTGAGCCAGAAGGTCTGTCCAAGTCCAGCAATGTAGCTGCTTGTCAGGTCCTGCTGCCAGTCGAGCCACCAGAAGTCAACGCCTTGACGTTCCCTCACTCGCATCAGGTTCTTGAAGAAAGTACGATAGAACGTTGAGTCTTCGAGTTGCCAAGGGATGGTCGTGACGCTTGCATCAAGCCCCATGTCATTTCGTATCTTTGAGAAGTTGTCGTCGCTGGAGCCGATGCCGTCGGCAGGATGAAGATTGAGCGCTGTCTTGGTGTTATGGGTGTGCAGCCAGCTGAGAAGATTTGCGGGACTGGGGAAGAGCGACTTATTCCATGTCCAACCAGTCCATGAGTTTTGATGCCAATCGCAGTCAATCATGAGGACATCATGCGGAATGTCGTTGTCCTCCATTTCACTGATCAGATCCTGGATGTCCTTTTGTGAGTAAGCCTGATACTTGCTATACCAATAGCCGAACATGTACTTGGGGGGCAAAGGCTGCCGTCCGGCAATGCGAACATAGTCGCCCAATGCATCTTTGTACTGATGTCCATAGCCGAAGAAGTACCAGTCGATGGCATCTGCATCGAGTGGCGTGCCTACCCAGGGAATGCCGTCTACTTCTTTGTCGAAGGGAAAACTGCGACTTCCATCACCTCTCTGAGTGCTGGGCGACTCGTCGAGAATGGCCCATCCGTCTCGTGAGAGCAGACCTTTCTCGAAGGAAACACGATGCGTGTCGCCGATGTCGCCGTCGAGGGTACGTTGCGTGCCAAGCAAGTTGAGCGCGTCGTCCTTGCCGGGATACCAGAGGATGCGGCGTCCGTTCATCTGGAACGTGATGCCCAGAACCGTGCTGTTCTTGTGTTGCCTTTGAATGCGTGAGCCAATCTTATAGCGCAAGGTCAGCGAATCCGTACGAATAACGAGGTAACCATCCTCTTCTGTACTGGTGAAAGCGGGAACCGGCAGGTCTCTGTTCACGACGGCAAACGTCGCTCGGTCCTCAAAAAGAGTTTTTGTGCTATACTGTATACGAATGAGCCTTGGCGTGAGAATCGTGAAGCGAGCCTTGCCGCTTGTCACGACAGCCCCTTCCTGTGCCAAGGGATTCCACTCCTCTCTTGCATTAACAAATAGGGTAGAGAGGAAGGCGAAAAGCAGGAAACTACTCCATCGTGCCTTCAATGGTGAGGCGTACCACTTCGTTGACAGCATTGGAGCGAATGGTGATTGTCTTCTGGAAATGTCCTGGGAATTTGTCTGTACCGTCGTAGGTCACGTCGATCATGCCGCTTTCACCTGGCTTGATGGGTTCCTTTGTGTATGTCGGAATGGTGCAGCCACAGCTGGCAAATGCCTGATGTATGATAAGTGGTGCTGTGCCGGTATTCTTGAAGGGGAACGTGCAACGCACCAGAGGCTCGCTTTTCGGGAACTTGCCGAAGTTGTGGCGAAGCGTGTCGAAAGTGATTTCGGCATAGTTCTCTGCCTTAGTCGTGGCGACGGCCTTGATTTCGCTTACGTTTACTTTTTGTTTCAGCGTCTGTGCTTTTGCCGTGAGCAAGGTGCAGGGGGCAAGGAGCAAAATAAGAAGAATCTTTTTCATCATTCTGTTATTTAGTTCACATTTTGCTTTGCAAAGGTAAGAAATAATTCACAATTCATAATTCATAATTCATAATAATTCGCAATAATGCGTGATTTTTGACATTTATTTTGTACTTTTGCAGTTCAGAAAGGCTTGAAAAAGAGAAATGGAGCAAATCATTCTTGGCATAGACCCGGGCACGAACATCATGGGTTATGGCGTGCTTCGTGTTGAGGGGAAAAAGGCGGAGATGCTTGCCTTGGGAGTCATCGACCTGCGCAAGTTTGCCGACCCTTACCTGAAGCTCGGCCATATCCACGAGCGTGTGTGCAGCATCATCGAAGGCTATCTGCCCGACTGCATGGCTATTGAGGCGCCTTTCTTCGGCAAGAATATCCAGAGTATGCTGAAGTTGGGGCGTGCTCAAGGCGTTGCCATAGCGGCTGCCATACAGCGTCAAGTTCCTATTACCGAGTACGCGCCCTCTAAGATAAAGATGGCTATAACGGGCAACGGCAATGCCAGCAAGGAGCAAGTTGCCGACATGCTCCGGCGGATGCTCCATGTCGAAAAAGAAGAAATGGGCAAGTTCCTCGACGCTACCGATGCTCTGGGTGCTGCGTATTGCCACTTCCTGCAGATGGGCAAGCCCGAGACCGACCACAAGTACCGAGGCTGGGCAGACTTTGTGAAGAAGAACAAAGATAGAGTGAAGAGAATGAAGAATGAAGAATGAAGAATGAAGAGTGAAGAGTGAAGAATGAAGAATGAAGAGTGAAGAATGAAGAATGAAGTTCCGCGACTACAATCGCGCCATGGTGCTAGAGCATCCATGAATTTGCTACCGCGCTGTAAATTGAAAAAGTGAAGAATGAAGAGTGAAGAATGAAGTTCCGCGACTACAATCGCGCCATGGTGCTAGAGCATCCATGAATTTGCTACCGCGCTGTAAATTGAAAAAATGAAGAATGAAGAGTGAAGAATGAAGAATTTGCTACCGCGCTGTAAATGGTTAAATTACTAAATCGTAAATAAATAGTAAATCGTAAATAGTCAAATTGTAAATTATTTTAATTGTCAAATTGTAAATTACTTTAATTGTCAAATCGTCAATGTTCAATGGTTACAATAGTAAATGGTGTTGCCCGACATCCGCTTTGGCGAATGGCAGAGCCTATCAATCTGCACATTGAGAAAGGCGAGCAGATTGCCATCGTTGGCGATAATGCTGCGGGCAAGTCGCGTCTCGTCGAGGTCTTGACGGGACATTATCCTTTGCTTCTGAACGAGGTGCACTATGACTTCTCGCCAAGCGAGTCGCCTCTCGTCAGCGACAACCTGAAGTACATCTCCTTTCGCGATTCCTACGGCGAGCAGGACGGCACCTACTACTACCAGCAGCGCTGGAACCAGCACGACATCCCCGACGACAGCCCAACTGTAAATGAATGCCTCCCCCGTCCCCTCCAAAGGAGGGGTGAATGGATGCGGCTTTTCTCCCCTCTTTTGGAGGGGTTGGGGGAGGCTACTCTTCTTTCTCTGAGTAGCGGCGAGCTGCGCAGGTTCCAGATTGCCAAAGCCCTTGCCACGAGGCCTCGCATTCTCATCATCGACAACCCCTTCATCGGCCTTGATGTGCAGGCACGAAAGGACTTCAGGGACTTGCTCGACACGCTGACACGCGAGACGCAGCTGCTCGTCATCCTTGTCCTGAGCAAGCGCGACGACATTCCTGACTTCATCACGCACGTCCTTCCGGTAGAGGATTTGCGCTTGCTCCCGAAGATGACGCTCGCGGAATATCGCAAGCAATATGCAACCATGCCACGCCCCGTGCTAAGCGACGACATCAAGGAATGGATTGCAAATCTGCCTGTCCGCAACCTCAAAGAAAGCGACTTCTATCCCCACGACGGCGGAGAAATACTGCGATTCCGCGATGTGAGCATCAAGTACGGCAACAGCACCATATTGCAGCCCATCAACTGGACCGTGCATGAAGGCGAGAGATGGGCGCTGAGCGGACCGAACGGCTCGGGCAAGAGCACGCTCCTCAGCCTGGTTTGTGCCGACAATCCGCAGGCCTACGCCTGCAACATCGAGCTCTTCGGGCATCGGCGAGGCACGGGTGAAAGCATCTGGCAAATCAAGAAACACATCGGTTATGTGAGTCCTGAGATGCATCGAGCTTACCTCAAAGATATCCCATCTATCGATGTGGTAGCGAGCGGATTAAGTGATTCTGTCGGACTATACGTGCGTCCTAAGCCTGAACAAAAGCAGATATGCCTCGACTGGATGCGCGTCTTTGGCGTAGATAGCGTGGCAGACCGCTCGTTCCTTCAGCTCAGCAGCGGCGAGCAGCGCCTTTGCCTCCTGGCTCGCGCCTTTGTGAAAGACCCCGAGCTGCTGATTCTCGACGAGCCTCTTCACGGCCTCGACGACAACAACAGAGAGCTTGTCCGGCAGATTATCAAGCAGTTCTGCGAGCGTCCGCACAAGACGCTCGTCATGGTGACGCACTACGAGGAAGAACTCCCCGAAGGCATCACCCATACCCTCCGTTTGGGGTAGCAAATCTGCGTTTTTGCAACATGCTGAAAACCAAGTCCCGTTTTGAAGTTTTTTCTTTTTACATGCTTCGACCCCTTATGCCTTTTTTGAGCATACACATGCAAATTAACAATGTTAAACCCAAATCGGTCATTAGAACGAAGTACTCAAAGACAATCAGCCATGACTTTCTATTTTTGTCCTCGCACATTTCCTATTGGCATCTTTCCGCCATACGTGCGGTCACAATGCCCGCATTGCTCCCTTACGTATGACGAAAACCTGCACTATAAGAAAGTGCACGCTGACAAAAATTCTAATGACCGATTTGGGTTTACCCTGCGGAGCGGGCAATGCACAAGTATTATTTCATAACTTTGT
>JAGCNZ010000029.1 GCA_017645655.1 Bacteroidaceae bacterium | reverse complement strand
CCCTCCGTTTGATGCATTTTAGAAACATTTTTGTTTTACTGATTTTGAATTTATAATTATTAGTCGTAACTTTGTACGCAAATATACGCATACAACAAACAACAGCCATGAAACACCACTATACTCTGTTCCTGCTCTCCCTGCTTGTTCCCTACCTCGCTTTGGCAGGCATTCCCAACGGCTACTACACCAACGCCGACGGCAAGAAGAAGGCGGCACTCAAAGCTGCCATGTACAGCATCATCTCACCACATACCAAACTGGGATACAGCAACCTGTGGGCAGCCTACGAGAAAGTCGACTACCTGCCTGCCACAAACTCGCAGGGTCGGCACCAGGTGATGGACTACTACAGCGACGAAGTATATTACTTCACAGGCAATGGTTCTGCCGTCAGCGGCATGAACAAAGAGCATGTGGCTCCTCAAAGCTGGTGGGGCAAGGGAACGAGTATCGCAGTCGGCAACGACCTCTTCCAGGTCATCCCGTCAGACGAGCGAGCCAATAATGCCAAAGGAAACTACCCCCTGGGAGAAGTGACAGGCACCGTGTCTTATTCCAATCCACGAATGAAGACGGGAAGAGATGCCAATGGCGACCTGGTGTTTGAGCCATGCAACGAGTACAAGGGCGACTTCGCGAGAATCTTCTTCTACGTGGCAACCTGCTATCCCGACGTCAACTGGCAAAACCGCAGCGACGTCAACGTCTCATTCAGAAAAGAAGACTATCCTACATTGAAAGAAGATATCCTGCCCATGTTGTTGAGATGGAGCAAGAACGACCCTGTCTGC
This sequence comes from Bacteroidaceae bacterium, assembly GCA_017645655.1. GTDB lineage: Bacteria > Bacteroidota > Bacteroidia > Bacteroidales > Bacteroidaceae > Physcousia. The sequence goes on along the minus strand of JAGCNZ010000029.1, from coordinate 24,000 downwards.
GAATGGGAGATAACAAGAAACGAACGTGCCTACGGCGAACAAGGCAACCGCAACCCATTCATCGACTTCCCAAACCTCGCAGAATACATCTGGGGCGACAGCATTGACTATGCATTCAGCATCGACGGCACTTCTGGCAGCGGCGGTCAAGACGACCCGACTCCCCAGTTTGCAGTACTTGTTGACTGCTCTATGAAATCGGGACTCGACCCATTCTTCGTCCGCACATCAGAAGGTTGCGAAGGCGAGGTCTGGACAAGCAACAGCAGCTATGGAGCCGTGGCAAACGCCTATAGCATCGCAGGCAAGACAGCCGACGAATACCTGATGCTGAGCCTCGACCTCTCGATGATGGAGGGCGCAGTCCTCAGCTTCCAACATGCCACAGGCTACAACAAAACGGTTCCCGTAGAGGATACCTACTTCCAAGTGCTTGTGAGCTACGACTACGAAAGTGTCCCAGAAGATGCGACCTGGCGAAAACTTGATGCGAACTTCCCAGCACTTCAGTCGAGCAGCAACTTCACCCAGTTCGTCTCATCGGGCGACATCAGTCTGGCAGGCTGCTGCGGCAGGGACAACGTCACACTTGCATTCCGCTACATCAGCAACAGTTCGGCCTGCTACTGCTGGGAGATTAGGGATGTGAAAGTGACTGCCTACGAATTGCCTGACGCTTTGCCGCTCTTGGCCGAGGAAGACTCTTCGCCAGAACAAGTCATTACTTACGACCTGATGGGCAGACAAGTTCCTCACAACACGAAGGGTCTCGTCATCAGAAACGGCAAGAAGATACTGCAAAGGTAGTTGAGAGTTTAGTGTTTAGTGTTTAGAGTTAAAAGTATAGAGTAAGTTATGAGGTCAAAGGTTCTTTTCCTGTTCTTGGTCCTTGGTCCTTGGTCAATGGCTTTGGCTCAAGAGCAATACTATCGCAAAGCTGAAGGTCTGCGTGGCACTGAGCTCAAGGCGGCTCTGCACAACCTCATCCAGCCTGACCAAGTGCTGGATTATGGCGGCGGGCCAGGCAAGACTTGGAGTGGATTCTGGCAAACCGACCAGATGGAAGACATGCAGGTGCGAGACCGCTACAGCAATGTGGTTCGATACCTCAATCCCGACATGACTGCTGTCAGCAACATGAACATCGAACACATCTGGGCTAACAGCTGGTGGGGACATGTCAAGAACAATGCATATTGCGACCTCTTTAACCTCTACCCTGCCGATGCTACTGCAAATGGACGCAAGAGCAACAACCCTATCGGTATCGTGGATGGCACAGTCTCTTACACAAATGGCGTCACTAAGGTAGGCAAGAGCAGCAGTTATCGTGCCGACAGCCTCATCACTGTCTGGGAACCTGCTGACCAATGGAAGGGCGACTTCGCGCGTACATATTTTTATATGGCGACTTGCTACAGCCACATGACTTCGCTTTGGACAACGACAGAAGGCTTGCTGACAGTTGACCCGAACAGCCCTCTCTTGATGCGCCCTTGGGTCTATAACCTGATGCTCGAATGGGCAGAGGCAGACCCTCTTGACGAGATAGAGCAAGAACGATGTGATGCCATCTATGAGATACAAGGCAACCGCAATCCTTTCGTCGATTATCCTGAGCTATGCTATTACATCTGGGGCGACAGGACGGAAGAGCAGTTCTATTGTACTGAGGAGCATGGTGCGGAGATATTCGTGCCCGCAGCAAGCGAGGAGATTGACTTTGGCTTGCATCCCCTCTCGCGCCCCTTCTCGGCAAAGATGCAGGTGCGTGGCAGAGGCTTGAGCGAAGGTGCCAGTCTCGCCGTAAACAACGAAAGTTTTGTGCTCTCTCAATCCTCACTCTCTGCCGACGAAATCAATGAAGGTACAGACATCAGCATCTCTGTAACGCCTACAGAGGCAGGCACTTATGCTGCGATGTTCTTGCTCGAAGGAAGCGGCTATGTGCAGCAAACGCCTTTGACGGTTTCCTTCGTGGACGGCATTCCTGCCTATCCCGCCACAGACATCGTTTGCGCCGTCAACAGTCGTCGCTTCAATGCAAACTGGATGAACTACGAGCCTAATGTAACCTATACCCTCAATGTCTATACGAAGGATACTGAGGGAGATCCCATCACTTTCGGCACTTACACCACGACCGACACGACTTATCAGGTCAAGAGCGTTTCGCCCAACACTACTTATTATTATCGGGTTAGCATCGTCAAGGATGGCGTAGAGATTGTGGGCAGCAACGAGGTGACTGTCGAGATGCCTGACATTGCTCCTGTCTTTACCGTCAGCACAGAAGAAATTGCCTTCACTGCAACTCCTGGCAATCCAAGCGCTCCCACACAAGTCTCTGTGACGGCATTGGCTGTTCCAAGATACTTGACAGAGGTCAGCACGAATGCTCCGTTTGAAGTCAGCAGCGATGTCGAGGTCTGGACACAGCAGCTCACACTAACAGGCACAAATCCGTCCTTCTTCGTTCGCTTCGCTGGTGCCTTTGAAGAAGGTGACTATGAAAGCGAAGTCATTGTAAGCACGGAAGGCCTAGACGACAAAGTCATCTCTGTCAGCTGCAATGTAGATGAGACGAAATCGTTCTTCGAGGACTTCGAGATTGGCTCGAAGGGTGCTTATGCTGCTGCAGAAGTCACTTGTAATGCTGCTACTTGGGAGATGAGCAATGCCCTGCTTGCAGCTGACGACAATGCTCTCGACAAGAAATGTGTCCGCATGAAGGGTTATGTAAAGTCAGGCAACACCATCACAACACCTGCATACATCATGATGACTACAGACAAAGTGAACGGTTGCGACAGTCTTTGGTTCTATGCTGGCAGCTATGGCAACGATACAGGCGTGAAGATGTCGGTGAGCTACAGCATCAATGGCGGACAAACTTGGACGAAGATTGTCTCGTCGCTCGCTGTAGGAGAGATGCAACGCTATGGCTACAAAATTAACAAAGACGGCAATATCCGCCTGAAGTTCGAGAGCGAGAACACAGACAAAAAACGCGTCAACATCGACAATGTGCAGATGAGCGACTGGGAAGACCCGACAGGAATAGAATCAATTCACAATTTACAATTTACGATTCACAATGAAACATACGACCTCAGTGGTCGCAAGGCTTCAGAAAAGACTCGCGGCATTGTTGTTGAACAAAGCAAGAAGGTGCTTCGCAAGTGAAAAAGCCTCCCCAATCCATCCAAAGGAAAGGGATAAATAGTTAAATTGTAAATTACATTAATCGTAAATGTCTTGATGCGATTCTTCATCATCCTTTCCTACGACGGTACGCGCTATCATGGCTGGCAGATTCAGCCTAATGGCGACAGCGTTCAGCAGCGACTGCAGGAAGCGCTCTCTACCCTACTCCGCCAACCCATTGAGGTCGTCGGAGCAGGCAGAACAGATACAGGAGTGCATGCAAGGATGATGGTGGCACACTTCGACTTAGACCCAACCCAACCTCCTTTAATAGGAGAAATGGTCAATGACCTCTCTTACAAACTCAACAAACTCCTGCCTCAGGACATTGCAGTGCAAGAGGTTCGACAAGTAAATGAAGATATGCATGCACGCTTCTCAGCTCTCGCGCGCACATACCATTATTATATTCATACCTATAAAGACCCTTTCCTCACTGCTTACAGCTGGCAAGTACCCTTCAAACTTGACTTTGAGAAGATGAACGAAGCGGCAAAGGTTCTGCTTGAGTATAAGGACTTCACAAGTTTCTCGAAAGTGGGCACAGACGTAAAGACAAACCTCTGCGACCTCAAGGAAGCCTTTTGGGAAGAGGTCGCACCAGGGCAATGGCGCTTCACAATAACAGCCAATCGCTTCCTTCGCAACATGGTTCGAGCCATTGTTGGAACGCTTATCGAGGTTGGCAGAGGGCGGATAAGCAAAGAAGACTTGCGCCGTATCATCGAAGCAAAAGACCGCTGCAGCGCAGGCGAAAGCGTCCCAGCAAAAGGCCTCTTCCTAGTTGATATCAAATACTGATTGTGTTGCCTTACTTCACCACGACTCGTTTTGCCGTGCCGTCGGAGTAGAAGGATGAATTTGATGCCCCTTAAAGCATCACGACGAGAAGGTTGTGGAGTGCTTTCTGCGGACTTTGCGCGGCTGCTGAGGCAGGTTATGCAATTATCTGGCTATCGCTCAGCGCACGTTATGATGGCCAACGTAACAGGTCGCGATTGCAATCTTCACAAGGGTCTCACTCCCCGCTCAGACTCGGTGCAAGAACTTAGATATGTGCGAATCCGGCTACCGTTCAATCCTACTTGTTCTTGCGAAGCGCTTCCTCGAGTTCACGCTCACTCGGGAGGACAAGACAACCTTCCTGCTCGCTCTTCTTAAGTGTGAACTTAACCTTGCAGGTCAGGCGGTCGCTTGCGTCACCGGCTTGAGCGACGAAATCGCCCGGCTCTGCTTTCCAGTCGTCACTTTCTTCGTCCCAGAACGAGAGGGCTCGCTCATCGGTCTTCAAGGTGACGGTCTTCGTCTCGCCCGGCTTGAGGCTGACTTTCTGGAAAGCTTTCAGTTCCTTGATGGGACGATCCACACTGCTCTTTACATCGGTAATGTAAAGCTGAACGACGTCGCTTCCTTCAAGGTTGCCGGTATTCGTGACATCAACGGTAAAGCTAATTGGCTCCCTCAAACCTCCTTCTGGAAGAGGCTTAAAGTTTTGAACCTTCAAGTTGCTAATCTTAAAGGTTGTGTAACTTAAACCATGACCGAATGCAAAGGCGGGCTTCAGTTTCCGCTTGTCCGTCCAGCGATAACCAACATAAATGCCTTCTTTGTATTCCTCGTCGATTATCTTCTTGCCCTCCCGCCAAATGCCGGGGAAAGCTGCCTCGCCAAAGCTGTGAGCGCCCACTTGACCGAGATTTTCGTACCAAGTAAAGGGCAGATGTCCGCTTGGATTGGTGTTGCCGAGCAAGACGTCGGCCAGCCCGATGCCTGCCTCACTGCCGAGGAACCATCCTTGCACGATGGCGGGAATTTGCCTTCGCCAAGGCATCGAGACGGCATTGCCACTGATGTTGACGTAGATGGTGTTCTTGTTGACGGCGGCAAGGGCTGTGATGAGCTTGTCCTGCTCATAAGGCAAGTCCATTGATTTGCGGTCGTGACCCTCGCAATCCTGGAAGTCGCTCTTGTTCAAGCCACCAAAAATTATGACATAATCTGCCTTCTTAGCCTTCTCGACTGCCTCGTCAATAAGCTCTTCAGGACTTCTTTTGTCGTTAAGGTCCTGACCAGTAGAGACACCATTATAATTGCCATTCACGTCGCCCACATAGCCTCTTGCGTATTCAACGTTGCAAACACCCTTAAGACGCATCTGCAGACCTTCGAGCGGACTGATTTCATGCTGTGCTTTCAAGGAACTTGAGCCGCCGCCGACGGTCATCATCTTGATGGCATTCTCGCCCACGACAAGAATCTTCTTGCCTTCGGGCTTAATAGGCAGGACGTTTCCCTCGTTCTGCAAGAGCACGATGCCCTCCGCAGCAACTCTTTGAGCCACTTCGTAATGACTTTCGCTGCAAAGGAATCCGTATGGCTTCTGCTTGTTCATCGTGGTTCGGAAGAAGAGACGCAACACGCGGCGCACCTTCTCATCGAGTTCCTTTGTGGTGTACTTGCCTTCGAGAATGGCTTTTTGGTATTGCTTTGAGAGGTAGTACATGTCGTAGGCATTCGTAGCGCCCATCGTCAAGCCGTCCGTCCATGTGCCGAACTCCATGTCGAGCCCGTTCTTGATGGCTTGGTCAAGGTCGTGTGCTCCTCCCCAATCACTCACCACAACGCCGTCGAAGCCCCAATCATTCTTCAGTATCTTGTTGAGCGTGTACTGGTTGTGACAGTTATGCTCGTCCTTGTAAAGATTGTAAGCACCCATCACGCCCCAAGCCTTGCCTTCCTTCACGGCGGCTTCGAAGCCGGGCAGATAGATTTCGTGAAGCGCTCGGTCGCTTACAATCACATTCACCTGATGACGATATTCCTCGTCATTGTTCAGGCAATAATGCTTCACGCAACTTGCCACGCCACAGCTCTGCAGGCCCTGAACGTAAGGCACAACCATGCGGGAGGTCAGGTAAGGGTCTTCGCCCATGTACTCGAAGTTGCGGCCTCCAAGAGGTGTGCGGTAGATGTTGATGCCAGGAGCCAGTATCATGCTCTTGCCTCGATACAAACCTTCTTCGCCTAAAGCATGACCATATGCCCTTGCCACTTCAGGATTCCATGATGCTGCAAGGCAAGTGAGGGCAGGAAAAGCGACGCAAGAGTCGTTGCTCTGACCGGCTTGCTCCCATTCATCCCAAAGCACATCGGGTCGAACACCATGAGGTCCGTCGTCAGTCCAGAAGTCAGGAAAGCCGAGACGCTTCACGCCGGGACTCGAGAACTTGCTTTGCGCATGAATGACATCAATCTTTTCTGCAAGCGTCATTCGGCTGAGCGCATCTTCCACACGGGCTTCGATGTCTTTTGTCGTGTCGAGATAGACAGGAGTTTGAGCTTGCAAAAGCGAAGCGAAAGCAAAAAGGAAAAGGGTTATCTGGTGCTTCATAACATTATTTAATTAATAAGGGAAAGCTTTGTTCCGTTTAGTAAGTCGGCAACGGGCATGCGTTTCTTGCCAGCAAGTTGTACTTCGTCAAGGGAAAGGCTGCCTCCAGGCAGGTCTATTTGCAAAGGCCCAGAGCCTTTCGAGGCTTTGAAGACCTTCATCTCCGTCTCTTTTCCATTGGCGACGACGTTCGTCCATGCGGCAGGATAAGGGCTGAGTCCACGGATAAAGTTGTAGGCACTCTCGAGGGTGTGCTCCTTCCAACGTATCTGGCACGTATCCTTGAAGATTTTCGGAGCGGGTCGCAACGGCTCGTCTGTAATGAATTGGCTTTGTTCGACAGCTTTTGCCTCACCTTTTTCTATGAGGCGAACCGTCTTGATGACGAGTTCGGCACCTTGCATCATGAGTTTGTCGTGCACGTCCTCGGCACAATCGTCCTCGCTGATTGGCGCGCGTTCCTGCATGATGATGCGACCCGTATCGATTTGTTCGTCGAGGAAGAATGTCGTGATGCCGGTCTCTTTATCGCCATTGATGATGGCCCAATTGATAGGCGCAGCGCCTCGATACTGAGGAAGCAAAGCGGCGTGCAAGTTGAAGGTGCCGAGAGGAGGCAGACTCCACACTACTTCGGGCAGCATCCGGAAGGCGACGACTATCTGCAAGTCGGGCTTCAATGCCTTGAGCTCGGCCAGGAAAGCCTCGTCGCGAAGCTTTTCTGGCTGCAGAACGGGGATACCTTTTTCGAGGGCAAACTTCTTGACCGGGCTGCTCTGCAGAACGTCGTGATGCCTGCCGATTGCTTTATCTGGCATAGTGACGACGCCGACAACATTGCAGCCTTCCTCGATGAGACGTTTGAGCGACTGCACCGCGAAGTCAGGCGTCCCCATGAAGATTATTCTCATAGTTCCTTCACGTAGATGTTTCTGAAGTAGCAACGGCAGCCGTGTGCCTGCATCTCAATCTGGTCTTTAGGGAAGATAGGCAGTTTGCGGTCCCAATAGTTCTCGAGGACAACGTCGTCCACCACTTTGACGCCATTCAGCCAGACGGTCACCTTGTCGCCCTTCATGATGATACGGAAGGTGTTCCATTCGCCCAACTTATTGTCCTCAACGCTGGTCGGGGTCGAACGGTTCTTTTGATTGTTGTAGAGACCGCCTGAGCCGACTTGTGCTCCGACGTTAGTGCGACGGATATCCCATATCTGTACTTGAGGTGTGCCACGCAGATAGACGCCTGCATCAGGCTCATTGCCGTTCGGGTCGAGACGCCAATCGACGAGCAATTCGAAGTCTGCATAGTCCTTCACCGTGCAGATGTTGTCCCAGCCGTGACCAATATAGACGAGCACTCCGTCCTCTACAATCCAGTCCTTTCGCATCAGGTCGTCGGCCTTCTTTTGTGCCTCGGCGAGTTGTTCCGCACTCATCTTCGAGCGAGCAATCGGGTTCTCCACGAGACCTTTCCAGCCCTCGAGGTCTTTTCCGTTGAAGAGACATACGAAGCCCTCCTCGTTCTTGTCGGCAGCCTTGAGCCATGCCTTTGCCTGATTCCTTTGGCTCAATTTGAGCAAGGGCAGGACAGACGAGAGTATTCTGCGCGTCTCAGTACCATTGTATTCGGGATGAGCGGAGAGAATCTTCCAGATTGTCTGAGCAGCGGTATATGCCAAGTCTCCGTACTGAAGTTGCGTGGCGGCAAACGTTAGAGCCTGGTAGGTTCCAGTATTTGCCAGCAACGTCAGAGCAGCCTCGCGTTGAGAGATATCGCTGGTCTGCTCGATGATGTGGCGCAGGGCAATGGTTTGGTTCTCGGGCGTGAGCGTCTGTGCCGAGAGGTTCGTGCACAAGACAAAGAAGGCCGACATCATGATGCCGGCCAACTTATGGAGCATGTTTATTCTTCGCATAATTCAGTCAGTATGCCACAAGTGCTCTTCGGATGGAGGAAAGCGATATGGAGGCCGTCGGCACCATTGCGGGGAGCCTTGTCGATGAGGCGAATGCCCTTGCTGTCGCACATAGCGAGCGCTTCGCTCACGCCATCTTCCACCTTGAAGGCTACGTGATGAACGCCGCGTCCACCATTATCGAGGAACTTCTGAACGGTGCTCTCGGGGCAAGTCGGCTCGAGAAGTTCGAGTTTTACTTCGCCAACCTTGAGGAAAGCGGTCTTTACCTTTTGGTCTTCCACTACTTCTGTTTTGTAAACCTCCAGTCCGAGAACGTCCTGGAAATAAGGCAAAACTTCGTCGATGCTCTGCACGGCGATGCCCAGATGCTCAATGCGTGAAATCTTCATGATTGTTTAATTTTTGTGTTTATTGGTTTAGTTGATTTTTGAAATGCACCGCAAAGATACGAAATTTTATTCACATTATATAATTTGTAATCAAAAATTATATCAAAAGGCACAAGAAAACGCACATTACAAAATTATCATTTTGCAACCAAAACCACCCATTTCGCTTTCTATTTGCTATTATTGCACACATCGCAAAAGGCCTGAAAAAGCGTCGTATCAGGCAAAAAATGCCGACGCTCCACGTTAAGTTTTCAAACACTCCACGTTAAGTTTGAAAACATCCCACGTTATATTTGAAATTTAACCACGCGTCGTCTGTAGAAACCTCACACCAAAAAGTGTGCAAAAACGAGCGAAAACTGCCCGTTTTGCAAAGTGGAGTTGGCATTTTGACGATTGTGGATTAGGGATTGTAAATTGGATGTCAGTCGCAACCACCTGTAGCAGAGGATGTTCCGAAATCCTTTCGTTTTAAGCGCGTCTTTTCGTGAAAATGAAGGAAACTGCCGTCGAGAGGATTTTAAGCGATTCTGACGCGTCTTCTAAAAAATGGAGTGCAAGCAAAATGCCGCAATTGCTTACATTTTGCCAAACGGAAATTTGCGTGCGACAAAATGGGAAATCAGGAGATTTGGCTCCAGTCGCGATGCTCTTTCCTGAGTTCCTGAAGGTGGCGAAGGAGCAGGGCATTGTCGGGAGCCTGCAGTTCGGGATCAGCGTCGAGCACGAAGGTGGCAGTGTCGCGGGCAAGTTGCACGAGTTGGCCGTCGCGACCGAGGTTGGCAAGCCTCAGGTTGAAGGCAATACCACTTTGTTGTGTCCCCTCCAGGTCGCCCGGTCCGCGCAGCTTCAGGTCGGCTTCCGCAATCTCGAAGCCATCGTTCGTTTCCGTCATGATGTGCAGGCGCTTGCGCGTCTCAGCCGACAGTTTGAAATTCGACACGAGGATGCAATACGATTGCTCTGCCCCTCGACCCACTCTGCCTCGCAACTGATGCAATTGCGACAGGCCGAAGCGCTCGGCGTTTTGTATTATCATGACCGAGGCGTTAGGCACGTTCACGCCAACCTCGATGACAGTCGTGGCGACGAGAATCTGCGTCTCGCCCGAGACGAATCGCTGCATTTCGGCGTCTTTCTCGCTCGGTTTCATCTTGCCGTGCACCATGCTGATGCGATATTGCGGGAACACTTCTTTGAGATGCACGTACTCGTCCTGCACGTTCTTCAGGTCAAGCTTTTCGCTCTCCTTTACGAGAGGATAGACGAAATAGACCTGATGCCCCGCCTCTACCTCGCGAATGACGCCGCGATACAGTTGCTCGGGCTGGTTGTCGTAGATGTGCATCGTGCGGACAGGCTTGCGTCCAGGCGGCAACTCGTCGATAATGGATACGTCGAGGTCGCCATAAACCGTCATGGCGAGTGTGCGCGGAATTGGGGTCGCGGTCATCACGAGGACATGAGGCACGAGTTCGCTTTTGCTCCAAAGCTTCGCTCTTTGTGCTACGCCGAATCGATGTTGTTCGTCGATGATGACAAGGCCGAGACTACGGAACTGTACGTTGTCCTCGATGACTGCATGCGTGCCGATTAGGATGTTTACGCTTCCGTCCAGCAGTCCTTCCTCGATGGCTTTGCGACGCTTGCCTTTGACGTTACCCGTCAGCAACTCGACACGAATGGGCATGTCCTTTAAGAAGTTTTGGAACGTCTGCAGGTGTTGCTCTGCGAGAATCTCGGTTGGGGCCATGATGCAGGTTTGGCAACCATTGTCGATGGCGATGAGCATCACCATAAGTGCCACAAGCGTCTTGCCGCTCCCGACGTCGCCTTGCAGCAATCTGTTCATCTGATGCCCGCTCTTCATGTCGGCATGCATCTCGCGGATGACGCGCTTCTGTGCCTCCGTCAGCGGGAAGGGCAAATAGCGATGGAAGAATGTGTTGAAGAGCTCGCCGACGCGGGCGAACTTCTTCCCGATACGTTCCTGCTGCCGCTTTCGGGCGTAGGACATGATGACGAGTTGGATGAAGAACAGCTCCTCGAACTTGAGGCGCATGTTTGCGGCAGCAAGCTCGTCGGCCGTCGTGGGGTAATGTGCTGCGCGAAGTGCCTTGTCAAAGGACATGAGGTGGAGCCTCTCAATGAGGTACGAGGGCAATGTCTCGGGCAGCGTGTAGGTGAGCTTGCTGAAGAGCGTACTCGTAAAGCGCTCCATCGTCCGCGACGTCATGCCCGCCTTCTTCATCCTGTCCGTCGTGGAGTAATAGGGCTGCATGCTCATCTTACTGAGCGTCATTTGCTCGGGGTTGTCGAGGTCTGGATGGATAACGCTCAAGCGACCTCCATAGACGCCCGGACGTCCGAAGAGGATGTAGTCCTTTCGCACCTTCACGCTTTTCTTGATGAAGCTGATGCCGTGAAACCACGTGACGTCGAGGAACATCTCGCCATCCCAGAAGTGCCCCGTCAAGCGATGTTTGCGCCCTTGTCCCTGTCCCGCCTCCTCGAAACTGAGGAACTGCCCCAAGACCTGCACGAAAGGCATGTCGCTCGTCAACTCTCGAATCTTGTAGAGACGGGAGCGGTCGATGTGCTTATAAGGAAAGGTAAGCGCGAGGTCGAGCCAGGTCTTGATGCCCAGTTCTGTCTCCAAAAGCTTCGCCCTGGCAGGGCCGATGCCCGGCAAGTAGTTAATGGCAGTATCTAAGGTCACTTGGCGTCGTAATCTTAATGTTCTCTCTGTTCCCCTCGACCATCGTAATCTCCAATCCAAGGGCTTCGACGACAGACGCATCGTCGGTAAATGTTTCCGAAAAGGGCTGCTCGTAGGCTTGCTTCAGCATAGCGAGCGGAAAGGTTTGAGGCGTCTGGACAAGGCGGTACTCGTCGCGAGGCCTCGTGATGCTCTTGCCGTCGGGCAGGATTTGACGTACCGTTTCTACAACCGGCACGACCGGCACGACAGCTTTTCCCCTGGCTGCTTCTTCATAGCAACGCACTATCGTCTCCTTAGAGACAAACGGACGAACTCCATCGTGCACGCCGACCACGGCATCCCCATCGTCGGGCAAAAGCGACAAGCCGTTCCTGACGCTATGGAAACGTGTCTCACCACCGTTTGCAATCAGCTCCGGAGAACGGAAGACATACTTTCGGCATAGCTCTTGCCAGTAATCCTGTTGCTCAGCAGGCAGTACGAGCACAATCTGAATGCCATCAAGTGCCCTCCGAAACGCCTCGATGGTATGCATCAGGATGGGCTTTCCGTCGATAGGCAAGAACTGCTTCGGCACGTCTCCGCCCATGCGAAGCCCTTTGCCTCCGGCAACTATGATAGCGTAGGAGTTCATCCTTCTGTTAATTCGGCATATATCATGCCTTGTCTCAAAGGCAAAGACGCTCCTTCGCCAAGGAAGAAATCGACGATGGTGTAGCCAAACTCGAAGGCAGCACCGGGACCTTTGCCGGTAATAATGTTGCCGTCTTGCTCCACGATTGCAGAAGTGCAGACAGCTCCTCGCAGTTCTGTCTCGAAGCCAGGATAGCAAGTTGCCTGACAACCTTCGAGCACTCCCAAATGACCAAACACCAAAGGAGCTGCGCAGATGGCCGCAATGGGACCGCCTGCTTCGTGATGACGAACGATGGCATCCGTCAAAGGCTTGCAAGCATCGAGATTCGTTGCACCAGGAAGTCCTCCCGGCAGCACAAGCATCTCTGCTTCTTGGAAGTCAACATCGGCAAGCAAGAGGTCGGCTGTAATGCCAACGCCATGAGCACTCACTACAACTTTCTCACTCGTAATGGAAACAGTCTGCACCTTCAATCCAGCACGACGCATGATATCGACCGGTGCGATGGCTTCGATGTCTTCAAAACCTGTTGCTAAAAACACATAAATCATACCTTAATTATATTTAGAGGTTTCTGTTTTGCAAAGTTAGGGAAAAAATCGTAACTTTGCCCGCCTAAAGTGAAATAATTTATGGAAAAGGCAAAAAGATGTGCAATCTTTGGTAATACATACCAGCCAAAGAAGTGTGAGGCAGCAGAGAAACTCTTCAAAGCCTTGTCAGCCTTCGATATTGTTCCGCTTATCGATCGACCCTTCTTTGATTACCTCAAAAAGGAAATGTATGCAGGCATCCCGGATTGTCGGCTTATCGAGGACGACAGCTTTGAAGCAGATTTTGCAGTAAGCATGGGAGGCGATGGCACTTTCCTCACAACAGCCATGAGGGTGGGAGAGAAGCAGATTCCTATCCTCGGCATTAATACAGGGCGTCTCGGTTTCCTTGCAGACTTCTCGATTGACGATATCGAACAGACACTCATGAATCTGCAAGCAGGTCTTTTGCGCAAAGAACGGTGTAACGTTCTTCAGGTGGAAGGCTCTGAGGGAAAGATGCAAGGTTATCCTTTTGCCTTGAATGAAGTTGCGGTATTAAAACGCGACAATAGCAGTATGATTAGCATTCGAGTGGAAGTGGATGGCGAATACCTCACGACCTATCAGGCAGATGGACTTATCGTCAACACACCTACCGGCAGTACTGGCTATGCGCTTAGTGTCGGCGGCTCTGTCATGTTGCCAGGCTGCCAGAACGTCGGGCTCGTTCCTGTTGCGCCTCACGGACTGACGGTACGTCCCATGACTTTACCCGACAGTTTGGAAATCTCGCTTACAGTTGAAAGTCGTAGCCATAACTTCCTTGTTGCAATCGACGGGAGAAGCGAATCGTGCCAAGACTCCACGAGACTCACCATCCGCAAGGCGCCCTATCAAGTTGTCGTCTTAAAGCGTCCAGAGACGACTTTCCTGCATACGCTTCGCACCAAGCTTCTTTGGGGTAGCGATACGAGAACCGTAGAGCATTGAGCATTATGACGACATCTATTCGCGACCTTTCCCTTTGGCTCTGGCGCTCCTCTCGAGGATTGCGCCTGCAGGCTGTGCTTAATGCCAGCATCGGTATTCTGTCTGTCTGTCTCGACTTCGCTTTCATCTATGCGACAAAATGGACGATAGACATCGCAACCGACCAAGCTGAAGGCAGTTTGCGAACGGCAGCTTACGCTCTTGTGGCCATAATGGTCACCAAGATATCGCTTGGTTTTGCACGAAAGTGGGTGAGCGCCTTGCTTGGTGTTCGTTCGCTTAACATCCTCCAGAAACGACTCTTTTCCCGTTTGCTCAAGAGCGAATGGAATGGACAAGAAGACCGACATAGTGGCGACACACTCAACCGAATGGAACAAGACGTGCGCGACCTTACTTCTTGTATTACAGAGACATTGCCTGCCTTGCTTGAAGTATCGTTCCGCTTGGTCGGAGCCTTCATATATCTTTTCAGCATGGATGGTCGCCTGGCTTGTCTGATAGTCTGCATTGTGCCTTTCTTCCTCATCTTGAGCAAGGTTTATGTGCGCAAGATGCGAGCCATCACTCGTGACATACGTTCTACGGAGAGCAACATCCAGAGCATTCTTCAAGAGAGCATTCAGCACCGAGCTATACTCAAGACTCTGGAGCGTGTGGGAACGATGATAGGTAAACTCTCGCAGACGCAAACCCAATTGCGCAAGCATGTTCGTCATAAAGCCATCTTCAGCAGTTCTTCTTCCACCTTGCTAAGCGTTGGTTTCGGTACGGGCTATCTTGTCACATTCCTTTGGGGCGTCAATAGTTTGCAGGCGGGCGTCATCACTTATGGCATGATGATCTCCTTCATACAACTTGTCGGCCAGATACAAGGTCCGTTCCGCGATATGACGCGCTTCATCCCCATACTGATCAGTACGCTTACCGCAAGCGAACGTCTCATGGAACTCGAGGAGATGCCTCTCGAGGATGATGAGAACCCGATAACTTTCAAGAGCGGGGCAGGTGTGCGTCTCACAGATGTCAGTTTCCACTATAGGGAAGGAGGACGAGCCATTCTTTCCCATTTCTCTTGCGATTTCCCAAAAGGTTCCACCACAGCTATCCTTGGAGAGACAGGTGCAGGAAAGACTACCCTCATTCGTCTCATTCTTGCTCTGCTCAAGCCTTCGGAGGGAACAGTTGAGATGTACGACGAGACGCAGACGGAAAAGGTTTCTCCCAGAACCCGCTGCAACCTCGTTTATGTGCCTCAAGGCAATACACTCTTTAGCGGAACCATTCGCGACAACCTGCTGCTCGGCAATCCTGATGCAACCGAGGAGGACATGCGGGAAGCGCTCGAGACGGCTTGTGCAGGCTTCGTGATGAATCGTCCTGACGGGCTTGATACTGTTTGTGGCGAGCTTGGAGCAGGTCTTAGCGAAGGTCAGGCTCAACGTATCGCAATTGCTCGTGCCCTCTTGCGAAAGGGTTCTGTCCTGCTGCTTGATGAGGCGACCAGCGCACTCGACATGCAAACTGAGCAACAACTTCTGGAAAATCTCAGCAAACACGATGCTGGACAAACTATCATCTGTGTCACCCATCGACCTGCCGTTATTGCATACTGTACGCAGGTTATTGAGATGAAGCGAGCCGCAGTTTAGCCTCTATCGCGAAGGCAAATGCCATTTTACAACAAAAAAAAGTGAAAAAGTTTGGAAGTTATCATAATAAAGCATAAATTTGCAAGAAGAAATGTCAAAAACTAATACATACACATTATGAAGCTTATGAAAATAATGCCTACAGCCTTGCTGCTGTGTTTGTCTCTCGGTGCTTATGCTCAAGACGAGGACTTGACTGAAGGAGTCGTAGCAGAAGGAGAAGAAGTTGCCGAAGTCTTTGTTCCCACTACTCCTACGGAGAAGAAGTTCTTCCAGCGTGTCCAATTGGGTTTTCAGGGAACGAACGTCAAGTACACCAATTTCGGCTATTCTCCCGACTACAACAACTATTTCCTCAAGGGAATAAGTCTCGGTTGGATGGGCGACGCTAAGATTGCCAAGAAGTACCCTATCTACTTTGAAATCGGCGCAACCCTTGCCTACCACATGGGCGCATGTAAGGGCGACACAATCGTGCCATATCATCCTTGGGGCAGTTCGGAAGGTTCTGAGCATGTGTTCCACTATGATATTAAAGCCTTTACGGTTACCATTCCTGTCAATGTCAGCTATCAGTTCCGCAATTTCCTGGGCGTTCAGAACCTGACAGTGGCTCCCTACGCAGGCGTTTATTTCCGCTTCAACGCAATGGTGAAGCGTAAGGCTACCGATACGTACAAAGAGTATATATACAATGAGGACGGTTCTCGCACGCTTGTGCCTGGCAGCGAAAAGACGACGCACTACACTGCAAGCCTGATGAAGACCGACGCGGGACCAGACCAGACGAATTATCCCGAGATTGACCCGAAGAGCCGTTTCTGCATGCGCGGCATTGTGGACAAGCCTCACGTAGGCACGCTCTGCCAGCCCGGCGCTCAGGTAGGCGTGAATGTCTTCTACAAGAACTTCAGCTTCGGAGCAGCCTATATGCGCGACCTCAAGCCTTTCTCCAGCCACACCAGCTCGAGCGAACTCACCTCGAAGGAGACGAAGGAAGGCGGCAATCTGCCCAACATCGGCACTGGTTGCGACGAGAAGATTTCTACGGCCAACAACTTTGCTGTGACCGTCGGCTACATCTTCTAGTCAAATCATAAACTTACCAATAAAGCACCGCCCCGAAGAGCATTCTCTTCGGGGCGGTGTTCTTTGTGATTGTTAATGACTCTGCAGGGCAGGGTTCTCAACGAAACGTGGCAAGTTGCAAAACGTCACGTGGGATAATTTCAAATATCACGTGTTAAAATAAAAATATTACGTGTTATAATTGCAAACATCACGTGGGTAAATTTCAAACATCACGTGCCACGTTTTCTGCCCTCCCCTATTCCTGCATCAGGTTGGGAACGATGAGTCGGTATCCACGACCATGGACGTTGTTGATTTCAATGTCCGGATCGTCCTTCAGGAGCTTGCGCAGCTTGGTGATATAGACGTCCATGCTGCGTGCGTTGAAGTAGTTGTCGTCCATCCATATCGTCTTGAGTGCGAGGTCGCGCTCAAGGACATCGTTGACGTGAACGCAGAGCAAAGTCAGGAGCTCGCATTCCTTCGTGGTGAGCTTCGTCTGCTGCTCACCGAAAATCAGCACTTGCCGTTGTGTGTCGAAGATGAACTTCCCGAGCTGGAAGCGTGTCAGGTTCTTCTGCTCCTTGCTCTTGACGCGCCTCAGGATTGCTTCCATGCGATAGACGAGCTCGTCCATCGAGAACGGTTTGGTGAGGTAATCGTCAGCTCCGAGCTTGAAGCCCTCCAGGATGTCCTCCTTCAGGTTCTTCGCCGTAAGGAAGATGATGGGCACTTCGGTATTGACGAGTCGGATTTCCTTTGCCAGAGCAAAGCCGTCCATCTTGGGCATCATGACATCGAGCAGACACATGTCGAACTTTCTCTTCATGAAAGCGCGATAGCCTGCCTCGCCGTCGAGGAAGAGTTCTGCGTCATAACCTTTAGCTTCAAGGTACTCGCGTACAAGCATTCCGAGGCTCTCTTCGTCCTCGCAAAGCAGAATGTGAAGTTTCTGATCCATAGTTTTCATAATGTTATAGGTTGTTGTAATAGGTTGTTATAATCAGTCAATGATTTATAGTGAGAGTGGTAATGTGATGGTGAACTTGGTACCTTTTCCCAGTTCGCTGCTGGCCTTGATGGTGCCGTGGTGGAGTTCCACCATCTTCTGCACGTAGGCAAGTCCGAGCCCGAAGCCCTTCACGTTGTGCTGGTCGCCGGTATGCACACGGTAGAACTTGTCGAAGATGCGCTTCAGGTTGTCCTTCGCGATGCCGATACCGTTGTCGGAGATGCTCATACAGAAGTGCGTATCGTTCTGGTTGTAAGTGTGCACCTGAATGGCGAGGGGTTCATCCTCTCTGCGGTACTTGAATGCATTGTCGAGCAAGTTGAAGATGACGTTGGTGAAGTGCATCTCGTCAGCATTGATGAAGGGATTGTATGCCTCGAGCCTCATGTCGAGCGTTCCGCCAACCTGTGTCACCTTCAGCGAGAAAGTGTCCACCACGTTCTCCGTTATCTCGTTGGCATCGAGCTCCTGCAACTTCAGGGCGATATTGTTGTTGTCGAAGAGGCTCATCTGCAGGACTTTCTCCACCTGATAGCGCAGGCGACGTGTCTCGCCATCGATGACGTTGCCCAACCGCTCGTACGTCTCGTCGCTCTTCTTCACCGACTTGTCGGCAAGCATCTGGGCTGCAATGGAGATGGTCGAAATAGGCGTCTTGAACTCATGCGTCATGTTGTGAATGAAGTCCTTCTTCATCTCGCTGATGCGCTTCTGCCGTACGACAAGATAGATTGTGATGAGCGACGTGATGAGCAGTATTAAGGTAAATCCCATCGCAGGTGCAACATAGCTTGCAACGCCCATGATGAATTGCTTCTGGTCAGGGAAGTGTATCACCACCGTGCCCATCTGTCCCATCGGGTCGCTGCGGAACAGAGTCTGCTGGTAGCTTGGGTCGCTGCCCTCCTCATTGTAGTCCTCGCAACGATAAACTTCGCGTCCATCGCTCGTATACACGATGAAGTGGAAAGGAAGCGTGATACCGTTTGCCTGCAGGGCGTTGCGAAGGCAACCGTCGAGCACTGCAGGATTGAGGCGATCCTGAAACCTTTGCTCGCTGGCCGTGTACATGACAGCGAAGATGACTTCGTCGAGAACACTCTGCTCGTAGATGTATGCTTCGCGAACGTGCTTCTGAAGGTTGCTGATGGTCTCTGCCACCTTGTTGTACTTGCTCAGCGTCATGGTGCTCAGCGACATATTGCTCCTGCCGGGAGCAAGAGTGTCGAGCGGCAATATGAAGTCTGCGATGCGGAAGGTGTCGGCACGAGATGTCCCGTTAGCAGCATTGTGTTCGTTCAGGACCTTTTGAAGATATCGTAACGTTTCGGCCTTTTCCAACTCGCGCGAGGCCTGGTCGAGGCTGCGCAAGACGTTCTCGCTGAACTGCTCCTCGCGCATCTTCACCATAGCCTGTGCATAGCGTCCCTGCAAGTAAAGCAGCGCGACGAATGCAATGCAGACAACGAGGCAAATGAGCCAAATGTAACTTCGTTTCATACTGCAAAGGTATTCCTTTATGTTAATATATAAAGAAAAACGCCAGCACTTTCGCGCTGACGTTTAACTTATTTAAGATAATTATGTAATCTTGTTTGCTTTTTAGTTAATTAAGGTGTACTTAATCTTCCTTGAGCGTTGCCTGGTACTCAGCCACGAGCTTCTGCTGAACATCAGCAGGAACAAGTTCATAGCTTGCGAACTTCGTGTTGAAGCTTGCGCGACCACCAGTCAAGCTGCTGAGTGCTGTGCTGTAACTTGCCATCTCCTTCAACGGAGCCTTAGCAGTAAGCTTCTCGTAACCGCTTTCGCTGCTCATGCCCATAATCATGGCACGGCGTCCCTGCAAGTCACTCATCACGTCACCCATCTTGTCGCTTGGCACGAGCACTTCCACGTCGTAGATAGGCTCCAGAATCTTCGGACCTGCCTCTTTGAATGCTTGAGCGAAGGCCTGACGACCAGCAAGCATGAAGGAAAGTTCGTTAGAGTCAACTGGGTGCATCTTACCGTCATAAACAATGACGCGCACGTCGCGAGCATAGCAACCCGTCAGAGGACCTTGTTCCATGCGCTGCATGACACCCTTCAGAATGGCGGGCATGAAGCGTGCATCGATGGCACCACCGACAACGCTGTTGATGAAGACAAGCTTGCCGCCCCACTCGAGGTCAATGACTTCCTCGCTCTTTGCGTTGATGCGGAACTCCTGACCACCGAAACGATAAACCTCCTGAGTGGGAGTGCCTTCAACATAAGGCTCGACAATGAGGTGCACCTCACCGAACTGACCGGCACCGCCTGACTGCTTCTTGTGACGATAGTCTGCACGCGCAGCCTTTGTGATGGTTTCGCGATATGGGATCTTTGGCTCGTCAAAGACAATCTGAATCTTTTCGTTGTTCTCCATGCGCCACTTGAGTGTGCGGAGATGGAACTCGCCCTGACCATGTACCAGAATCTGGCGAAGCTCCTTGCTCTGCTCAATCTGCCAAGTCGGATCTTCCTCACGCATCCTCTGCAAAGCATTCATCATCTTCTCAGTCTCGCTCTCATTGACGGCACGGATGGCACGAGAATACTTAGCGTTGGGGAACTTGATGAAGCTGAACTTATTATCGCAATCCTTGCCGTTAAGTGTATTGCCAGTCTTTACGTCCTTGAGCTTCACGCTGCAACCTATGTCACCTGCTGCGAGTTCTTCCACCTTGATACGGTTAGCACCTGCACAGGCAAATATCTGAGCAATGCGCTCCTTGCTGCCACGGTCGGCATTGGTAAGGTCGTCGCCTTCCTTAACAGTTCCGCTCATTACCTTGAAGTACTGCACTTCGCCGATATGCGGTTCCATAGCGGTCTTGAAGAAGAAGAGGCTTGTGGGGCCTGCGGCATTGGGAGCAACTTCTTCGCCACGAGAGTTGAACACCTTTGGCATCTCGTCAACAAAGGGAACGACATTGCCGAGGAACTCCATAAGGCGACGAACGCCCATATCCTTTACTGCGTCAACACAGAAGACGGGGAACATGCCGCGACTTGCGAGGCCTTTGCGGATGCCTTCGCGCATCTCGTCTTCGGTGAGGTCTTCGCTCTCGAAGAACTTTTCCATGAGGCTTTCATCATGTTCTGCTGCTGCTTCGATGAGAGCCTTGTGCATTTCTGTTGCCTTGTCCAACTGGTCAGCTGGAATCTCTTCAATCTTTGGTTCGCCGCCATCAGGTCCCCAGGAATACTTCTTCATAAGCAGAACGTCGATGAGGGAGTTGAAGTTAGGACCAGTCTCGATAGGATACTGAATGGGCACAACCTTCGGACCATAAATGCTGACAAGTTGTTCCAAGAGTTGGTCAAAGTCACAGTTCTCGTCGTCAAGCTGGTTAACGAGGAAGATGACGGGCTTGCCCAACTTCTCCGTGTAGCGGAAGTGGTTTTGTGTGCCTACCTCGACACCTGCTGAACCTTTGAGCAAAAGGATTGCTGTGTCAGTAACGTTGAGTGCAGTAATAGCAGCACCAGCAAAGTCATCACTGCCCGGGCAGTCGATGAAGTTAATCTTCTTGCCGTTCCATTCCACGTGGCAAACGGTAGAGAAGACGGAATAGCCGTATTCATGCTCTACGGGGAAATAGTCGCTGACGGTGGTGTGTTGACTGACTCTGCCGCGACGCTTGATGATACCAGCCTCGTAGAGCATGGTTTCAGTCAAGGTCGTCTTGCCGGCTCCATCATTACCCAAGAGGGCAATGTTTTTGATTTCATTTGTTTTGTAAGTCTTCATGACAATAACAGTTTATGTTGATAAAAATAGAATTTCGGGCGTAAAGTTACTATTTTTTTCTGTAATGACAAGGGAAAGGAAACAAAAAAAGAAAGAATATTATTTCATAAGGTCGCTTATGATGTCGTTGGAGGTAAATATACCTTCTTTTGTAAGGCAGAGATGATTGTCCTTGATGTGCAGCAGACCACGCGAGAGATGCTGTTTGGCAAGCGCGAGACAGTATTGGCGTTCCTCTTCGGAAAGTTCATCGAGCGGTATGCCGGAAGATGTTCTCAGTCTTGTCATAATAAACTCGTTGTAGAGCGACTCTTCGCTGAGCACTTCTGTTTCGTGGGGGACGACACCTTTTGCGGCAATGTAGGCTTTGATGTCTGGAATGTTTGCTCTGCGCGTGCGGTTCCCGTCGTAGCTATGTGCACCTGCGCCAATCCCTATGTAGGGAAGTCCTTGCCAATATATACTGTTGTGACGCGAGTGGTAACCTGGCATTGCGAAGTTCGAGATTTCGTAGTGCTGGAAGCCAGCTTTGTCCGTTGCAGTCAGCAGGTGGAGGTACATCTGTCGCGATAGTTCCTCGTCCGTTTCCTCGACAAGTCCCTGCTTGAGCATAGTCTCGAGTCGTGTTCCTTCCTCAAAAGAGAGTGCATAGGCGCTGAGGTGCTTGATGTCTAGACTAAGTGCTTGTTCCACATCCCGTTGCCAGTCCTCGAGCGTTTGTCGCGGCAGCCCATAAATGAGGTCGAGGCTAATGTTTGTGATACCTTCCTCTTGGCAAGCCCTGACTGCATTGCCGACTTGTTGGCTGTTGTGACGTCGTCCGATGAAAGAGAGCAGTTTGTCGTCGAAAGTCTGTGCTCCCATGCTAATGCGGTTCACGGGCGTCCCTGCAAGTCCCTTAAGCCATTGTTGTGTGACGTCGTCGGGGTTTGCCTCTATGGTGACTTCGGCGTTTTTTTCAAGGGTGTAGTGCTGACAGATGGCATCGAAGAGTTCGTGGAGCAGGTCTGTGGGCAAGAGGCTTGGCGTGCCGCCTCCTATATATATAGTATGTACGCGCGAACATTGTATATTTTGTACACGCGAAGAAATTTCCCGGACGAGAGCATTGACATAAGCAGTCATGAGCTCCTGCCCATAGGTTGTGGAATAGAAGTCACAATAAATGCATCGCGACCGGCAGAAGGGGATGTGGATGTAGATAGAGTTCACTGTGCTTCAGTCTCTCATCTTCTGGAGCGTGAGTTCATAGAAGCAGGGATAGACATTGCTTGTAGCGCTGACCTGTCCCTCAGTGTGGGGCACAATGAGTCTGACTTTTGCAATGCCTTCATCCGGGCTGTCTTGACGACCGATGTGAATGTAGGAGAAAGGCACAAGCCAACCACTTGGCACGCTGGTGCTGCCATACTGGTTGTACATTGCTCCGCCACCTCCAAGCTCAGTGTCAAAGTCGGCCGAGAAGCTCCCATAGTTATTGCTCACCTTCATAATGTCGGGACTGGGGTGCCAGTAGTTGACGTCATTGCGAAGCTGAATGCTGTCGCCCAGGATATTGAACTCCACAAAGCGGCAGATGATGCGTGCCGTCTTGCCTCTCTCTATCTTTTCCCCGGTGCCTTTGCGCACTATCTGCATATAGACGCCCGTGTTCTGGAAGAGAACATATTCGTTCTTTTCAAGGTCGGTTGTCGAGTCCTGCTGGATGAATTGTTCCTCCGTGATAGGATTTATCTTGCCTACGTTGCAAACCACGACGCCATCTTTGTCGCGCACCACGATTTCGCGGTCCAGGAAGGATTTGATGGCTTTGTATTCTTTGTCCTTCTGCTCAGCATAGGTTTCGCCGTCCTTGCAGGAGCAAATAGACAGCATGCAAACGATAGCGACTGGCAGTAATAAGAGTGCTTTCTTCATGCAAATGTCAATGTTTCGGCTGCAAAGATACAAATAAGCGAAGACAAAACAAAAAGAAAAGATGTTTTTCTTTTTTATTGTTAAGCTTTTTCGGGCTACAAGAGGAGTATAGATGCGAGCGATAAACTCCAGTCAGGCCACTACAGCAACCGAAGGCATCGCTCAACTTCCATTCAAAGACATAGAGAACATTACAAGTATTGGCGGCGATGCACACGTCAACGTCGCTAAATCCTCGTATGGATTTTGGGAATTTCACGTGTGAAGTTTGCGAACTATACGTGGAGTGTGTTCTCTCATTTCGAGAAATGCAGGCTGACGCGAAACTTTTCTGGGACAAATGACTCGTATATGGGAAAATGGTTGTACCTTTGCATATCCTTAAATGAAATGGTCTCGGAAAAAGTTTCGTCCATATGAAATTGAGATGCTGAATCACGAATCGTAAATTGTAAATCGTCAAATTGTAGATGAGATGATGTGGTTAGCCTTTGCTTTTCTCAGCGCTTTCCTGCTGGGGTTCTATGATGTCTCGAAGAAGTACTCGCTGCGAGACAATGCGGTTATCCCCGTTCTGTTTCTCAACACGCTTTTCTGCTCCATCATCTTCTTGCCGCTTGCCTTCCAGACGCCATTCGGAGGATGGGAGGTGCAACGATATATCTTGCTGAAAGCCTGCATCGTGCTGAGCAGTTGGCTGCTTGGCTACATCGGCATCAAGCACTTGCCCATCACGATTGTCGGCCCTATCAATGCCACGCGTCCTGTCATGGT
>JAGCNZ010000002.1 GCA_017645655.1 Bacteroidaceae bacterium | reverse complement strand
CGGACAACGGCGTGACATGGAGCAGCAGCGAGAGCACACCACCCATCGACCTCTTGGAGAGCGGTCGCCTCAAGAACTACAACACCGTTGGCGAGGCTGGCCTGGGTCTCTATGACTACTTTGTCACTTCAGGCCGCGGCCTCTACATACCCGAGGACGACATCCTGATGTACCTCATCCCTGCACAGACCATGACAAGTGCCACCGAGCACACCAGCAACTCACAGGACTACATCTTCTATTCGAGAGACGGCGGTGAATCATGGTACTTCAGTCCTCAGGTAATGTTCGCCGGAGGCGACGAAGCAAAGATTATACAGAAGAACGACGGTTCGCTGCTCGGCTCCATCCGTCAGGGCTACAACCGTGGCTTCAACACCGCCACCTACACCAAGAATGATGACGGGAAGACGCTCACCTTCACGATGGGCACGCAGTGGAACAACTCACAGCTCAGTGCCGGAGGCTATGCCAACAACCAGGACATCTTCTACTACCAGCGCGAGACGGTGACAGGCAAGACCGACATCATCTTCCACTCGATGACGACCGGTCAGCACGCCAACTTCAAGCTCTACTACAGCACAGACGGCGGCGCGAACTGGACAGAGTTCCTCACCGTGCAGACAAAAGGCACGCGCTACGTCACGATGGAGCGCAGCGGCACAGAGGAGGCTCCGGGCAGCCTTTACCTCTTCTTCGAGGACCAGAGCCTCAACAGCGCTGGCGGCTACACCGACTACAACCATTATCCCCTCAACTTCCTCGAGATTACCCGCGAGCAGCTGGTGAGCCTCATCCCTGCTCTGGATGAATACAATGTGCCTGAGTACCTGAAGACAAATGTCGTTAAGAACACCGTATATCAAACCAGCACAGGTTGTGATTCCTACGGCACCTTCTCTGGCACAGGCTCTGGACACTGGGCACGCACTTGGACGTCCAATGCTTCATCAGGCATAGCAGGGCTGACGGTTTCTACCGAAAGCGGCTACGGCTTCGACAAGGCAACCGTGCTCAGTACCCGCGTCATGACAATTAAGCCCAGTGCCGATGGCGCCACGGACACCTACACCATCACCGCACCTGCAGGTTATGTCATCTCAAGTTACGCCATAGGCGGTGCTGTATATACAGGCGGCACATACCGCATCACTGCAGCCGACGGAACGACTACCGGAGACATCTCTTCCACTACGACGCCTACGAATATAGAAGTCAACGATGTGAATGCATCATCAACGACCTTCACATTCTATGGTGCATCGCAAAACAACTGGTTTGCCATCACCAACTTCACGATTACCCTTGCCAAGCCTCTCTCGCTTAATGTCGTTGGCGACAAGAGCTATGCTACGCTCTATCTGCCCTTCGACGTGACGACGACAGGCGCAACGAAGGCATACTATGTTGAGACAGCCAACAACGGCTCCGTACAGATGACCGAGACATCGGGCGAAGGAACGGAGATTCCTGCACGTACCGCTGTGGTGCTGGTGAACAGCGACGGTGCAGCAAGCACTATCCTCGACATGAACAGCGGACTTGCATCCGTAGTCAGCGAGGGCAGCAACCTGCTGAAGGGCACCTTGGTGCCGATGAGCCTCGACCTCAGCGACGCGACTCCCTATTACTCGATGGGTAAGAAAGATGGTCAGATTGGTTTCTACAAGTTCGACAACGAAGGCGTCACCTCTATTACCCTCGGTGCCAACAAGGCCTACCTTGAAGTGCCTGCGAGCAGCGGTGTCAAGGGCTTCACGTTCGACTTCGACGAGGGAGCAACCGGCCTTAACGACATTAAGGAGAACCTTAAGGACTCTAAGGTCCTTATCTACAACCTCGCAGGCCAGCGCATAAGCAAGCCTCTCAAGGGTATTAACATCATCAATGGAAAGAAAGTATTGAAATAGTTTTCTCCGTTATGGTGACTTAAATGACTAATCTGTTAATGAACAATCAATCATCAAATAGCAAATCATTATGAAGAAAAAGACATATCAATGCCCTTGTACTTGTGCGTTTAAGATTATCGGAAGGACCATTATCTCTGCTTCCATAATAATAGGAGGTTCGGATGATAAGATCGGCGACGAGGGGGACATCGGTTTTGTGAAGGAGCAAGATCAGCTGAAAGGCGACAATAATGTATGGAGTAACGAGTGGTAGTTGCCTCATGAATGAAGAGCAGCCCCCTTCTTTTCCCTGTTTGGGAGAGGAGGGGGCTGCTCTTGTTTGCCGGATTACTTCCCGAAGTTGCGCGAGGCGAATGGCAACGCCGTGCGAAGGGCCTGATGCCAGTATTCCCAATTGTGCACACCGTTGCGAATGCGGAGTTCATCGCGTATCCACGCCTTGCGCATCAGTTGGTGCATGCGTACGCTCTGGTCGAAGAGGAAGTCGTCGTCGCCGCAATCAAAGAACCATTTCACGCTGCGCAGCCTCTCCTTGGTAGCGTCGTCGGCTTGCTCCACGAAGCGCAGAGCGCTGTGCTCCTTGACGGCTTCGGTCACGTAGTAGCGCTTGTCCTTGTTCTCGCCCGGGCCTACATTGTTGCTTTCATTGTCGAGCCAGGCGCTCATGGCGTAGCACGACGAGAACATATCCGGGTGACGCTGGCAATAGACGGTGCTTCCGCCGCCGCCCATCGAGAGCCCCATCACGGCTCGATGCGCTTTGTCGCCCACGACGCGATACTTCTCCTCTACCGTCGGAACGAGCTCCTGGAAGAAGAAGTCCTCGTAGGGCCAGCCCGGCATATTGAAGTAACCGTTCCACGTATTGTGTGTGTCCGGTCCTCCTGCATTGGGCATAATGATGACGACGGGCACGCATTCGCCTGTCCCGATGAGTTCGTCCACCACGGTCTGCATCTGACCTTTGTCTCTCCAGGCTCGGTAGTCGTCGCTCAGGCCGTGGAGCAAGTAGATGACGGGGTAGTGCTGACTGTCATTTTTGCCGAATCCATCGGGCAAATAGACGTTGCAAGGCACGTCGGCACCCAGGATTCTGCTCTTCACGGTGTCCGTCACGATACGTCCTGCCACTGAGGGCAGGCAGCACATCAGCAGCATTAACGAGGCTGCGAGGGAAGTCTTTCTCATATTTCCAGCGTTTTACGTTATTACCAATCATCGTCGTCGCTGCCAGCCACGCCGTTCCTGATGGCTTCGTTCACCTTGTCGAGGATGGCATTCGAGTAGGCGTGCGTCATCACGAGGGCTTTCGAGCAGGTTCGCTTCTTAGCGTCTTTCTCCACGAACGGGTAGTGTTTGGCGATTTCCCACTGCTCGTCGAAGAGCCGTCGGTCGGTCTTGTCGTCCTTCATTCGCTTGCCGTCGCTAAAGACATTCTGATTGTTTCTTCTGTTGTCGCTGTTGTCGAACAGCCCTCCAAGCCAGCCTGCATCGTCGGCCTTCAGTATGTCGTAGTTCTGCACGGTGTAGGTCACACGCACTTTCTCCTCTTTGATGTCGAGTCTGATTATCGGTGTGATGCTTACTATATAGCGGTTGACTGTGCCGGTATGGTCGGCGATGCCGTCGATTGTCGAGGAGAGGATGATGCATCCTGCCTCTTTGTCGTTGAGCGTGATGGCTTGTTTGTCCTTGAACGTCGCAGTCACCCAATAGTTGAGGGCCACGTAGAGTTGCTGCTTTGACTTGCCCGGCGCCTGTATCACCTCCTGATAGGTGAGGCTTTCGTTCTTGTCGAGCGTCAGTCCGCTGGCAAGGTTCTTGGCTGCCTCCAGCCATTTGTCGCCATACTTTTCCTTGGCATACTTCTCCAGGTCGGCAGCTTTCATCACCTGCCCGAGCAATTGCGCATGGCCGCAAAACAGCATTGCGGCTGCAAGCAAGAATAGTTGAATGTGCTTCATATCGAGTTTTTTCTGGTTTCGCTGTACGCTCCGAGAGGTTTCGTTCCCGCTCGGAATTGTCGTTTTATCGGGGCAAAGGTAGTAATTTATTTAGTTTCTGCACACATCCATGCAGAAAAATTTAGGCAACTGTCCGTATTTCGCCTTCACTCCTTGCAGTTTGTAATCTGGTTCGTAGCGGGCGCCGCGGATTCTTTTGGCGGGCGCTACGGTTTCTTTTGGCGGGCGCCGTGAATTCTTTTGGCGGGCGCCAAAACGTCGCGCACCCTGTCAAGTCTCCCCGAGAAGCTCGCTGCAAATCCCGATTCGGCGTGCTGCGAAACCCGCCCCGGGCAGGTGCGTCGGCAGGCGCGACACAGGAGGTCAGACGAAGGCCTGTATCTCGCCGAGCATCTCCTCTGCCTTCTCGCGGCCCATCTCATAGACGCGTCGTATCTTCTCCTCCTTCTGCTCAGTCCTCCCGATGGGGAGCGTGTCCTGAGGATAGATGAGGAGGATGCTGCCCTGCCGCTCCTGCTCCTCCAGGTAGGAGAGTTGCTCGTTGTACATCAGGTGGCGTCGCGACATCGCCTGCACTATGGCGGGATACTTTCTCATGAAGAGATGGAACAGGGGCATCAGCCTTGTCTGCTTCTTGTAGAAGCCCTTGGGTTGCGTCAGGATGACCACGTTTCGCCCGAAGCCCTGCCCCTGGAAGTAGCGCAAGGGTATGGAGTCGCTGATGCCGCCGTCGAGCATGAGCCGGCCACCTATGCCGACGGGCCTGGAGACGAGCGGCATGGAGGCCGACGCACGAATCCATTCCAGTCCGTCATCGTCCATGAAATCGATGCGATGATACACAGGTTCGCCGGTCATGACATCGGTGCAGACCACGTGAAACTCGGCAGGGTCGGCGTTGCAGGCATCGAAGTCGAAGACATCGAGCTCCTTCGGCAGCGTGTGATAGCTGAACTCCGCCCCCACGAGGTCGCCCGTCTGGAGCAGGCTACGCAGGCTCATGTAGCGAGAATCGTCTTTGAAACGGAGATTGTAGCGAAGCACGCGACCCGGCTGATGCGACTTGTAATTGCAGCCAAACGTGGCACCGGCCGAAACGCCCACAATGCCGTCGAAACGGATGCCATGCTCCATCATCACATCCATCACGCCAGCCGTGAACAAGCCACGCATCCCTCCACCTTCTAATACCAATCCTTTCCTCATCGCTCGGCAAAGTTACGAAAAAACTTTCAACTCTAAACTCCAAACTCTAAACTTTTTTTCGTACCTTTGCAGCCGATATGAAAAACTTTACCGAACTGGGCCTCTCCCAAGCGCTCCTGCAAGCCATAGAAGAGCTGGGATATGAACACCCCATGCCTGTGCAGGAAGAAGTAATCCCCTACCTGCTCAACAACGATACCGACCTGGTCGCCCTGGCACAGACCGGCACAGGAAAAACGGCCGCCTACGGGTTGCCGCTGCTGCAGAAGCTGGCCACCTCCCCGCTCCCCCCCTGGGGGAGTGCTTCAGAGGTAGAGTCAACGGAGAGTGTGACACTCTCCCAAAGGGGGAGCAAGGAGGGGGCTTCTATCCTCATCCTCAGCCCGACGCGCGAACTCTGCCTGCAGATAGCAGACGATCTGGAAGGCTTCAGCAAGTATTTGCCCGAGACGGAAATCGTGGCTGTCTATGGCGGCACGAACATCGAGCCGCAGATACGCGCCCTAAGGCACGGCCCTGACATCATCGTGGCAACGCCCGGCAGACTCATCGACCTGATGAATCGCGGCGCGGCAAACCTGTCGAACGTGCAATATGTAGTGCTCGACGAAGCCGACGAAATGCTCTCCATGGGCTTCCAGGAAGAGCTGGACAGCATACTCGAAGGCATTCCAAGCCAGCACCGAACACTTCTCTTCAGCGCCACGATGAGTCAGGAGATAGAACGCATCGCGCAGAATTATCTCTCCAACGCCAAGCAGATACAGGTGGGCAGCCGTAACGAAGGCGCCGAGAACGTGAACCACATATATTATATGGTACATGCGCGCGACAAATACCTCGCCTTGAAGCGCGTCGTCGACTACTATCCCCGCATCTACGCCATCATCTTCTGCCGAACACGACTCGAGACACAAGAAGTGGCGGACAACCTGATTCGCGACGGATACAATGCAGATGCGCTGCACGGCGAGCTGTCCCAGCAACAGCGCGAGCTCACGATGCAGAAGTTCCGACGCCATCGCATTCAGCTCCTCGTGGCAACCGACGTGGCAGCACGAGGCTTGGACGTCGACGACCTGACCCACGTCATCAACTTCGGCATGCCCGACGACGTGGAATACTACACCCATCGCTCCGGCAGAACAGGCCGCGCAGGCAAGAAAGGCACGAGCATCTGCATCATCGGCATGCGCGAGCGAAGCAAGATAAAGCAAATCGAAAAGGAGATACAGAAGACCTTCGAGCAAGGCACGCTGCCCGAGCCGCGCGACATCTGCACAAAGCAACTCTATCACGTCATCGACGACATCGAGCGCATTGAAGTCGACGAAGAAGAGATAGCACCCTTCATGGACGAGGTGCAGAAGCGATGGGAATGGCTCGACAAGGACGACTTGATCAAGCGAGTGCTTTCGCGCGAATTCGGACGCTTCCTGCAGTATTACGCTAATGCACCCGAGATAGAGAACCCCGCCAACGCGCCAAGAGGAGAGAGGAAGAAGTCCTCCGCACACGGGGGAAGCCAGAGAGGAGCGGAAGGCTACGTGCGCCTGTTCCTCAACGTGGGCAAGATAGACGGCATGTATGCCCGCGAAATCATCGGCCTCATCAACAAGAACGTGCAAGGCGACAAGGTGGCCGTCGGCAGGATAGACCTAATGAAAAACTTCTCGTTCATCGAGGTGAAACAGGACGACCTGAGCCGCGTGATGAAAGGCTTGAAGCATGGTGTGACGGTGAAGGGAAGGAGCGTGGTCTGCGACGTAGCGACCGAAGCCTCATCCCCCACTCCATCTCACAAAGAGGAAGGAAGAAAACCATCTAAGCCTGCTCAGAGAAAGAAAGAGTTCGCCACGACAGAGAAGCCAGAGAGGAAGCGTCCGTCGCGCGAAGAGAGAGGCTACACGGCACCTCGCGGCAAGAAAACTTATAAGAAGGAGGACTGGATGAAGTTCCTCCACCCAGATAAACCGACCAAGAAGAGCGAGTTGAAAGGCGAGATTCCCGACTTCAGTGAAGAAGGTTGGGCAAGGCGCAAGCCAAAGAAGAACAAATAGGAAACTGCTACCTCACTATAGAGGAAACAAATGGTGAATGGTTAAATGGTAAATGTCAAAATGAAAAAGATAATCCTTTGCGCTGCCTTGTGCGCGCTTACCACTCTTTCCCATGCCGATGAGGGCATGTGGATGCTGAACCGCATCGACGCGAAGACGGCAGAGGCCATGCAGAGTCTCGGCCTGCAGCTCACGCCAGACCAGCTCTACAGCACTGAGCACGCGAGCCTGAAGGACTGCGTCGTCGACTTCAGCGACTTTTGCTCTGGGGTCGTGGTCAGTGCCGACGGACTCGTCTTCACGAATCACCATTGCGGTTACGGTGCTATTCAAAGCCTTTCGACGCCTGAAGACGACATTCTGAAGAACGGCTTCGTGGCCCGCTCACGCAAGGAGGAGCGACCTGCCGAGGGACTCTTCGTGAGGTTTCTTCAAAGGACAGAAGAGTGCACGGGGCGTGTCATGCGAGCCCTCAACAAAGTATATGAAGAGCATCCCGACGAGGCGACGGCAGCACTCGACAAGCAGTACACCGACAGCATCATGACGGCTGTGGAGAAGGAACTGCAGGCTGCGAATCCTGGCCTCGACTGCATGGTGAGGGCTTACTACGAGAACAATGCGTTCTTTGCCAGTTTCTACAAAGTCTACAAGGACATTCGTCTTGTCTTCACAGCCACGGAAACTATGGGCAAATTCGGTGGCGACACAGACAACTGGATGTGGCCCAGACAGACGTGCGACTTCAGTGTCTTCCGCATTTATGCCGACAAGAATGGCGAGCCGGCCGACTACAACAGGAAGAACGTGCCGCTGCGACTGAAGAACTACGCTCTCATAGCGATGGACGGTTACCGGAGCGGCGACTTCTGCATGACGGTGGGATACCCTGGCAGCACCAGCAGGTACATGAGTTCGTGGGGTATCGACGAACGTGTCAATGCGATAAACGTCAGCACGATACAGGTTCGAGGCAAGAAGCAGGAAGTGTGGAAGCGCTTTATGGACGCGGACCGAGCCGTGGGCATCAAGTATGCGAGCAAGTGGGCAGGCAGCAGCAACTACTGGAAGAACAGCATTGGCATGAACAAGGCCATCGCCGACCTGGGTGTCATCGAGCAGAAGCAACGCCTCGAGGACAAGATACGCGGGTGGTACAACGGCAGGGAAGACCTCCGGAACCGCTTCGGCGACATGTTCCGCGACCTGGAGCGAGCCTACGGGGAGCGTCGCGAGGGTGTCTATGCGGCAGGTTTCTTCCGCGAGACATTCATGCGGGGCATCGAGCTCTACCGCGTCGCCAACATGCTCAACACGATGCCTCAGGACGCCGACAGCACGGAGGCAGCACAGGTGCGCAGCCGCATGGAGGCCTTCTTCAAGGACTACGATGCCAAGCTCGACGAGGCTACGATGGCGGCGCTGCTGAAGAACTACCGCGAGCAGGTGCCCGACAAGAAGTACTGGCCCGAGTGCTACCACACCATCGACAGCATCTACGGAGGCGACGAGGCAGCCTACGCCCACGACGTCTTCTCGAAAACCATCTGCACGAGCCTCGGCGGCGTGGACAAGTTGCTTGCCGACAGCACCCTTCGCGACACGGATCCCGGCCTGCTCTATGCCGACGACATCCCAACCATGATGCAAGAGATTAGCGGACGAAGCCGGGAGGCGTCGACCACCATCGACTATGGCGAGCACATGCTGACGCAGGCGCTGCTGGAGATGGACCAGGAGACGCCGCACTACAGCGACGCCAATTTCACCATGCGACTCTCGTACGGCTACATTCAGGACTACACGGCAGGAGGCATCCACCATCAGTACTACACCAATGCTCAGAGCCTGCTCGACAAGGCGGCCCAGCAAGCGGAGATAGAGGACTACAGGCTGGAGGACGACATCGTCGGCCTGATGCAGAAAGGCGACTGGGGGAGATATGCCGACCAGACGACCGGTGACATGCATCTCTGCTTCCTCTCCAACAACGACATTACCGGCGGAAACTCAGGCTCGCCGATGTTCAACGGCAAGGGCGAGCTGTTGGGACTGGCGTTCGACGGCAACTGGGATGCCATGTCGGGCGACATCTCGTTCGACAGCAACCTGCAGCGATGCATCGGAGTGGACGTCCGCTACATGCTTTTCGTCATGGACAAATGGGGAAAGGCCAAGCATCTCATCAAGGAACTGCTGCCCTGATTCACACACTTTTCCCGAGGGAGAACACCAGGCTCAGCGTCGCACGAAGAGACACAGCGTGCGACGACTGAAAACATCACGTGGGATAAATCAAATTATCACGTGTAATATTTCAAATATCACGTGGGTAAAATCAATTTATCACGTGGGTAAATTGAAAACATCACGTGCCGTGTTTCCTGTCGCCCCACGGAGCGACGGGTTTCGCATCACAGTTTGTCGCCGAATGCCAAGTCGCCCGCGTCGCCAAGACCCGGCACGATGTAGCTGTGCTCATTGAGGACGGGATCGATGGCAGCGCACCAAAGCTCCACTTCTTCGTACTCGCCGAAGCCCTGCTCTATGTGCGCGACGCCTTCCTCGCTGGCAATGACGCTCACCAGGATAACGCGACGAGGCCTTCCGTTCTTGAGGAAAGCAACCAGCCCAAGCTCCAAGCTGTAACCCTTTGCCAGCATAGGATCGACGATGATGAGCGTCTTGCCGGTCAAGTCGGGCGATGCCATGTACTCCACATTCACGCCTACCTTGCTGCATTCCTTGTCCTTATAGTAGCGGAAGGCACTCACGAAACCATTCTCCGCCCTGTCGAAGACATTGAGGAAACCCTGATGGAGGGGCAGTCCGGCACGGAATATGGTGGCCAGCACAATATCCTCCGAGAGGCGCTGACACTTGCACTCGGCCAACGGCGTCCGCACCGTCGTCTCCTTATAACTGAGGTCCTTGCTTATCTCGAACGCCATCATTTCCCCTATGCGCTCCAGGTTGCGGCGGAAACGCATGCGGTCCTGCTGAATTTGGGCATCGCGAAGTTCACTCACATACTGATTGATGACGCTCGGCGTCTTGCTCATGTTGACTACTTTCATGGTCGATTGTTTTGATGTTGCTGCCTGCAAAGATACAAAAAAGATTAGAGAACCCGAACCCCAAGCAGCAGATTTTTGTGTCTAAATGTAAAGTTTGCTTTGCAAAAAAGCATTCAAAAGAAAAACTTTAAACTCTAAACTCTAAACTTTCAACTTTATTTCGTACCTTTGCACCCGCTTAAGAGACAAAATCAAATAAGTATAACTATAAACCCAACATCAAAACAATGGCAACATTAGACTTGACAAAGTATGGCATCACTGGCAGCACCGTGATCGCCCACAACCCTTCTTACGAGTTTCTCTTCGAGGAGGAGACCAAGGCAGGACTTACCGGCTTCGACAAAGGCCAGAACACAGAGCTCGACGCAGTCAACGTAATGACTGGCATCTACACCGGCCGCAGCCCTAAGGACAAGTACATCGTGATGGATCAAAAGTCGAAGGACACCGTTTGGTGGACCTCCGAAGAGTACAAGAACGACAATCATCCCATGAGCGAAGAGGTGTGGGCAAAGGTAAAGGAACTTGCCGTGAAGGAACTTTGCAACAAGAACCTGTACGTGGTCGACGCTTTCTGCGGCGCCAACGAAGGCACACGTCTGGCCGTTCGCTTCATCGTAGAGGTAGCATGGCAGGCACACTTCGTAAAGAACATGTTCATCCAGCCCACAGCTGAAGAGCTGGAGAAGTTCGAGCCAAACTTCGTCATCTACAACGCAAGCAAGGCAAAGGTGGAAAACTACAAGGAGCTCGGCCTCAACAGCGAGACCTGCGTAGCATTCAACGTTACCAGCCGCGAACAGTGCATCATCAATACATGGTACGGCGGCGAGATGAAGAAGGGCATGTTCTCCATGCAGAACTACTACCTCCCCCTCGACGGCATCGCCAGCATGCACTGCTCCGCCAACACCGACATGCAGGGCAAGAACACAGCCATCTTCTTCGGACTGAGCGGCACAGGCAAGACCACACTCTCCACCGACCCGAAGCGTCTCCTCATTGGTGACGACGAACACGGTTGGGACGACGAGGGCGTCTTCAACCTCGAGGGTGGTTGCTACGCTAAGGTCATCAACCTCTCCAAGGAGAACGAGCCCGACATCTACGGCGCCATCAAGCGCAACGCACTCCTCGAGAACGTAACAGTTGATGCAAACGGCAAAATCGACTTCGCCGACAAGAGCGTCACCGAGAACACCCGCGTCAGCTATCCCATCGAACACATCGAGAAGATTGCAAAGAAGGTGAATGGCAAGAGCGCAGGACCCGACGCAAAGAACGTCATCTTCCTCAGCGCCGACGCATTCGGCGTACTGCCTCCCGTCAGCATCCTCACGCCCGAGCAGACAAAGTACTACTTCCTCTCCGGCTTCACAGCAAAGCTCGCAGGCACAGAGCGCGGCATCACAGAGCCCACTCCCACATTCAGCGCTTGCTTCGGCCAGGCATTCCTCGAACTGCATCCCACAAAGTATGCTGAGGAACTCGTCAAGAAGATGGAGAAGAGCGGCGCTAAGGCTTACCTCGTCAACACAGGCTGGAACGGCACAGGCAAGCGCATCTCAATTCCCGACACTCGCGGCATCATCGACGCTATCCTCGACGGCAGCATCCTGAAGGCCGAGACAAAGAAGATTCCTTACTTCGACTTCGAAGTGCCCACAGCACTGCCCAACGTCAACCCCGCCATCCTCGATCCTCGCGACACCTACGCAGAGGCAAGCATCTGGGAAGAGAAGGCAAAGGACCTCGCTGCACGCTTCATCAAGAACTTCAAGAAGTACGAAGGCAACGAAGCAGGCAAGGCTCTCGTCGCTGCAGGCCCGAAGCTCTAAAAGAGCTGATAAGGCCGCAAGCAACGATGTCCTCTTGACTCGTCGCTGCAGGCCCGAAGCTGTAAAGCTTTTCAAATACACATAATAGAAGAGGGTGCATCCCTTCGTCAATCACGGCGAAGAGGTGCACCCTCTGTTTATCCAACAAATTGCGCCTTCTGGCGTCGTTCGCTCCCGTGTTTTGCGACCCAAACATGACAAAAGCGGCCTTATTTTCGGCTTTTTTCACCCTCATGCTCAAAAAAAGGCGTCCCCGGATGGCACAAACGAAAAAAAACTCTAACTTTGCAGTATGTTTAACCTATAAACAGTATGTATATATGAGAACGATTCGTATTCCCCAGAGATGGATGGCGGCGATAGCCCTCATCCTCGGCGTAGAGATGTCTGCCTACGCCCAGCTTGGTGGCCTGATAAACAATGCCAAGAAGGCTGCCAAGGGTGTCGTACAGACCCAAGCAGGCTCAGCGGTGGCTTCCCAGACAATCGGCGGCGTCACGCCAGGCAGCTATGCCTGGGAGCTGAAGCAGGTGGAAAAGGCTGGCGGCTGGGGCAAGTACCTGGGCTTCGACTCGACACCGGAAGGCCAGGTCGCCATGCGCTACTTCAATATGACGGAAGAAGACTTCGGCACGACAAACACCAACTATTGCCTGAAGCACGCCTACAATGCCGTCTATTACAGCCTGGCAATGCCCATACGCGTCATGAAAGGCCTGAAGGAGGATGTGAGCCTCTCATGGACTGAGCCACTGTCTGCCCTGAACAGGCTGAACAGAGACTTCGACCTTGGAATACAGAGCGCACTGAAGTCAGGGGGAAAGTCCGACGTCCCCATCCCACAGGAAGACGCCGACATGCTCATAAAGCTGCGCGACCAGGTGAAGAAGGCCTTCCTCGAGTACTCCGGATTCCACGAAAAGACCGATGAAGAGAAACAGGCCGAAATCGATGCCTCCTACCTGCGCGAGTTCAAACGCAACGACTACTTCCTCAACGAGCTGAAGGACAAAGACTACTCCCACCCCAAAGTCATCGAGAAACTCAAGCCGCTCTTCATCGAGAAGGTACAGCAGGAGCTGGCTCCCGACAAGATACTGGGCACCTACAGCGCCAACATCGGATGGCTCTCGATACTGGCACAGGAGAGGTACGCCAGCCTGAAGGAGAAGTATCACGCAGCAGAGGAACGGCAGTTCAGAACCTACTACGAGAAAGGCGGCAAGTACTACGTCATCAGGGGAGGCTTCAGGCAAGTCATCGACAAAGACGACAAGCTGGAACGCTCCTACGAGGACAAGACCTACTGGCCAGGCCTGGAAATGCCCGTCGAGATTCCTGCCCGACTCATCGAGGGCAAGTTCTGATACTTTTATTAACGACTTAAACTACACAGCAATGAAGACAAGACAAATGATGATGAGGACGCTGATAGCATCAGTATTCGCACTCGGCGTCAACGCCACCGCCTCAGCACAGCTTGGCGGCCTGGTGAACAAAGCCAAGAAGGCAGCAAAGGGCGTTGTGGAGTCCACCGTGGTAGGCACCAACAGCAACAGCAGCAAAGTCGGCGACACCTACACCGACGCCAACACCGGCAGGTCATTCAAAGTATACGACCCAAACACCGCTACGCCCAACGAGAACGGAAGGACCAACGCAAGCCCCGACAGAATCGAGATGTACAAGAAACACGTCATCGAGGAGAACTACCTGCTCAACGACCTCAAAGAGGCAAATCCCTATAAGGAACACCTCGATAAGTTCAAGCCCGAACTGGAGGACTACATCAATGAAACGCTGAAGCCAGACAAGATTCTCGCCACCATCTCAACCACCGACGGCTGGAACGGCGTAGCTCCCTCGGCTATACCCGGTTACAAAGACACCTACTCCGCAGCAAAGGAAGTCCGCTTCAAGACCTTCTACGAGAAAGGCGGCAAGTACTACGTCGTGGAAGGCATCTTCCGCGAGGTGACACCGACGGGCGACGGCATGGGCCTTCGCAACTCTGAGGAAGACGACAACTGCTGGCCCGGCCTAAAGCCTGAGGTTGAGATTCCAGCCGACAAAATCAAGAAGCTGCTGTAACTCACTCCCCATTGAAACCGCAAGGCGCACTCTACTGCATGTAGGGTGCGCTTTACTTTTATACATTATATATTATAATGCGCACGTACGCGTAAGGGAGAGGCTACAGGAAGTTACGTCTGCGCAAGAGGCGTTACTGGAAGAAGGAGAAGTTGACGCTTCCGTAGCTGCGGTGCTCGACGAAGCGCGGATGCTGAGAGAAGTCGTTTGTCTTGCCGTGCTCGAGGACGAAAAGACCGTCCTCCTTCAACAAGTTGCGGCTGAGGATGATGTCGGGCAGTTCGGGCAGCTGCGGCAAGGCGTACGGCGGGTCGGCAAAGATGAAGTCAAACTGTTCGCGACACTTTGCAAGATACTGGAAGACGTCTCCCCGGACGGGCAACGCCGCGGTGTCCTGCAACTTGTCGAGGAACTGCTTGATGAGGCGGTGGTGGCGCACATCGAGTTCAATGCTGATGACGCGCCCACAACCCCGGCTGACGAGCTCGAGCGTGATGCTGCCCGTGCCGGAGAAGAGGTCGAGGGCTGTCGGTGCTTCGCTAAAG
This sequence comes from Bacteroidaceae bacterium, assembly GCA_017645655.1. Lineage (GTDB taxonomy): Bacteria > Bacteroidota > Bacteroidia > Bacteroidales > Bacteroidaceae > Physcousia. Next base: position 80,726 of record JAGCNZ010000002.1, on the reverse strand, counting down.
TCGATATAAGCCTGCAGGACGTTGAAGAGGTTTTCCTTCGCGAAGTCCGTTGTCGGGCGTGCCGAGAAGCTGCGCGGCACATCGAAGTGTCTGCCTTTGTATTTACCTGTGATGATTCTCATAGCCCTCTCTAACTCCCCCTGGGGGAGGAACACAACTAATCGATATTAAGGATGTACTCCGCTAATGTTTTCTTCAAGTCCTTCGTTGTGCCTTCAAGATGAAGAGCGTCCTTTTGCGGATGCAGCTCGAGGGCTTTCCAAATGCCGAGCAGCAAGAAGGCACGGTCGTTGTCGTTTGCCGCATCTTGCGACGCTGCATACTGCAACTTGTCCCGACGGAAGACGGCGATGAAGAAACGCTGCTCGTCGAAACGAACATAGATGTTTCGTTGTTCCACATCTTCTGGGGCAGGTCGTTTCTCTTGCTGAGCGGCAAATTGCTCCAGTTGCTGGGCATCGGCACAGCATACCCTGACGTCTGGATAACACTCCTGCACGATGCGGAGGATATCGCTGTCGAGGCTGAATATCATCACGGCTTCGAGCGACGAGAGTATCTGATATTGCATGTCTGCCACGCTTGCCTGGTGACCGGGGAAGCAGAGGCGATAGATGGCAAGCATGTCGCTCTTGTTGAAGTGCTCGAGAGGAACGATGGTGGCGGGGCCTTCGACAACGAGTTCTGCACTCTGGAAGCGATAATCCATCAGGTATGGTTTGCGCAAAGCCTGCCTCAGGACGTCGGTCGCGGCTGCCCGTTCGAAGACGGGAAACCGGTCGGTCTGCACAACGGAACCGTCGAGGACGTTGAGCACAGAAAAAGAAAATCCATCCGCACACGAGCGGATGGATAATCTATAACTTGTGAAGGAATTACTCCCAGTTGCCGGCATTGTTGTTCCAGTTGTTGCCCGCGTCACCGATCTTCAGGCCAGCATAGGCACCCTTGGCATTAGCCTCTTCTGCACGATTGTAGATGAGACGGTTGCCGGCCTTGCCCATGCCTTTAAGGAAGCTGCTGTCCGGGGCATTACACTCCATGACCTGGATGATGGTGCCGGAGCGTGTGGTGTTAGGACAAGCGATGATTTCGAAGGTGTCACCCTCGGAGAATGGGATGTAGCGCATTGAGTCGGCCACGAAGCCCTCGTAGTTGTAGAGCGAGTCTTGCAGCGAGACCCAGATGGTGTCGCGGCGGAAGCGCTGCAGTCCATTAGCGGCAATTGCTGCTGCATCGCCGCTGTTGACGATGGCGGCTGCTTTGCTTTCTGTCAGACCCTTGTTCATCTGGTCTTCGGTAAGCACGCCTTGCTTCATGACGACGGGCAGTTTGCCTTCCTTCACGAACTTGATGAGTTCCGACCAATCCGCGCAATAGACACCGTCGTGCTGTGCCTTGTAAGCCTCCTCTGCACTGCGAATCTCCATAAGACGCGCCTTTACGACATTCTCTCTGGCTGCGACTGTTGCGTCGAAGTCCTCGGTATCCTTGATGCTACGCCAGCAGATGAAGAGCAAACCGACGACGCAGATACCTAAAATAAGATTTATTACCTTTTTCATACGATATATGTAATTTATTTTGTAAATTCGCATCGCAAAAGTAAAAAGAATTATTCACATAACCACGAAAAAGGTCTTTTTTTTATAAAAGAATGGCAATAAGTGACGATTTAGGTGCCCTAATCAGGGAGAATTTTGAGCATAAACCGACGAAAGAGCAGGAAAAAGCGATATTTTTGCTTGCCGACTTCTTGCTTTCAAGAGAGCGTGATGCGGTTTTCCTCCTCAAGGGGTATGCCGGCACGGGCAAAACTTCCTTGCTTGCAGCCTTGGTTCGTACGCTGGGACAGCTGCAGCAGAGGGTCATGCTGCTTGCCCCTACTGGGCGGGCAGCCAAGGTGTTGTCGTCCTACGCGGGCGTGCCCGCTTACACTATTCACAGGAAGATTTACCGACAGAAATCCATTACGGACATGGATGTCTTCCAGAACGACGTCAACCTTCGGCAGGATACTTTGTTCATTGTGGACGAGGCGTCGATGATTGCGAATGATGCCCACGACAATACCGTCTTTGGCAGTGGGCGTTTGCTCGACGACTTGATGCACTATGTCTATTCCTGCGAGGGTTGCCGGCTCGTGCTGGTGGGCGATACGGCGCAGCTTCCGCCGGTCGGCGAGGAAGAGAGTCCGGCCCTAAGCCGCACGATGCTCGAGGGCTACGGAATGGAGGTGACGGAGCTCCAGTTGACCCAAGTTGTCCGCCAGCTTGAGGAGTCGGGCATCCTCTGGAACGCCACGATGCTCCGCAGCCTCATCCAGAACGACGAGATGTTCGAGTTCCCGAAGCTCAGGGGCAAGACGTTTCCCGACGTCAAAGCGCTTCCCGGCGACGAACTCATCGAGGCGCTCGAGCAGAGCTACCGTGAATACGGCACCGACGGAACGATAGTCGTGACCCGAAGCAACAAGCGTGCGAACATATTTAATAATGGTATAAGGAGCCGCATCCTCGACATGGAGGAGGAACTCTCGAGTGGCGACATGGTGATGGTGGCGAAGAACAATTACTATTGGACAGCCCCCCCAACCCCCTTTAGGGGGAGTCCCAATTCAGCAGGGGGCGACCAAGAACTCCCCCTAAAGGGGGCTGCGTTTTCTTTCATCGCGAACGGCGACGTCGCGGTGGTCCGCAGGCTTCGAAACGAGAGAAGTTTCTACGGCTTCCGCTTCGCCGATGCCACACTGCAGTTCCCCGACTACGACAACACGGAGATGGACGTCACCATCCTGCTCGACACCCTGCAGAGCGAAGCGCCTGCCCTGACACGGCAGCAGCAGGAAGCGCTCTTCAACGGCGTCTGGGAGGACTATCCCGAACTGACAAACCGGCGAGACCGCATGAAGAGGTTGCGCCAGGACCCCTACTACAACGCCCTGCAAATCAAGTATGCCTATGCCGTGACCTGCCATAAGGCACAAGGCGGACAGTGGGAGCACGTCTATATCGACCAGGGTTACATCACCGAGGAGATGCTCTCGCCCGACTACTTCCGCTGGCTCTACACCGCCATCACCAGGGCAACGCAGCAGGTCTATCTCGTCAACTGGCCCGACTCGGCACTCTCCGATGCATGACGCGACAGGGGGCGTCGAAAAACATCACGTGGGATAATTGAATTTTACCCACGTAATATTTTATTTTTAACACGTGATAATTTCAATTTACCCACGTTAAAATTCAAATTATCCCACGTGACGATTTTCATCATGGCACGCGACGCTTGAAAACGCATCTTCCGTGAGCGGGAAAATCGCCCGGTCTGGATTTCCGGCGAACCGGGCCGCATTTGCCGCTGAAACTGCCTTTTTTACACGTTTTAGGCAAAAAAAACGGCACATTTAGCAGAATGTTCACATTTTTTTACTATTTTTGTGCACGGAATATGGTATTTTAGGAAAAATGAACATACTCGTCACAGGAGCAAACGGTCAGTTGGGCAATGAGATGCGCATCGTGGCTAAAGACTCGGCAGACCGATACATCTTCACCGACGTCACCAAGCAAGAGGGCGTGGAGACCACGTTTCTCGACATCACCAACCTCGACGCCATCCGCGCGATGGTCAGGGAGAACGACATCCGCGCCATCGTGAATTGTGCGGCGTGGACTAACGTCGATGCAGCCGAGGCACCCGAGAACCATGCTCTCGTCGAGAAGCTAAACGCGACGGCTCCCGAGAACCTGGCAAAGGCGATGAAGGAAGTAGGCGGCTGGCTCGTGCAGATATCGACCGACTACGTCTTCGGCAAAGAGCCTTACAACACGCCATGTCAGCCCGAACAGCAGGGCACGCCGACCGGCGTCTACGGCGAAACGAAGAAGCAGGGCGAGGAAAGGATAATGAAAGTATACAGCCCCCTCCCCGCTCCCCCTTTGGGGGAGTGCTCTCGAGAAGTTGGAGGTGGACAGCTTGGACACTCCCCCAAGGGGGGAGAAGGAGGGGGCTTCGTCATCATCCGCACGGCGTGGCTCTATAGCGAATACGGGAAGAACTTCTGCAAGACGATGCTCAACCTCACCGCCACCAAGCCGCAACTCAACGTGGTCTTCGACCAGTGCGGCACCCCGACGTATGCCCTCGACCTCGCAAAAGCGATACAGGTCATCCTCCAAAAGCCCGTGCAAGGCATCTACCACTTCTCCAACGAAGGCGTCTGCTCGTGGTACGACTTCACACAGATGATTGCGCGCATCGCCGGACACAGAGGCTGCGACATCCGACCCTGCTATTCCTCGGAATACCCAAGTCCCGTGAAGCGCCCCGCCTACTCCGTCCTCGACAAACGCAGCATCAGAGAAACCTTCGGCGTCGACGTGCCGTATTGGGTCGATTCGCTGGAAACCTGCATCAAGAACATCAAAAAGAATGCCTCGTCATAACGAAAAAGACAAACAATGGAAGTAATCAAGACCGCCATCGAAGGCGTAATCATCATAGAGCCCCGCATCTTCAAGGATGCTCGCGGGTATTTCTTCGAATCATTCTCGCAGAGGGAATTCGAGGAGAAAGTAGGCCCCATCCGTTTCGTGCAGGACAACGAAAGCATGTCGCAGTATGGCGTGATGCGCGGACTGCACTTCCAGCGCCCGCCCTTCACGCAAAGCAAACTGGTGCGCTGCGTCAGGGGAGCCGTCCTCGACGTAGCCGTCGACCTCCGCAAAGGGTCGCCCACCTACGGACAGCACGTCGCCGTCGAACTCACCGAAGAGAATCACCGCCAGTTCTTCATCCCGAAAGGCTTCGCCCACGGCTTTGCCGTACTGAGCGAAACAGCCGTCTTCCAGTATAAATGCGACGAGTTCTACCACCCCGAGGCAGACGGCGGCATCGCCATCACAGACCAAAGCCTCGGCATCGACTGGCGAATCCCCACAGAGAAGGCCATCCTGAGCGAAAAAGACACGAAGCATGTAAACCTCAAGGACTTTGAAAGCCCTTTCACATATCGATAGACGAGAACACTTACACTATAAAGAAATATATGAAACCACGAATTACGCAAATTACACGAATAGGCTACGCCCTCGAATAATGGCAAAGGAAAATTCGAGCAATTCGAGCAATTCGTGGTCAAAAAAGATAATCAATCAGTCACATTAAAATAGGAAATTATGGGTTTAAACATTGTCATCACAGGCGGAGCGGGCTTTATCGGCAGCCACGTCGTGCGCCTCTTCGTCAACAAGTACCCTGAGTATAACATTATCAACCTCGACAAGTTGACCTACGCGGGCAACCTCGCGAACCTCAAAGACATCGAGGACAAGCCCAACTATAAGTTCGTCAAGATGGACATCTGCGACTTCGACGCCTTCTACAAGCTGATGCAGGACGAGAAGATAGACGGCATCATCCACCTCGCAGCAGAAAGCCACGTGGATCGCTCCATAAAGGACCCGTTCACCTTCGCCCGTACAAACGTCATGGGAACACTCTCCCTGCTGCAGGCCGCCAAGCTCTATTGGGAAAGCCTGCCAGAGAGGTACGAGGGCAAACGCTTCTATCACATCTCGACCGACGAGGTGTACGGCGCTCTGGAAATGACCAACCCGGAAGGCATCAAACCCCCTTTCACCACGACAGCCAGCAGTTCTGAACATCACTTGGCATATGGCAAAGACTTCTTTTACGAGACGACAAAGTACCAGCCCCACAGCCCGTACTCCGCTTCGAAAGCCTCCAGCGACCACTTCGTCCGCGCTTTCCACGACACGTACGGCATGCCGACCATCGTCACAAACTGCTCCAACAACTACGGACCTTACCAGTTCCCCGAGAAACTGATACCTCTCTTCATCAACAACATACGCCATCGCAAACCACTTCCCGTTTATGGTAAGGGCGAGAATGTGCGCGACTGGCTCTACGTCGAAGACCACGCTCGGGCCATCGACACAATCTTCCATCGCGGAACTATCGCCGAGACATACAACATCGGCGGCTTCAACGAATGGAAGAACATCGACATCATCAAGACAGTCATCAAAACAGTTGACCGTTTCCTCGGTCGCCCAGAAGGAGCAGACATGGACCTCATCACATTCGTCACAGACAGACTTGGTCACGATGCCCGCTATGCCATCGACTCCACCAAGCTGCAGAAGGAACTGGGATGGGAACCGTCGCTTCAGTTCGAGGAGGGCATCGAGAAGACCGTCAAGTGGTATCTCGAGAACGAGGCTTGGATGGACAACATCACCAGCGGCGACTACGAGAAGTACTACGAAGAAATGTACAAGAACAGATAGGCAGAACAAATAACTATAAACTAAATAAACATCAAAACAATGAAGACACGTATTCAAACACGACTGAAGGCATTGCTCGCAGCAGCACTGCTGACAACCTCTTTCTCTGCATTCGCACAGGAAACACCTGAGAACTATGTAGGCTATCCTCAACTCTTCGTCGGCCTGCAAGGCGGCGTTCAGGAGACCGGAACACACTACTACAACAACTGGAAACTGTTCACCCCAACCGCCAGCGCCAGCGTCGGTGTGCACTTCACACCCGTCATCGGTGCACGCATTCACATGAATGGTTTCTGGAATAAAAGCGGCGTGCGTGACAACGAGACCAGCATAGATACAAAATTCAAGTACAAATACATCACGACCGACCTCGATGCGATGGTCAACATCATCAACCTCTTCTCCAAGAACAACTATCGTCCCTGGAACTTCTACCTCATCGGAGGTATCGGCCTGAACTATGCCTGGGGCAATGACAGCGACGAGTTCCCCGAGTTGGCACAATACGTGACGGCTTCCAACAGCAAGTCCCGCCTCAGTCACAACTTCCGTGTCGGTGGCATGTTCGACGTCAGGGTTGCCCGCAACTGGAGCGTCAACCTCGAACTCGACGCTAATAGCCTGAGTGATCGCTTCAATAGCAAAGTCTGTGGCGACGATGATTGGCAGTTCACGGCACAGGTCGGCGTAACCTACAGAATACCCCTGAGAAAGAACAGCACCGTGGATGACTACGACATCTGGCATCGCTTCCGCAAGAACCGCAACGAGCACAAAGATGACATCGACCCGTCACTCGTGGATCTCACTAAGGAAGTCAACGACCCCATTGCCAAGGTCGACGACACTCCCGTCGTGACAGTTCCCGACAGCATCACAGTTGAAAAGCCAGTCAACATCACACGCAACATCTTCTTCGGCCTGCGCGAGACAGAAGTGTCTGCTACAGAAAAGACTAAGTTGACAGAAGTCGTAACATGGCTCAAGAAGCACCCCGAAGCAAAAGTCACTGTCACAGGTTATGCCGACAAGGGAACCGGCACAGCAGAATCCAATGCTCGCTATGCTAAGCAGCGTGCCGATATCGTCACAAAGGAACTCGTCAAGAAGGGTGTCAACGCAAGCCGCATCACGACCACCTCAAAGGGCGACACCATCCAGCCGTTCCCCACAGACAATGACAAGAACCGCGTCACCATCGTGGTTGCTGACGGAACTGAGACCGTCAAAGAGGCCAAGAAGTAACATCACTCTCTACTTTGGATATGACGCAACGACGTAAAAACATTTTCTACAGAATCATGAAAGTTATCTTCCGGCCTCGGGAGATAGCTATCATGATTGTAGCATTCTTGCTCATCGGGATGCTGCGCTACGTCACATTCCATGCAGATGTCTTCAACCCGATAGCCAGAGGACTGAAAGGCTTCTCTACCACAGACCTCTTCTATCAGATGATGCTTTCAGCACCGCGCGACACCAGCGATAATATTGTCATTGTGGACATTACACGTCTGCACGACAGAGATGACATCGCCTCTGTGCTCGAGGAAATCGACTCCCTCGGACCTTCCGCCATCGACGTGGACGTTATCTTCGAGCGCCCCATGGATAAAGAAGGCGACGAGCATCTCCAGGAAGTGGCACGCAAAATGAGGAATGCCGTGTTCTCCTTCAGAATGATGGACTACGAAGAAGAACGGAACGAATACACACAGCAGTCACACTCCTTCTTTGCAAAAAAGATGGAACTCACCGAAGGCTTTGTCAACGTGGACCATCAAATGACACGCGACATACCACTCTATCTGACAATGGGCGACAAGACGTATTCCTCCGTCATCACGCAAATGATGAGAATCATTCAGGAGGAGCCACCAATTGAACAAAAAAGTCGCAAGATTGACTACACGCCTACGGTCTTCCGCACAATCAGTTATGATTCCATCCAGCACTACGGAGACCTCATCAGAGACCACGTCGTCATGTTCGGCGGCGCACAGGAGAGTATCGACATGCTCTACACGCCGTTGAAGCAAATGCACGGCATCGAGGTTCTCTGCTACGCGCTGAAGACGATGATAGAGGAAAAGGATCAGACCAACTTCACTGGAATTATCTTCTGGATACTTACGATCCTGTTCTCATATTTGGGCGTCTGCCTAATCACTGCGTACAAGGACAAGACTGCCAGCATGACGAATGACAAGTTGTTGACCGACATCATGCGCACCATCTTCATCACCTCCATTGTCATTTTCCTCCTGATGGGCGCCTTTATGTTCATCGCTTTCCTGTTCTTCGTCACGTGGAACATCAACTTCGACCTCACGCCGACACTTTCTGTGATGGCACTGACTACCACTGCAAAAGACATCGTATGCATCACAATCAAACACGCTACGATGAAGAAGCATTAATGCTACAAAAGACTAGTTAATTAAACATAATTATAAAGAATAGCACTTTATGAGACACATGAATCTTCGCACATTACTTTTCACCCTGCTGCTTGCATGCGTAGCAACCACCTTTGCTCAAGGGCCACGCAAGTACAAGTTCCTCGTCAAAGAAGTCGGTGAAAAGGCTATAACCCTGCACCAAAATGGAGAGAAGCGTAAGCTTGCTCCTCGCGACACACTTTCTCTCAAATCAATGATTACCGTTCCCAAGGGTGGGAAGCTCGTCATTTACGACTTCGTCAACTTGAGAGAGCTCACGATTAAAGAGCCCGGCATGAACACGCTGGTGAAGTTCCTGGATGGCAGCAGCAAGGAAAGCTATACGAAAGTCACCTTTGCCGGCCTCATCGCACTGCTTTTCTCGAACAGCCAGCATCACGATGCAGGCGCTACTATCTACCGAGGAATTGAGACGGGGAACAACTCGCTCGACGAGTACGTTACCAATATCAACGAAGTACTCAACGACCCGAGCATAAAGATTCCTGAAGAATATGCAAAAATCATGAACGAAGTGCTCGTTGACATCCATAGTCAGAACGAAGCACAACCTGACACCACTGTTACCTCTAAATAATAAGAGATGCGTCGCTTTGTCTTTCTTTTACTTCTATCGCTGCCCTTGTTGCCCATTTCAGCACAGGAGGTAACGCCCGAAATGCGTGTTTTGGGAGAGAACCTTATTAAGATTGTCAATAAAGGACGGCAGCGAGAAGCAGAGAAACTTGCCGAGAAGTACCTGGCTCTATGCACCAAAGACAGTTATCGCTACGGGCGATACTATGCCGAGGCGAAGCATATAGAGGCTTACTCCGCAGCGGCAAGGGGCGACTATGCCACGGCAAAGGAGCTCATGGACCAAGTCCTGGCAGCAAGGCTCGACGAGCGTACTCCCCGAGAAGAGGACCGCATCGGAGATTCCTACTACGACCGTGCCACCTATCTTCAAGAGGAAGGACTTGATCCGCTCATTGACTTGCAGGCTGCAGCGGAATCATATTTTAAGATAAGAGAGTTCAGCAAATATGCTTACATCCTCTGCGTGCTGGCTGACTACTATAACGACAGAGGGGAGCCAGGCGATGCAGACCTTGAGGCCGAATGTTACCAGAAAGCCTTCGAACATGCTGACAAAGGCACGAAGGAATACCTACATGCCGCCACATACATCATGAAGGCGCACAACAACAAAGGCGAGTTCGACAAGGCAAAGAAGCTGGTAAAGCAATTGAAGAAGACGATGGAGAAGATTGCAGAGAAGGAACCTATCGCTTACGCCGACTTCCTGCTCTCTGCGTCGGTTGCCGAGGCTGTCACTGGAGACTATTCACAAGCCTTGGAGTACGCAGATGATGCGAGAAGCATCTACGAAGATGCGAACTACTTCTCCGACCTCAGTTATGCAGTTCTCCTGAAGAACACGGCCGACTTCCACTTCCACCTGCAGCACTATCAGGAGGCCATTTCCTTCTACGAGAAGGCAAAGCCTCTGCTTTTGCTGGCTGAGGGAAAAGGCTCGACATTGCTTGAGCTCTATCAGCAGCTGATTGCCACATACGACAAGCTCAACAGGCCAGACATGGTGGCGAGCATCACGGAAGAGAAGGACAAGCTCTTTAAGAATGCAGACACTGGCACGGATACCGATGCCAACTCCCTTGCCAAGCAAGCACAAAACCAGGCGAAGATTGGCAACTATGCTGCGGCGGCCGAGCTGGGCAACAGAGCCTTGCGTCTTTACCAGTCGCGTGGGGAATCGCGCGAGCTTGCGCTGATGTACAATGCACAGAGCAAGTACTACACCTACCTGCGTCAGTACCAGTTGGCCGACAGCCTGAACATGCTTTCACGCAGCCTCAGCCACAAGAAAGGCTACTCTGAAGAAGAGGCTCTGGCACTTCACCAAAAGGCGAAACTGCTGGAGAGAAACAGAAACTACGACGAGGCGGACGAGGCTTGCAAACAGGCACTTCTGCTGCTTCACAAGTCGGGACTTTCCACGTCCACAGCCTATGCCAGCATCCTTTGCGACCGCGGACTCTACCAATACAGGCTCGACAGCCTCAAGGCTGCCATCAGCCTGACGCGCGAGGCACTCGACCTGAAGACACAAATACTGGGTATGGAGCATGGCGAGAACGTCATGCCGCTCTACCACCTTGCCGCCTATTACAGCCAACTTGAGCAGATGGACAGTGTGGCATACTATTACCATAGTGCTGTCAAGCTGCAGACGGAACTCGTGAGAAACTACTTCTCATTCCAGAACACTACCGAGCGCGAGCTCTTCTGGCAGCGCCAAAGCTACCTTTACCAGGCGGCATCGTCGCTCACCACTCATCCCGAGAAGGTTCCTGCCCAGTTGCTCACGGACATCTACGATGCCCAGTTGTTCACCAAAGGCATCCTGCTGAACAGCGAGATTGACTTCCGCCAGCTGTTGCTCAAGTCGGGGGATAAAGAGATACAAGACAAATACGAGTTGCTTCGCGACAAGCACAAGGAGCTGCAGCGTTGCTATGAGACTGAGTCGAACTCCGACGACAGCAAAAACCGCATCAAGGACCTGAAGCTGGACATCGAGAAGCTGGAACGCGACGTGGTCTACAAATGCAAGGAATACGGCGACTTCACGCAGAACCTCAAGCTGACGTCGGATTCCGTACGCCGTGCGATGCAGCCTGGCGAAGCGGCTATTGAGTTCCTCGAGGCAAAGGGAATCGTCCACAACGGGCAGCCCGACTGCCGTTACCTTGCCCTTGTCCTGCGTCCGGAATGGGATGCGCCGCATGCTTGCAACCTTTTCTGGAGCAGTGACATCGAGAAGCTCGGCTATCCGGCAGGCACCTCGATCACCCAGTTGCTCAGCGACCCGGCCATGCAGAACAGGATATACAATGACAGCAGGCTCGGAAAGCTTGTATGGAAGAAAGAGCTGATGGACGAACTTGCCGGGGCGACTCACATCTATTTTGCTCCCACGGGGGCCTTCTACCAGTGGGGCATCGAGTACATGCCCATGAATGAAAACGGTACGCGCATCTCCGACACGCTCAATGTCTATCGCCTTTCGTCCACCAAGATGCTGGCACAGCGCAGCAAGACCTCTTCTGCGTTTGGCGACGGCGAAGCCGTGGTTTATGGCGGACTGGGTTATACGATGACTCTTCCCGAGATGAGCGCTTACCCGAAAGGCAAGCCGGAGCCATACGACACCTATGCTGAGGAGGAGGAAGAAGAGGAGGAAGAGCCCAACGACATGCTTGCCGTGGCAGAGCAGCGCAGTGCGGACTCGCTGGCCGTGGTGGGCATGACGACGCAAGACGTCCAGTTCGGCCTGCTGAAAGGTGCGAGCGAGGAGGCCCAAGCCATCGAGCGCCTGCTGAGGAAAGCGGGAATGAGCCCCAAACGCTATGCCGCCTACGGCACCGAGGGCTCCTTCAAGGAGCTCAGCGGCAGCAATGTCTCGCTCTTGCACATTGCCACACACGGATTCTTCAATCCCAACATCTCCTCTACCACCTCATATAAAGACCCGCTCAGCAACTCCGGACTGCTCTTCGCCGGCTGCAACTACTACCTGCTTCACCGCAAGAACTTCCCGATGGACCTGGACGACGGCATTCTCTACGCACAGGAGATTGCCCAGCTCAACCTGCAGAACCTGCAACTTACCGTGCTCTCGGCTTGCCAGACGGGCACCGGCACGCTGCAGGAGGACGGCGTCTTCGGCGTACAGCGAGGTTTCAAGAAGGCTGGCGCACACACCCTCGTCATGAGTCTTTGGAGCGTCGACGACTCGGCGACGAGGCTGATGATGACCACCTTCTACGAGGGTCTGCTCGGCGGACTCTCCCGACACGAGGCGTTCCGACAGGCTCAGGCCGCTGTCCGCGCTGAGCACAACGACCCGCACTTCTGGGCACCGTTCATCATGCTCGACGATATCTAACATTACTACACACATCTAAAACATTCATTCTATGAAGAAAATCGGTTTTCTCCTTGTCATGCTTTGTGTTTGCATGACGGCTTTCTCGCAAGAAGAGGAAAGCAAACCAGCCAGAGTACGCAGCAATTATGTCAACATCGGCTATGCTGAATCGAAACTGAACCAGGACTACTTCCCGCAGCTGAAGAGCGACTGGGGCGCTCACTTCACGATTGGCAAGACATTCTACCTGCACAAGAAGCCGCTCCTGAAGTTCATCCGTTTTGGCATCGACGCAACATGGTTCGACCTCACCTACGCCAACTACAAAGTCGACTATGAGGAAAAAGAGACTTTCCACCATGCTGAGGCAGCAATACATGTCGGCCCGTCCGTGACGTTTACACCGGTGAACGGACTGAACATCTGCGGCTACTTCCGTTATGCCCCCACATTCTCAGCCCTCTATTCTGCCGCCAACGACAACTACAACCTGGGCTATGCCACGAGGTTCGTGGGCGGAGGCTCCGTTTCCTACAAGGTCATCGGCGTGGGCTTCGAGGCACGTTTCGGAAAGAGCAAGTACGAACCATTCGAAGCCTTTCTTGTGGACATCGAAGACGTAGAGAAGATTAACACGAAACTGGCAGGATTCAGGGTTTACCTGACCTTCAGATACTAAGCACCCGGCGGGCTCAGAAGCCACACGCCCAGTGCCCCGTCACAAGCCGTCCGCAGACAGAGGACGGCTTTTTTCGTGCCTGGCCGGAAAACATCACACGGGTAAAATGAAATTATCACGTGTAATATTTGAAATATCACGTGGGTAAAATTGATTTATCACGTGGAATAATTAAAATATCACGTGGGTAAAATGAAAACATCACGTGCCGCGTTTGGCAGCCACGCCCGACCCGTCAGATTCTCCGGCACAAAAAAAATAGGAGCACGACACGTCGCACTCCTACATTATATATAATATAAGCTTCGGTTCCTTACATCGTGAGGAGCTCGATGAGTCTCTGCACGGCAGCATGTATGCCTTCGGGGTTCTTGCCACCCGCAGTAGCGAAGTGAGGCTGACCGCCACCGCCGCCCTGCATCAGCTGGGCAGCCTCGCGAATGTTCTTGCCAATGTTCACGCCCGAAGCAACGGCACCGTCCGAAGCTGCTGCCGTGAGCAAAGGCTTGCCGCCAGCAACGGAGCCAATCACCACGATGCTGTTCTCCACTTCTGCACGAAGCTGGAAGGCAATATCCTTGACATACTCGGCTCCAAGCGGCGTGATAGCCTTCATCACCTTGAAGCCGTTCACCTCCTTCTGCTCGGAAAGCATCCTCTTCTTGAGGTCGGCAGCCCTCTCATGCATGACGTCTTCCACTTGCTTCTTGAGGTCAGCATTGTCGCTGATTGCCTTCTGGATGGTTCCAACCAAGTCAGGAGCATTGTTGAAGAGCGCCCTGAGACCCGTTATCATGTCCTGCAACTTGTCCATCTGCTCTTCTACTGCCTTGCCGGTAATCGCCTCGATGCGACGCACACCTGCGGCTATGCTGCTTTCCGACACGATGCGAACCATGCCGATGCAGCCCGTACTGCTTGCATGACAACCGCCGCAGAACTCTACACTCGTGCCGAACTGGATGACGCGAACCTTGTCGCCATACTTCTCACCAAAGAGAGCAATGGCACCCAACTGCTTTGCCTCGTCGATGGGAACGTCCCTGTATTCCTGCAGAGGCAGGTTCTGACGGATGCGCTCATTCACGATGTGCTCCACCTCGCGCAGCTGCTCGGGCGTTACCTTCTCGAAGTGCGAGAAGTCGAAACGCAGGTAGTCGGGCGTCACAAGCGAGCCTTTCTGCTCTACATGGTCGCCGAGAACCTCCTTGAGGGCTTGGTCGAGGAGGTGCGTACAACTGTGGTTTGCCTCGATAGCACGGCGACGCTCCACGTCCACACAAGCCATGAACTCCGCTTCGGGATTGTTCGGGATGCGCTCAAGCAAGTGAACACTCACGCCGTTCTCTTTCTTGGTGTCAATCACCCTGATGGTCTCCTGCTCGTTCACAATGACGCCCGAGTCGCCGACCTCGCCGCCCATCTCTCCGTAGAAAGGTGTCTGGTCGAAGATTGCCTCGTAGACGACGCCTTTCTTCTGCTTCACCTCGCGATACTTCACGATGTGGCAAGTGTATTCTGTGTAGTCGTAACCGACGAAAGTCTGTTCCAACTGATCGCTCACGACGACCCAGTCGCCCGCTTCCACCTGGGCAGCATTGCGAGCGCGGTCTTTCTGCTTTTGCATCTCGGCGTTGAATCCAGCCTCGTCCACCGTGAGACCATTCTCGCGACAAATCAGTTCGGTGAGGTCCAAAGGGAAGCCATAAGTGTCGAAGAGCGTGAATGCCTTCTCGCCGGCAATGCCTGTCTGACCTGCCGCCTTTGCCTCCTTCATCACGCCGTCCAGCAGTTTGATGCCGGTGTCGAGTGTGCGGAGGAAACTTTCCTCCTCTTCCTTCATCACTTTCGAAATGAGTACTTTCTGTCCCTCGAGTTCCGGATAGGTCGCTCCCATTTCCTGAATCAGGACGGGCAGCAGGCGATAGATGAAGGCTTCCTTCTGTCCGAGGAACGTGTAGGCGTAGCGAACGGCTCGACGCAGGATGCGACGGATGACGTAGCCGGCTTTTGCATTGCCCGGCAACTGACCGTCTGCGATGGAGAAAGCAATGGTGCGAAGGTGGTCGGCCACTACTCGCATGGCCACGTCGATGTCCTCCTTCTCGCCATATCGGTAGCCGCTGAGGTCGCCGATGGCTTTGATGATGGGCTGGAAGACGTCGGTATCGTAGTTGGACTGCTTGCCCTGGATGGCACGAACCAAGCGTTCGAAGCCCATGCCGGTGTCGATGACGTTCATGCCAAGCGGCTCGAGATGTCCGTCGGCCTTGCGTTCGTACTGCATGAAGACGATGTTCCAGATTTCGATAACCTGCGGATCGTCTTTGTTGACGAGTTCCCTTCCGGGCACCTTCGCCTTTTCCTCCGGCGAACGACTGTCGAGATGAATCTCCGAGCAGGGTCCGCAAGGACCTGTGTCGCCCATTTCCCAGAAGTTGTCATGCTTGTTGCCGTTGATGATGTGGTCAGCCGGGACGTGCTTCAACCAGTATCCCGCAGCCTCGTCATCGCGGTCGAGGTTCTCTTCGGGACTGCCCTCGAAGACCGTCACATAGAGGTCTTTCGGGTCGAGCTTCAGTACATCGACGAGGTATTCCCACGCCATGTCGATTGCTCCTTCCTTGAAGTAGTCGCCGAAACTCCAGTTGCCGAGCATCTCGAACATGGTATGGTGATACGTATCATGCCCGACTTCTTCCAGGTCGTTATGCTTTCCGCTGACACGCAAGCACTTCTGCGAGTCTGCTCTTCTGCGGGGTTCCGGGTCGCGGGTGCCCAGGATGATGTCTTTCCACTGGTTCATGCCGGCATTGGTAAACATCAGTGTCGGGTCGTCCTTCACTACCATAGGTGCAGACGGAACGATTTTGTGTCCCTTCGACTCAAAGTACTTGAGGAACGAGTCGCGTATCTCATTTGCTGTCATCATATTATTTACTATTTATCTATTTACGATTTACGATTTTGTGGATTGAGTGATAAAATGCGTGCAAATGTACGAATTATTTATGAAATATGCGCCATGTGCTTTGATTTTTGATATTAATTTTATATTTTTGCAACGAATTTATGCATTATGAATTGTGAATTTTGAATTAATGTGTCATGGCATACAATCCTAACAAAGACCTCAAGAAATACTACGGCATAGCCGAGGTGGCCGAGCAATTCAAGGTGGCAGAGTCGCTGCTGCGTTTCTGGGAAAAGGAGTTCCCCAACATCAAGCCCCGCAAGAGCGGCCGAGGCGTGCGTATGTACACAAAAGAGGACATCGAGGAGGTGCGCCTCGTCTACAACCTGCTCAAGGTGCGCGGCATGAAGATTGCGGCTGCCAAGCAAGTCCTGAGCAGGAACAGGAAGGCTGCAAGCGATACGTCCGAGATAATCAACCGTTTGCAAAGCATCAAGTCGGAGTTGCAGGAAATCAGTCGCGAACTGGGAGAACTCTGAACGCAACGTGGAGTGATTGAAAACATCACGTGGGTAAAATGAATTTATCACGTGTAATATTTCAAATATCACGTGGGTAAAATGTATTTATCACGTGGGTCGTTTTCAGGCACCCCACTGAGCGCACCGATTTCCCCCTGCCCGTCAGACCCACAAGAAAAAGCGAAGTCTCTCGACTTCGCTTTTTCTTGTGGGCGCTGAGGGATTCGAACCCCCGACCCTCTGCTTGTAAGGCAGACGCTCTGAACCAGCTGAGCTAAGCGCCCAAAAACGATACCCTTGCCGTTTTTGCGCTGCAAAGGTACGACAATCCCACGATTCCTGCAAGTTTTTCCCTAAAAAAATGTTTGCTTTTTATGTTTCAAGTTAAGAAAGATAGAATTTATGAAGCCCGAACTATGAATTATGAATTAAAAGTCGTACCTTTGCACGGAAATTAAATACCTTATATATATTAGTACACGAAATGAAGCATTTCAGACTAGTTGACAACCTGATGGGGTGGCTCACCTTCGCCATCGCTGCATTCGTCTATTGCAGCACCGTGGAACCCACCGCGAGTTTCTGGGACTGCCCCGAGTTCATCACAACAGCTTACAAGCTTGAAGTCGGTCACCCACCCGGGGCACCCTTCTTCATGCTCACTGCCAACCTGTTCACCCAGTTTGTGAACGATCCCACGAAAGTCGCGCTGATGGTCAACATGATGAGCGCCCTGTTCAGCGCCGCCTGCATCATGTTCCTCTTCTGGAGCATCAGTCATCTGGCACGCAAACTCGTAGGAAAAGACGGCAAAGTACAGACTTTGGCCCAACTCATCACGGTCGAAGCAAGCGCACTGACCGGCGCCCTGGTCTATACCTTCAGCGACACCTTCTGGTATAGCGCAGTAGAAGGCGAAGTCTACGCCTACAGCAGCCTCTTCACGGCAGTCGTCTTCTGGCTCATGCTCAAGTGGGAAGACCACGCCGACGAGCCCGGAAGCGACCGTTGGCTCATATTCATCGCCTATCTGACCGGCCTTAGCATCGGCGTACACCTGCTCAACCTGCTCTGCCTGCCAGCCCTCGTCCTCATCTTCTACTACCGAAAAGTGAAGAATTCCAACATGAAGGGAGCCATCCTATCGTTGGTCGGCAGCGGAGTTCTCATTGCTGCAGTGCTCTACGGCATCGTGCCGGGCATCGTCAAGGTAGGCGGCTGGTTCGAACTTCTCTTCGTCAACACACTGAGCATGCCTTTCAACACAGGCGTCATCGTGTATATCGCCCTGCTCGTCGGCATCGTCCTCTGGAGCATTTGGGAAACCGTGAAGCAGAAGAGCCGCACCCGCATGACAGTCTCTTACCTGCTGAGCGTGGGCATGCTGGGCATCCCGTTCTACGGCTACGGCTGGACAAGCATCATCTTCGGCGTGGTCGTACTGGCGCTGCTCTATCTTGCGCTTGGTTGGAAGAAAGAGGGCAAACCACTCGTATCCGCACGGCTGATGAACACGTCGCTGCTCTGCATGCTCATGATCATGATAGGCTACAGCTCGTACGCCGTGATTGTCATCCGCAGTTCTGCTAACACACCAATGGACCAGAACTCCCCCGAAGACATCTTTACCCTGGGAACATACCTGAGCCGAGAGCAGTACGGCGACCGTCCCTTGCTCTATGGCCCTGCATACACCAGCCAAGTCCTGCTCAAGCCCGACGGCAACTACTGCGTTCCTGTCAGCAAGAAAGGGGCTCCGGTCTACCAGAGGAAAGAAAAGCAAACTGCCGACGAACCCGACCGCTACGAGGTGCAACGCTACAAGACGGACTATGTCTATCAGCAGAACATGCTCTTCCCCCGCATGTACAGCGAGGCACATAGCGGAGCGTACGAAAGCTGGATGGGTGGCGTGAAAGGCACCGTCAAGAGCTACGAAAGGTGTGGAGAGATGGTGCAAATCAAGACACCGACTCAGCTCGAGAACCTGCGCTTCTTCCTCAGCTACCAGGTCAACTTCATGTACTGGCGCTACTTCATGTGGAACTTTGCCGGCAGACAGAACGACATCCAGGGTAACGGAGAATGGGAACACGGCAACTGGATTACCGGCATACCCTTCCTCGACAACATGCGCCTGGGAGATCAAAGCAAACTGCCAAGCGACCTCAAGCAAAACAAAGGTCGCAACGTCTTCTATTGCCTGCCTCTGTTGCTTGGACTTATCGGCTTGCTGTGGCAACTCTTCAAGGACGACAAGGACAACGGCGAGGGAGAGAAGCAATTCGGCATCGTGTTCTTCCTCTTCTTCATGACCGGTCTCGCCATCGTCCTGTACCTCAACCAGACGCCAATGCAGCCGCGTGAACGTGACTATGCTTATGCGGGCTCATTCTACGCATATTCCATTTGGGTTGGACTCGGCGTGGCAGGCATCGCATACTACTTGCAAAAGCTTCTCAGGAGCGAGATGGTATGCGCTCTTCTCTGCTGTCTATGTGTTCTCGTGCCTATCCAGATGGCAGGCCAGACGTGGGACGACCACGACCGCAGCGGCAGATACACCTGCAGGGACTTCGGCAGGAACTATCTCGAATCGTTGTCGAAGGGCGATTTCCCCATTATATATACCAACGGAGACAACGACACCTTCCCTCTCTGGTACGCCCAAGAGACCGAAGGATTCCGCACTGATGCCCGCGTCTGCAACCTCTCGTACCTGCAGACGGACTGGTACATCGACCAGATGAAGCGCCCTGCTTATGATTCGCCGGCAGTTCCGATACATTGGAGCCGCTTGCAATACGTGGCAGGCACCCGCGAAGGAATCACTGTGCGACCCGGCACGTTGGAACGCCTCATTGAGTCCTACAAGGATGATCCCGAGACGCTTCGCAACATTCTGGGTGACGACCCGCATGAGCTCTCGAGTATCATGGACAATTGGGTGCTTAGTGACAACCCGGACCTGCGCTTCATCCCGACCGACAGCATTGTCCTCACCATCGACAAGGACGCGGTGCGTCGCAGCGGGATGATGATGGCGGGCGACAGCATCCCTGATAAAATGCACATCAGCCTCAAGGGAAAACGTGCTGTCTACAAGAGCGAGATGATGATGTACGAGATGATTGCTCAATGTAATTGGGAGCGTCCGCTGTACGTGGCTATGACTGTGGGACCTGACAACTATGGTCACCTCGACGACTATTTCGTTCAGGAAGGCCTGGCGTACCGCATCACGCCGTTCAACACGAAGCAGAGCGGCAAGGATGTCGACACAGATAAGATGTACGAGAACCTGATGACGCGCTTCTCCTTCGGCGGCATCGACAAGCCGGGCGTCTACCTGGACGAGACTGTGACACGTATGTGCTCGACTCACCGACGCATCTTCGCGCAGCTGGCATCCAGGCTTGCGCAGGAAGGCAAGCTCGACAAGGCGAAGAAGGTCGCTGAGAAGGTCGAGAAGTGCATCCCGCCAAGTGCTGTGCCGCACAGTTACTCGAGCGGTTCCCTCGAGTTGGCTCGCGTCTTGAACACCACTGGAGACAAGAAGGCGGCGGCAGACATCTGCATCGCCATCGCCAACAAGTCTTCCGAGTACCTCGAGTGGTACCTGAACTTGCCCAACGGTATGCTGCTGCTCAGCCAGAAGGAATGCTTCAGTTATTTCTACCAGATGCACAGCGCGATAAGCATCCTGGAGAGTGTCGGCAACGCCCAAACCATCGAACTGGCCAAGAAGCTCGACCTCTACAACCAGCTTGTGCAGACACGCTTCTACGGCTCCGTCGGCATGGACGACGAGGAGGATGTGGAGGAGGAGGCTGAGATGGATGTTGCCGCAGAAGCCGAGGAGGGCGAACTCCTTGAAGAAGAATCGCTGTAATGCTGATTGAACAACCGCCGCGCATCTTCCGATGGTTCTATCCGCACGCTTTGTGGAGGATAAACCCGGGCAGGAGGGCTGTCTATCTCACCTTCGATGACGGGCCGATTCCTGAGGCGACGCCATTCATCCTCGACACCCTCGACCGCTTTGGAGCCAAGGCTACCTTCTTCATGGTGGGTGACAACGCTGCCAAGTATCCGCACCTGCTCGACGAGGTTCGCCTGCGAGGACATGCCATTGGCAACCATACGTACAACCACATCTCGGGGTTCCGGCATCGTCCTTGGACGTATCTGGCCAACATCAAGAAGGCCAACGACATCTTCCACACCAACCTCTTCCGACCTCCTCATGGCTGGATTGGGATGGTGCAGTACAGGGTGCTGAGATACATCGGCATAAAAGTCGTGATGTGGGACGTGGTAACGCGCGACTACAGCCGTCTGTTGACGGCGAGCGACGTAGTGAACAATGTGAAGCGCTACACGCGAAACGGCAGTATCATCACGCTTCACGACTCGCTCAAGAGCATCGACAAGCTCAAACATGCCCTGCCGGAGATACTTGCTTGGCTGAAACAAGAAGGTTATGAATTCGGCGTCATTGAATAGCAAACACATCAAAACCCAGGCCCAGAGCTTGGGTTTTGTTGCTTGTGGACTGGCGAAGGCGGAACCCGTGGCTGAGGACGTTGCCCGTCGCTACCAGCACTGGCTGGAACTGGACTATTGTGGCGAGATGGACTACATGCGCCGCAACGTCGAGATGCGGCTGCAGCCCGACCTGCTCATGCCCGGCGTGCGGACCATCGTCAGCCTTGCCATGAACTTCATGCCCGAGAAGCGCCAGCCCGCCATCAGTCTCTATGCGCAAGGCAAGGACTATCACGACGTGATGCGAGGGCGGATGCAGGAACTCATGCAGGCTTGCGGACTGGAAGGCCGATGCTTTGTCGACACGGCGCCTGTGCTGGAGCGCTACTGGGCTTGGCGCAGCGGCATCGGCATCATCACTCCGGGCAGCGGCTTCATCAGCGTGCCGGGCTACGGACCGACGGTCTTCCTGGGAGAACTTTTCCTGACCGCCGAGGCCGACCACTACGACTCGCCACTGGCTCCGCTCCCCGAGGAGAAGACGGGAGGAAGCCTTTGTCCGGCCCTCACTCCCGAGGGTCTCGACGCACGTCTCTGCATCAGCTACCAGACCATCGAGCATCGCGGTCCCTTGCCAGATGAGTTGGAGTTGAAGCGCACCTTCTATGGATGCGACCGCTGCCTGCGAGCCACACCTCAATTTGCTGAGTCACAACCCACTACGGAACCAGCCTTCCAGCCCTCCGAGGACTTATTGCAGATGACTCCCGACGACTGGGAAAGCCTCACAGAGGAGCAATACCAGACGCTCTTCAAGGGTTCCGCCGTCAAACGTGCCAAGTTCGATGGCCTGAAACGCAACATCGAGCGTTGGCTCAAACAACTTAAACCTTAATAAGATACCGTAGTCCTTCGTCAGTCCCACCATGGGAGGACTGCAGTCCCACCGCGGAAAAACTCCAGTCCCACCGTGGGAGGACTCGAGTCCTCCTATAATAAAATTTTAGGAGGACTGAGCCATCATGCCCCGATATACTGCAGGAAACACTCTGTGTCGTAGTTCAGGATAAGTCCGTCGGGGAAGTCCGTCTCCTGCAGCAACGGCCAGATGAAGCCGTAGTCGGCAATGGCGCAACTGATGTGTGCGTCGCTGCTCAGCACGACAGGCACTTCGTAGCGCTTGCACAGGCGCAGTATTTCGAGGTTGTTCACGAGTGCCGTCTCCTTGTTTCGGCAGGGATTGAGGCTGCTGTTGTTGATTTCGAGCAGCGTCTTCGACTCCTTCGCGGCCAGGACAATCGGCTCGAAAAGGAGCTCGGCGGTGCCGTCGCCGGGATGCGAGATGATTTGCGTCCACGGATTTCGAATGGCGTTGATCATGCCCTGGGTGTTCTCCTCGACGGTTCCGCCCTCCCAGCACAGCAGGTGTATGCCGGCGATGCGGATGTCGAGTCGCTTGTAGTAGTATTCGTCGAGGTCGAGCGTGCCCTTCGTATCCAAGATGTTCAGCTCGGCACCAAGCATCAGGCGCAGGTTTCCAAACTGCCTGGGCACCACGTGCAGGTTGCGGAAATAGATGGGATGGCACGTGCCGGGGATGCCGGGAGCGTGCTCCGTGATGCCGAGGATATCGAGACCTTTCTGCTGGGCGGCAGCCACCATCTCCTGCAAGGTGCTGTAGGCATGGCCGCTCATCACGGTATGGGTGTGGACGTCTAACTTCAATTCGTGCTTCATAATAAACAATTCATAGTATCAGTGAAGGTTTGGTCTTCAATAGTAATACTGCAAGCATGCAGCATCAGCCTGTCGCCTGGCTTGCCATAAAGCCTGTCGCCGACAATCGGATTGTCAAGTCCCTGCGGATGAGCGCAGTGAACACGCAGCTGATGGGTGCGTCCGGTGATTGGCTTGAGCTCGAGCAGAGCATGACCATCCCTGTTTGCCAGCACCTTGTAGCGCGTCTCGGCTGGCTTCCCATGCAGTCTGTCGACCAACTGACGAGGGCGGTCGACGATGTCGGGACGCAAGGGCAGACTTACCGTACCCTCGAGTCCGACGGGCATCTCTCGCTCGAGGAGGGCATGGTAGACCTTGTGTATGCGGCGATGCAGGAAGAGGTCTTGCAGCTCGTGATACTTCTCGTCGGTCAACGCAACGAGCATCAGACCACTCGTATCCATGTCGAGACGGTGCACAATGAGGGGTCCTTTGACCGATGAAATGGCGCTTTTTATTGCATCCTGCACGTTTGGAAGGTCGTCTTTGCCTGGCACGGAAAGCATGCCGGCTGGCTTGCTCACCACGGCAAACTCGCCATTATTATATATAATGTGCAGTCGCGAAAGCAACTTTTCCCTGCCTGCAAGCAAAGGATTGGGTTCGACGTCGAGTCCCGCAAGCATGTGCGTGAGGATGGGACGGCACTTGCTACGGCAAGCGGGATAGTAGTGGCCGTCATGTCTCACCTCGTCCGCTGGCGATGCTCCCACCCAGAATTCAGCCATACAGAGCGGTTGCAGACCCTCTTTGTAAGCCGCCTGCAGCAATCTCGGCGCGCAACATTCGCCTGCACCGGACGGTGGAACGGCCGGCGCAAAGAGCTCCAACAGCGACTTCTCCTCGCCTCGGGCATTGAGAAAGGCAAACTGGCGGAACAGCCACTGCTGCAATGCGATGCTGCGCACATGCCTTTCTCGCTGCAGCTGGGCAATCTCTTCTTGCTGTGCGCGCAGCGGCGCCTCATCGTCAAAAACGCGTTGCTCCCAACTTTGCTTCAGCCTGCGATACTCCGCCTTCTGGTGCTGGCTCTCTTTTATCAGGTTTTGTTCATTTTCGCCCATTTCATCGACTGAAATCGACTCTCGACGTGCATCTCGTTCTGCCTTGCTTCGTCGCATAAACTCCCTGTAGGCGGCAAGTTCTTCGTCCCTTTTCACTCGCAAAGGACTCTGGTTTAATGAGCCTTCGAGCAATGTTATCCGATGGTTGATGGCACTGATGGCAGCCTCTTCCTCCTGGAAATAACAACCCGGAGACATCAGGTCGAAGACTGGCGGAACGAAGTATTCGTGCTGCGTCTTGCCGTCGAGCGTGCCGGAGAAGGCAGCCAGGAAAGCGAGCGAAACGCTCTCTGACTCCCTCTTTGGGGAGGATAAAGGATAAGAAGTCTTCCCATTAAGGGGAGATTTAGAGGGGTTCACTATGAGCACGCCAAGCATCTTCCCGCGTTGCAACTCGTCGTGCCACTCGGGGTGCTGTGCGATGTAGTGTCGCACCTCGTTTGCTGCAGCAACGCAAAGCGGGTGAGGTTCGTAGCAGAAGGGATAAGTGAACTGCTTCGGGGCGTTTGTCGTCTGGACGTGAGGCGGCAAGGGATGCAACGTTACAGCCATAGCACACCCTCCGGACCAAGGTTGAAAAGTAAATCGACGATGCTGAGGTCGGGCAAGAAGCCGTGACGAGAAGCAAACATCTGGTAGTAAGGTCGGGCCTCGAAGGCAGGCAACTGAGCAAACACATCACCCTCATAAAGGGATGTCCTGCTGGTGGGTTTGCTGATGTCGAGCAGCGAAGCAACCAACGCTATGAGTTCTTCGTTGAAATCTGCCAGGTAATCCCACCTCTTTTCATAAAAAGGCGCGAATTCATCGGCATAATATTCAAAGAAAGGCGACTGCCTGTAACTGCTCTCGAGGGCAATCCAATGCTGATGCCTCCAATTGCCGTGGTCGCTGATTCGCACGTCGCGCATCATCGTCTTGCCTTCTGTCTTCACAATCGGAATGGTGAGAGCAAGCGCTCCATTCGGGCTATCTATCCAGCAACGATTGCGCAGCGTTTGCTTCATGAAGTGGTCGCATACCTCGAGCCGCACTTCATCAGCATGATAATAAGCGCTGTAGTGAGAAACCGGAGCGAGGTAACAGCAAGGCAGAACCATTGAACGAAACGGAAGAATGGATTATTATTAACCACGAATTGCACGAATCACACGAATTACTCTCTGTTGTCAAGGGCGTAGCCTATTCGTGCAATTCGTGCAATTCGCTGTAGAGAGCATACTTCACTTAATGTTATCAACGAGCGAAAACAGGCGATTCCATCGAATATGATGGCCGCTGAACCATGCCCTGTCTGCGTCCGTGCTCAACCATATAAAGATAGGTTTGCCCACGATATGGTCCTCGGGAACGAAGCCCCAGTAGCGCGAGTCGGCAGAACAATGGCGATTGTCACCCTGCATCCAGTAGTAGTCCATCTTGAAGGTGTATTCCGAAGCCTTCTGTCCATTGATGAAAATGTCGCCGTCGGCAGTCACCTTCAGGTCGTTGCCCTCATAGATACGGATGGGACGCTCGTAGATGGCGATGTTGTCCAACGTCAACTTGATGCTCTCGCCCTTCTTTGGAATCCAAATCGGCCCGTAGTTGTCCTGAGTCCAGCCTGTATAAGCGTTCGGCGGATACAGCCCCATGTCGCGACTCTCAATGGGAGAGATGCTCTCCACATACTCCGTGTGAGCCTCCAGAGCCTGCTTTGCCTGGGCAGTTAGGGGTATCTCGCCAGTCGCGTACATGTCCTTAACATCCTTCACACTCAGCCCAAGTTCGTAGATGAGGGCATCTGGGAGATATTTTGTCTTGAGTTGAACATTGTAATTAAACTGCACATTCTTGGGCGCGGGGTTCTCCTTGCCATCCAAGTAGACTGCCTTATCTCGTATTTCAAGCGTTTGTCCGGGGAGTCCTATGCAACGCTTCACATAGTTTTCTCGCCTGTCGACAGGGCGCCAAGACACTGTTCCGTACTCTTGCGAGGCGAGTCGAATGTACTGACGACCCAGCTCATAACAGGTATTGTAGAACTGTCTCTGTTGCAACGGAGGCAGGTCTTTCAGCTGAGGCAGGCTGCCTGTCTGCTGTTGGTAGAGACTCATGCCATAGCCATAACACATGGCGTAATACTCGGTTTGATACCTTACGTTGCTGACCACGGTGTCGCCCGCGGGGTAATTGAACACGACGATGTCGTTGAGCTGGACTGGTTTGGGTGTCACTCTCTTGTATTTCCATTGCGGCCACTCCAGGTAGCTCTTGCCGCCGAAGGGAAGTGTGTGCTGGCACAAGGGCATGTGGAGCGGGGTCTGAGGCACGCGAGGTCCATAGCTCATCTTGCTCACGAGCAGATAGTCGCCCACCAGCAAACTCTTTTCAAGCGAGCTGGATGGGATGGTGTAGTTCTGGAAGAAATAGATGTTGACGAAGTAAACTGCCACGAGAGCAAAGACGATTGCATCGACCCAACTCATCACGGTTCTTACGACGGGGTTTTCCGCATCCTTCCACCACGTCCAAGGAATGCGACGGGTGACGTAGGCGTCGAAGATAAACGGCACGATGATGAGTCCCCACCATGCATCTACCCAGTAGAGGAAGGCAATGTAGAGGGCGATTGCAACGATGCATTTTGCCCAGTCTTTCTTGGTGGCTTGGTATTTTTTCTTCTTTGTCATAGTTGTTATTATGGTGAAGGATTAGAATCTGAACAGGTCGGACATGGTGAGCAGGCCAGTATGTTCCTTTGTATATTCTGCCGCCAGGACGGCTCCCATCGCGAAGCCACGGCGGTTGTGGGCATCGTGGGTGATGGTTATCATGTCTTCGGGAGAGTCGTAGGTAATGGTGTGGATGCCGGGGACCTCTTTCTGGCGGATGTCGTCGATGCGGAGCACCTCCGGTTTCGTCTCGTGAAGTCCCCAACGCTGCTTGCGGTCGATGTTCTCCACAATCTGTTCTGCCAGCGTGATAGCCGTTCCTGATGGTGCGTCGAGCTTGTGGATGTGATGCGTCTCGACGAGGTTGACGTCGTACTGCTCAAAGCCGTTCATGATTTTGGCCAAGTAGGTATTGACCGCCGAGAAGATAGCCACGCCCACACTAAAGTTGCTTGCCCAGAAGAGCGTCTTGCCTTCGTCGGTGCATGCCTTGCGGACTTCTGCCTCGTGCTCCTTCATCCAACCGGTGCTGCCGCTGACCACCTTGACGCCTGCTGCCCATGCCTTGAGGTAATTATCGTAGGCTGTCCAAGGCGTGGTGAACTCGATGGCGACGTCGGCGCTGGCAAATGCGGGGCTGGCAAACTCGTCTTGGTTGTCGATGTCGATGATGCTGACGATTTCGTGACCGCGCGAAATGGCAATTTCCTCTATCATACGGCCCATCTTGCCGTACCCTATAAGTGCTATTTTCATACGTTATTAAATAAATTTCGTGCAAAAGTACTGCTTTTCGCGGGATTTTACGTACTTTTGTTTCACAAAATAAGTTAACAAGGCAAAAATAAGTATGGAACGCCTGCTCCACTATGTCTGGAAGCACAAGATATTGCCCTTAAGACCTCTTAGCACGGAGGACGGGCAGACGGTCGAGGTCATCGACCCTGGTTTGCACAATCACGACCAGGGTCCCGACTTCTTCAATGCGAAGGTTCGGCTGGATGGGACGGTTTGGGCAGGCAATGTCGAGGTGCATCTTCGCTCGTCGGACTGGTACCGGCACTGTCACGAGAGCGACCCCGCCTACAACAGCGTCATCCTGCACGTCGTGGGAGAGGTGGATACGGAGGTCAGGACGGAGGAGGGAAAGACGCTTCCGCAGGTCAAACTCGACGTTCCTGAGAGCATTTTGCAGAGTTACGCGGAGCTTTGCCGAACTGAGGATTATCCGCGCTGTCACCGCATAATTTCCTCGATTCCATCGGTCAAAGTGCACCAGTGGATGGATGCTTTGCTCGTCGAAAGGCTGAAGGAAAGGTCGGAGCAGGTGGCTGCGAGAGCCGAGCGAACAGGGGGCGACTGGGAACGTGCCACGTTTGTGACGCTGAGCAGGAGTTTCGGCTTCGGTCTCAACGGCGATGCCTTCGAGCGTTGGGCCATGCGAATCCCGCTTTCGGCGGCAGGCAAACATCGTGACGACCTGTTCCAAATCGAGGCACTTTTCCTCGGAACGGCGGGTCTCATCGAAGAGGTGAAGGCAGCCAAGAGCGAGCAGGAGATGGCGCTCCTGCAGCAAGAGTTCGCCTTCCTGAAGCACAAATTCAGCCTGGAGGCCACGATGGAACGGGCAGACTGGCGTTTCCTCAGGACGCGCCCAAGCAACTTCCCATCGATGCGAATCCTGCAAATCGCGGAACTCTACCACGGCGGACGAACCCAGATGAGCAGCCTGCTGGAGGCCAAGAGCGTGGAAGAACTGCAGACGTGCCTCGCCGTGAAGGGAATGACGGCTGCCAGCCGGCGCCTGCTCATCATCAATACGGTGGTGCCGCTGCTGTTCGCCTACGGACGCCACACCAGCAACGAGGACATCTGCCAGCGCGCCATCCGGCTCCTGGAGGCACTTCCAGCCGAGGACAACCACATCCTTCGGCAGTGGCAGGACTGCGGATTGAAGGTCTCCTCGGCTGCCGACAGCCAGGCGCTCATCCAGCTGAAACGCCAGTATTGCGACAGGACGGACTGCCTCCGGTGCCGCTTCGGATACGAATACCTAAAGGGAGGTCAGAAAGGACAAAGTGGGTAATCAGGAAACGCAGCACGGGTCGCTTGAAATTGACCCACGTGATAAATTCATTTTACCCACGTGATATTTGAAATATTACACGTAATATTTTCATTTTACCCACGTGATGTTTTCAGACGACCCAAGAATAATGAAATAAAATAACACATGAAGGAATACGCCTATCAACTCAAAATGAAGGTTCGCGACTACGAATGCGACCTCGAGGGAATCGTCAACAACGCTAATTATCAGCACTATATGGAGCACACTCGCCACGAGTTCCTGCTCTCGGCGGGCATCAGCTTTGCCGAGATGCTGGAGCAGGACATCGTCTCCGTCGTGGCACGAGTGGCAATCGACTACAAGACACCGCTCCGCAGCCGCGATGAATTCGTCTCCTGTCTCAATATTAGTCAGGAAGGAGTCCGCTATGTCTTTCATCAGGACATATACCGCGCCGCCGATATGAAGCTGGCTGCAAAGGGAAAAGTGGACATCGTCTGCCTCGTCAGGGGCAAGCTCAGCCGCTGCCCAGAGCTGGAGGAGAAACTGAAAACCTACTATCCGCAAGTATGACCGACCAGGAGACTCTATACATGATGGCTTTGACGCAGGTTCCGTCGCTGAGCCCGACGAACCTGCATCTGCTGATTCAGGAGCTGGGTTCGGCTTCTGCCATCTACGAAAACCGCAAGGACCTGAAGCAGGTATTGCCGTCTGCCTCGAAGAAATTTCTCGATGGAATGGGCAATTTTTGCACTTTTCTCAGTCGCGCAGAGCAGGAGCTCGAGTTCTGCCGAAAGGGCAAAATCAGGTGCCTGGGATTGAACGACGAAGACTATCCCGAACGACTCCGCGACTGCAACGACGCCCCTGTCCTGCTCTACTATCGCGGCTCCGGCAACCTCAACTCGCAGCACATCGTCAGCATGGTGGGCACACGGCAAATCACAAGCTACGGCAAGGACCTCTGCCACCAGTTTGTGCGCGACCTGAAACAGCTTTGCCCGGATGCCTTGGTAGTGAGCGGACTGGCTTACGGCGTGGATGTGAATTGCCATCGGGCAGCGCTGGAAGAAGGTTTGGAGACCGTCGGCGTCCTGGCTCACGGCCTCGACCAGATATATCCACGTCTTCATCGAGAGACTGCAAAACAGATGCTTGACCAGGGCGGCTTGCTGACAGAGTTCATGTCGGGCACCGCAATCGACAAAAGAAACTTCGTGCAGCGCAACCGCATCGTGGCAGGACTGTCGGATGCCGTCGTCGTGGTGGAGAGCGCAACCAAGGGCGGCTCCCTCATCACCGCGGATATCGCCCTCAGCTACAACAGGCAGGTGTGGGCCTTCCCTGGCCGCATCCACGACAAATACTCGTCGGGATGCAACAAACTTATCTTCTCGAACATCGCCACACTACTGACCGAAGCCGAAGACTTCTGCCTGGCAATGGGATGGACGAACGATATGCAACATCAGAAACAACTCAGCGAAGGCGTACAACAAGAACTCTTCGCAGACAACTATACTGCCGAGGAACAGGTTGTCCTACAGGCACTTGCCAGAGACGACAGCAAACAAATCAACGTCCTCGCAGTCGAGACAAACATCCCGATTGGCGAACTCTCCAGCCTACTCTTTTCGCTCGAAATGAAGGGAGCAGTGCAAATGCTCGTCGGAGGCAAGTACAAATTGCGACATTAAAGCCTTCGGCATGCGACATTTAGAACAAGAAAAGAGACTATATCACGTTCCGAGAGTCAGAAAAAAGTGCCAAGTGATGAAATTTCCTGCAAAAAATTTGCATTGAAAGGAAATAATTACTACCTTTGCAATCGGCTAACATAAAAAAGGGAAAAGGTCAAGGGTTCCGACTACGCCAGTCGGGATTCTTCTTTTTTTTCGCGTCTCGCAAAAAGGGAAAAGGCCTCGCAACCCTTCCTTCGCCACCTAATATATAGATAATGTATAACTAAAACATAAACTAATTAAATGGCTTACATGACACAAAAAGGCTACGACGAGCTCGTAGCAAAGCTGCAACACATGGAAAGCATCGACAGACCGGCCGCAAGCGCTGCCATCGCAGAGGCTCGCGACAAGGGAGACCTGTCCGAGAATGCCGAATATGATGCTGCAAAAGAGTGGCAAGGCAAGCTCGAAACCGAGATTGCTATGCTCAAGAAAACTATTATCGAGGCAAAGATCATTGACACCACTCACCTCGACACCAGCACCGTGCAGATTCTCTCTACAGTCGAACTGCGCAACGTAAAGAATAAAATGACCATGAAGTACACGATTGTCAGCGCTACGGAGGCAGACTTGCGAAGCGGCAAGATAAGCGTGGAGACCCCAATTGCTAAGGGTTTGTTGGGCAAGAAGGTAGGCGACATCGCCGAAATAAAAGTGCCTCAAGGCACAATTCAACTCGAGGTGGTGAGCATCGCGTTTAACTAAATAAAGTGAGTTGTCACATCGTAAATAGTAAATAGTCAAATCGAAATTGTCAACCTGACAAATCGTAAATAGTAAATCGTCAAATCGTAAATAGACATGGCAAGCATCTTTTCACGTATCGTAGCAGGCGAGATTCCCAGTTACAAAGTTGCTGAGGACGACCGTTACTACGCTTTTCTCGACATCAGCCCCTTGCAAAAGGGTCATACTCTCGTGATTCCCAAGCGCGAAGTGGACTATATCTTCGACCTCGAGGACGATGAACTCGCAGGACTTCAAGTGTTTGCAAAGAAGGTGGCCCGTGCCATCAAGAAGGCCATCCCCTGCGTGAAGGTCGGACAATGCGTGCTCGGACTGGAAGTGCCACACGCCCACATCCACCTCGTACCCATGCAGAGCGAGGCCGACATGCGGTTTACGAACCCACACCTCCAGCTCACGCCAGAAGAGTTCGAACAGATTGCCGAGAGCATTCGCAAGGCTTTTTGATTAACAAACCGTCGTTACAACTGCATCACGTTATAACGTCATAACGAATAAAAACTAAGACAAAACATCATGAAAGCAAGAATCATCACCGCCGTGGCGTTGCTCTGCATCGCTCTCGGCATACAAGCACAGAAACATGAATTCGCCAACTGGAAGCGTTACGCTGGTGCCAACAAGGAACTTGGCGCTCCTGCTAAGGGAGAGAAGCGTGTCGTACTGATGGGCAACTCCATTACCGACGGCTGGCCTCGCACGCGTCCAGAGTTCTTTAAGGACAACGAACTTATCGGCAGAGGCATTGGCGGACAGACCAGCTACCAGTTCCTGCTGCGTTTCCGCGAAGACGTCATCAACCTGCAGCCCAAGGTCGTTGTCATCAACTACGGCACAAACGACATCGCGGAGAACACCGGGGCGTACGACGAGGACTTGACCTACGGCAATGTTCTCTCGATGGTCGAGCTGGCGCGATACCATAAGTGCAAGGTCATCCTGACCAGTTGTCTGCCTGCAGGCGGCTTTAGTTGGCGTCCGTCGGTAACCGACAGCATGGACAAGATACGCAGTCTCAATGCTCGCGTCAAGGCATACGCCGAGGCGAACAAGATTCCGTACGTCGATTACTTCAGCGCCATGGTGAATGCCGACGGCACAGCCATGAAGGCGGAACTGGCCAACGACAATCCCGGCGTGCATCCCAATGCTCAGGGCTACGAGGTGATGGAGAGTCTGCTGCTGCCTGTCATTAAGAAACTTCGCTGACGCATCACATGGCAGACAACAAGTATTGTCTTATCCTGGCTGGAGGCAACGGCAGTCGTCTCTGGCCTATCAGCCGTACGGTAAAGCCCAAGCAGTTCCTCGACCTCTTCGGCACGGGGCGCACCTTGCTGCAGCAGACGTACGACCGCGTCGCCAAGTTCATCGACCCCTCGCACATCTACGTCAGCACGAACGTGGCGTACCTGCCTTTGGTCTACGAGCAGTTGCCCGAGGTGGACGACATGCACATCCTGGAGGAGCCGCTGCGCCGAGGCACGTTGGCAGCCGTGGCATGGGGTTCGGTGTTCATCGCGAAGCAAAACACCGAGTCTGTTCTCTTTGTGACGCCTTCCGACCAACTCATCCTCAAAGAGGACGAGTACCGACAAGACGTGCTTGATGGACTACAGTTCGCCAGCGAGAACGATGGACTTCTCGTGATGGGCATCACGCCGTCGCGACCTGAGACGGGCTACGGCTACATCCAAATGAACGATGACAAGCCGCTGAGCCACGACATCTTCCCCGTCAAGTCGTTTACCGAGAAACCCAACGACGAGTTTGCAAACATTTTCTTGCAGGAGGGCAACTTCCTCTGGAACACTGGTTTGCTGTGCTTCAGCAGCCGTGTCATGCTGGACAATCTGTTCATGCTTGTGCCCGAGTACCGCATCGAGATACCCCGCATGATGGCGGAAGCCGAGAGTGCCGACCCGAAACTGGTGCCCGAGAGCTTCAACATGCTGCCCAACTACAATATGGACGTCAGCATCCTGGAGCGCAGCGAGCACGTCTATGTGCAGCGCGGCCACTTCGGCTGGGCCGACATCGGCACGTGGGCAAGCATCGGCAAGGACGCTCCGAGCGATGCCGACGGCAACGTCCTGATGGGCACGAACGCGTATCTCTACGAATGTTCGGGCAACATCATCCGCATGCCGGAAGGTCACACAGCCGTCATCAAAGGGCTGAAGGACTACGTCGTTGCTGAAGAGGGAGAGTTCCTGATGATTTGTCCGCGCCAGGACGACGCGGCAATGCGACGCATGCACACCGACACGAAGTTCGGCGACACTAAGAACTAATGCTCAATTCATAATTCACAATTCATAATTACACTCGTCGCTCAACTAACAGCAAGAAGGCATCAACGCCTTTAACTATGGATTATGAACTGACAATTATGAATTAAATACTGCTTCTTTCACTTGTTCGGCGTCCACATAGACGTTTCGAACAGGCTTGTCATCACGGATAACGTCTTCCGTCCAGTTGGGTTCACTGAAGAACTCATTGGGCTGGAAGACGTGTAGTTTGTAGAACTTCGTCAGGTTTAGGCGAAGTTCCGTTGTTATAGCGGGCTTTAGGGTGAAGGGCTTATCCTGCTTCCACGCGATGGCCTGCACGCAGAGGCGCTCGAGGTCGTTGACCTGCGAGCGGTCGAAAGCCTCGACGAAGAGCTTGCTGTTGGGTTCTATGATGCCCGAGAAGCGCAGTCGCCAGCTTGCTCCCTCCGCGCTCATCAGGGATACTTGCATGTAGTAGTTGCTGTCGTTGACGAGGTACGACTCGAAGCCTGTGCTGGAGATTTCCTTCACCTCGTCGGGCAGGAAGGACAGGTAGAGGTTGAGCCGCTCCCCTTCACGGCGTTCGAGAGGCTTGGGCTTGAACGTTATTGGCTTCTCCACGGGCTCTTCCGGTTTGCCTGCATGGCTGGGAAGAGGTTTCTCCCGCTCTATCGTGTTCACCTTCCCGATGTCGTACTCCTCGTTGCCAACCACTACTACATCTTGCCTGAGCATAGGTATCTCGAACCCGTCCTCGTCCTCCACAAGGACGATGTTCTTGCCTTGGAAGCCGCTCACTCTGCCCCCTCCCACCTCGGAGAGGAAGCGAACCTGATCACCTGTCTTCATTGCTTTGCTGTTTATTTACGCCTGCAAAGGTACAACTTTATATTCAAAAAACAAACGCCACGGGGCGAAATGAAAAACGACGCGTGGGTAAATTGAAATTATCACGTGGGTAAAATCAAATTATCACGTGGAATATTTCAAATATCACGTGGGTAAAATGAATTTATCACGTGGGTAAATCTCAGACATCACATGCTTAGTTTGCAGACACGACACGCAAGGGCAGGAAGCGACACGTTCCGGCATTGCTCCCTGCCCTTGCCACGGGCGTTTCTCAAATATATGATAAGTCCTTAGAGCTCGGCGTCGCTGCACTGGAAAGTAGTGCCTCGGCGGATGTCACCCGTCTGAAGACCGAGCTTGAGCCACTTCATGCGCTGCTTCGAGGTGCCGTGCGTGAAGGTCTCAGGCTGGGAATAGCCGCGCGCCTTCTCTTGCAAGTAGTTGTCGCCGATGACCTGCGCGCAGTTGATAGCCTCTTCGAGGTCGCCGTCCTCCAAGCTTCCGAACATCTTGTTGTCGTGGTAAGCCCACACGCCAGCATAGAAGTCTGCCAAGAGCTCAAGGCGGACACTCAGCTTGTTGGCCTCGGTCGAATTGAGTTTCGACATCTGCTGATGCACCTTGCCAAGCGTGCCGAGCAGGTACTCAACATGGTGTCCCACCTCGTGCGCAATGACGTAAGCGTAGGCGAAATCGCCGTCGGCACCCAACTGCTGCTTCATCGACGTGAAGAACGACAGGTCAATGTACAGGCACTGGTCTGCCGAGCAATAGAACGGACCCATGCTTGCCGAGCCGTTGCCACAGCCCGTCTGCACACTCCCGGTGTAGAGCACCATCTTAGGTGGCTCGTAGGTGCGGCCGATTTTCTTGAACTCCTCGGTCCACACGTCCTCCGTGCCAGCAAGAATCTGCTTGGAGAAGGTGGCAAGTTGCTGTTCCTCCTCGGTAAACTCTCTACCGCCCTCTGCCTGTTCTGTCACGTTGCCCAGCATGCCGACATTGCTGAGCATCTCCAACGGATTACTGCCCGTGATGAAAGATATAATCAGAGCAATGATGATGCCGCCTATGCCCAGGCCGCCTGCCTTTGCCGCCGTCATGCCGCGACGGTCGTCTACGTTTGTACTTTCTCTTCTTCCTGTCAGTTTCATAGGTCTCTGCGTTTATAAGTTTAATGTTTTATGTGATAAATCTGATGCAAATATAGCAAAAAAAGAGAAACGTTGCGCTTATTTACACCTTATTTCTTTCTTCTTCTTCCTTAATTCTTAAATTCTTTGTAATTTTGCCGACGTTTATGGACGCAAGACAGATTAAAATACGAGATTACGACTATGCATTGCCGGAGGAACGCATCGCGAAGTTCCCCCTGGCTGAGCGCGACAGCAGCAAACTGCTGGTTTACGAGGGCGGGAAGGTAAGCGAAACAGTGTTCCGCGACCTGCCTGCCTTGCTGCCGAAGGGTGCATTGATGGTCTTCAACAACACCCGTGTCATACAGGCAAGGCTGCATTTCAGGAAGAGCAAAGCCTCTCCCAATCCCTCCGAAGGCAGAGAGAAACATCAGCAGAACGAGATGACAGACAGCTTCTCCCTTCCTTTGGAGGAGTCTGGGGAAGCCCTCGGTGCCCTCATCGAAGTGTTCCTCCTGGAGCCGGCTAACCCTGTGGAGTATCAGGAGAACTTTGTCACGAGGGGTTGCTGCTCGTGGTATTGCCTGGTGGGAAACCTGAAGAAGTGGAAGGAAGGACGTCTGACGAGGGATTTCACAATTCAAGATTCAAACTTCAAACTAACGGCAGAGCGCGTCGGAACGCATGGCACGAGCCAGGAGATCAAGTTTGAATGGGACGCGAACCTCACTTGGGCGGAGGTCATCGATGCCGTCGGCGAGCTCCCCATCCCGCCATACCTGAATCGCAAGACTGAGGAGAGCGACAAGACGACGTACCAGACGGTCTATTCCAAGATAAAAGGTTCGGTGGCGGCACCTACGGCGGGACTGCATTTCACGAAGCGCGTCCTCCAGGACATCGATGCCCGGGGCATCGAGCGGGAGGAGGTGACGCTTCATGTGGGAGCAGGAACGTTCCGGCCCGTCAAGAGTGAAGAAATCGGCGGGCACGATATGCACACCGAGCACATTGCCGTACATCGCCGCACCATCGAGCGACTCCTGGCGCACAACGGCGAGGCGATTGCCGTCGGCACGACCAGCGTCCGCACACTCGAAAGCCTATATTACATGGGGGTGCTGGCAGAGAATGAAGAACGAAGAGTGAAGAGTGAAGAATATAAATCACCTAAATCCCCAGAAGGCAACTCTGATTCTTCACTTTTCTCTCTTCACTCTTCACTTCCCCCCCTTCATGTCCCCCAGTGGATGCCGTATGAATACGATGGTTCGCTCTCGACGGTGGATGCCCTCACTGCCCTGCTCCGCTACATGGACGAGACGGGCGAGGAGGTGCTGCACGCCAGCACGCAAATCATCATCGCCCCCGGCTACAAGTACCACATCGTGCGACGCATGATTACGAACTTCCACCAGCCGCAGAGCACGTTGCTGCTCCTCGTCAGCGCCTTTATCGGAGAGGGCTGGCACGACGTCTACGACTACGCCCTCGCACACGACTTCCGCTTTCTCAGCTACGGAGACAGCTCGCTGCTTATCCCCTGAAAAGGAAGCGTCGCACGCAACTAAGGTTCACAATCCGAGTGACGCTGCCAAACGACACGCGGGTCATTTGAAATTATCACGTGGGTAAAATCAAAATATCACGTGTAATATTTCAAATATTACGTGGGTAAAATGAATTTATCACGTGGGTAGTTTTTCATCATCACGTATCGCGTCTTTCGACCACATGTATCGCGTTCATGCTCGCAACTCGTCGAAAGTGGCCTCGCTTTGTGCAAAATAATGCAACTAACCCAATTTTATTGGCAAAGATTGTACCATGTATTGCAAAAATTCCTATCTTTGCACAAAACATTCTACACGCAAAAACCTTTATCACGATGAAGACGAAATCCCTCCTTTCCCTGCTTTTTGTGCTCTTCGCACTGGCCGTAAATGCCGACGAACTGCAGGTCGTGACCTCTCCCGTCGACGGATGCTTCGCCATTGCGGGCTCGACGAGTGCCGACAAGGCCATCATCCTCTATGACGAAAACGATGCTGAAGTGGTGACGACGGTCGCCGACTGCCTCATCGCCGACCTCAAAGCCGTCACGAGGAAAACGTTCCAGAAGTTCAAGACGGAGCCCTCGACGCTGAAAAACCCCATCATCGTAGGCACCATCGGGCAGTCGCAACACATCGACCAACTCGTTGCAGACGGTAAGATCGACGTGAGCGACGTCGTTGGCAAATGGGAAACATTTGGCATGCAAGTCATAGAAAATCCGATGGAGGGTGTCGCAAAAGCACTCGTCATATTTGGCTCCCAGCCACGCGCCACAGCCTACGGCATGTTCCAACTCAGCCGGATGATGGGCGTCTCACCCTGGATATGGTGGGCCGACGTCACTCCGACCACCAAGTCGCAGCTTTACGTAACGCCCGGCAGAAGCGTCTTCGGCTCACCTTCCGTCAAGTTCCGAGGCATCTTCCTCAACGACGAGGACTTCGGACTGCAGCCCTGGGCAAAAAACAAAATGGAAGACGCATCGGTGAATAACATCGGACCAAAGACCTACGCTGCCATCATGGAGCTCCTCCTCCGCCTTCGCGCCAATACGCTATGGCCTGCCATGCACAACTGCAGCCGCGCCTTCTGGGACTTGAAGGCAAACATCCCGCTCATCATGAAGTATGACATTTACATGGGATCCAGCCATTGCGAGCAGATGCTCCGCGATAACGAATGGGAATGGAACCGCTACGGCGGCCACTACAACGACGATTGGAACTGGAAGACAAACAGAGAGATGATAAAGCGCTACTGGGCCGAACGCGTGGGCGAAAGCCGAGGCAAGAACGCCATCTACACGCTCGGCATGCGAGGCGTACACGACACAGGCATCAACGGCTACAATTCCACGTCAGAACGCGTCGCCGCGTTGACAGACATCATTGCCTATCAGCGACAACTACTCGCGGACAGCATAGGCGACCCCACTGCCATACCGCAAATCTTCATACCCTACAAAGAAGTGCTCGACGCATACAATGCAGGACTGCAAGTGCCCGAGGATGTCACCCTGATGTGGGTCGACGACAATCACGGCTACATACGTCAGATGCCCAACCAAGCCGAGCAAGCTCGCTCAGGCGGCAACGCTGTCTATTATCACCTTTCCTATTGGGGTTCTCCCGACTCCTACCTTTGGCTGAGCAGCATCTCGCCTTCGCTGTGCAGCTACGAGTTGAGTAAAGCTTACGCACAAGGCATACGCGACCAATGGATTATTAACGTGGGAGACATCAAGCCTGCCGAAGAGGAATTAGAGTTCTGTATGGACTTGGCATGGGACGTTAACAGTTGGACTCCGGAACGTGCTTATCTCTATACTCGCGAGTGGGCAGCGCGCACATTCGGCGAGTCGTATGCCGACGAGATAAGCGACATCAAGCTTGCATACTACCGTCTCGGCATCGCGGCAAAGCCTGAACATGTTCAGCTCTGCCACTTCGATCACTCGAACGACGAGGTCGATGCGCGTATTGCGGAGTATCAGAATCTCTATCAGAGGGCAGTGGCATTGCGTGCGAGCATTCCTTCGTCGCTTCGCTATGCGTATTACGAGCTCATTGAATACCCGGTTTGTGCATGCGCAGACCAGAACATCAAACTGCTGCGGGCACGCCAAAGTTTTCTTTATGCCTGGACTGGACAGGAGGAGAAGGCACTGGAGTATGCCAATGCGGCACAGAGTGCTTTCAATGAGATAGTGACGCTTACGAACAGATACAACACCGCCATTGCCAGCGGGAAGTGGAACGGCATGATGAGCTACAAGCCGAACAACTGGAGCCAGCACTTGATGCCTGCCGTCGCGACGTCGGATGACGTGGCCGGGCAGCAGAGTTCTTTGCTGCAGCCCGACGTCAAGATTGTCGCCGGAGGCAGTTACACGAACGCCTCCTCCACGGTGAAGACGCTGGAGGGACTGGGCATCCAAGGCAGCACAGCTACCGTTTGGCCTCTTGACATGCAGGCCTACACCTCGGCCAACGCGGCGCCTTATGCGGAATATGCTTTGCCGGTGCAAAAAGGCCTCAACGTCATCCAGGTGCGCTGCCTGCCTACGTTCCGCCTGAACAACGCCTACGACATCCGCGCAGGCATTTCTGTGGACGGAGCTAACGCGGCTATCATCTCGATCAAACAGACCGAGAGAACCGAGGCCTGGGATGAAACAGTGGCCCAAGGCTACATTCCCGCGGCTGTTCACTACGTGAGCACGGAGGACAAGACCGTGGGGGTGCGCGTCTATTTCATGGATCCCGGGCTCTGCGTCAGTGCTTTGGCAAGCATTCCCTTCAGTGCCGGCGAGGAAGACCTCACGGGTCTGCTCACGAATCCTGACTTCGAGTATGGGGGCACGGCAGGCGAACTCAATCCGCAAGGCGGGTTGATTCGTGGTGTGCCTAAGGGGTGGAGAGCGACTAACATCAGCAATGGCAACTCGTGGGGCGTGAATCAGGATGCCAAGCACCTGTGGGGCATCAACATGTTCTGGGCGAGTGGAAAGCCGTTGCCTAACGCCTACGAGCTTTTCCAGACAGTATCCGCAAGCAAACTTGGCGCGGGAACTTACCTGGTGACCTGCCTTTTGGGAGTGCAGAAGGACAAGTTGGCGAACTGCCGACTCTTTGCCAACAACAATGTGCAGTACTATGGCAAAGCGTCCGACTACAAGGAGTCGATGCTCACGTCGGGCGAGGCGAACACTTTCGCAGGCTACGGAGCGTCCGGCGCAGGCAAGATGACGTTGCATCCGATGGCTGTGATGGTGACGCTCGAGGACGGCGAAAGCCTGAAACTTGGCATCCGTACCAGCAACTTCAAGGCCGACGGGACGCGCTCCACGAACGACAGTCACGGCTGGTTCAAGGTGGACCACTTCCGCCTGCAGCGCATCGATGCAGTCGACGACCCGACGTCGATGAGG
This sequence comes from Bacteroidaceae bacterium, assembly GCA_017645655.1. Classification (GTDB taxonomy): domain Bacteria; phylum Bacteroidota; class Bacteroidia; order Bacteroidales; family Bacteroidaceae; genus Physcousia. Next base: position 40,091 of record JAGCNZ010000002.1, on the reverse strand, counting down.
GAGGAACTGAGAGGAAAGATGGAGGAGGGGCGTGCCGCGCTCTACGACCTCCAAGGCCGACAGCTCCCTTTTGGGGTAGCGCGTCAGGGCGGGCTCTTCATCATGCGTCGTCCTGACGGCAGCGTCGTCAAGTTCGCCAAGTAGCTGAGAAGGGAGGGGAAGCGGCCTTCGCTGCCCTACTTTCCTGCCTACTCCAGCCGATGCGGCACGGGGTGTCTCAAAACATCACACGTGATAAATTCATTTTACCCACGTAATATTTGAAATATTACACGTGATAATTCCATTTTACCCACGTGATATTTTCATTTTACCCACGTGACGTTTTTTCATATGACACGGGTAACTCTTTTTTCCCACGTTAGACTTGGAAGATTTTACTCAGTAGTAAGGCCTTTCAGGCTTGGTCTCTCCCTCAACTACTCGAACGTGATGTAGTGTCGGAGCCTGTCGAGGTCGGTCTGGCGGAAGCCTTCGAGGTGCGAGAGTTCGTCGAGGGAATGCAAATCTCCCTTGTTCTGTCGGTGCTCGAAGATGGCTTTGGACTGATAGAAATTGAGGTACGGATGCTTCATCAACTGCTGGACGGAGAGCTTGTTGACGTTTATCTTCGTAACCGCGACGGGCGAGAGCGTCATGTATTTCAGCACGGAGTCGGGCATCTCGATGGCTTCCATGGCCTGCTCGATGTTGACAAATCCACCGAGCGACCTGCGGTAGGCGACGATGCGGGCAGCCCGCTTGGAAGCGATGCCCGGAATCATTTTCAGCAGCGACGTGTCGGCCGTGTTGATGTCGATGGTCTGGCCGAACGCTATCTTCTCCTGCCTCGGGAAGGAATCCTGTGCTTCCAGGCTCTGCATGGCTTTCATAGCCTCCAGTCCTTGCCGCCGCTCCTCTTCGGGGGAAACGGCAGGAGCGACGTATTGAAACTCCGTGGCGATACGGATGTACGGCCTCAAGCGGTCCCACTGCTCGTTTGTCAAGCCGGGCACATGCATGAAGTCCTCTAACTTGTGATAGCGTCCGTGCTTGGCTCGGTAGCGATAGATGCTGCGGACCTGCCAGGGAGAGAGTCCCAAACGCAATAAAGTCGCAGAGTCTGCCGTGTTCGGGTCGAAAGCGAAGCTCTCGAAGGGAGTCTCCTTGGGCAAAGACGACTCTCTACCTTCCTCGCCCTCCTTGGCAGAGTAATATGCAGCTTTGGCATTTGTCCCCTTCCTTGGCACCTGAGAATTAGAGGGACGCTCGGAGGCGGAGGGCGTCTGGAAGCGCGCTGGTCCCCAGATGGAAAACACGATTATCCCTATGAGCAAGACCCACTCGACGAGGAGCAATGCCCGTCGCTGCGAGCGTGTGAGTGTAGGCAGGCGTTTCATGACAGAATCTCTTGCAGGAAGACTGCAGCGATGGCGAGCGGAGCGACGTAGCGCACAATGAAGTAGTAGAGGCGGAACAACCTGAAGCGAATCGTGCCGCCGTTCGTCAACTCACTCTCCACAAGCTTCCTGTCCAGGTACCAACCCGTGAACAGACAGATGATGATGCCACCGAGGGGAAGGATAATCTTAGAGGCCGTGAAGTCGAACAACTCGAAGACATTCAGCCCGAAAAGCGTGAAGTCACTCAGCACACCGAACGACAAAGAGCATATCACCCCGAGCGACATGCACGAGACGGACACTGCGGCAGCCGCCTTCCTGCGCGAAATGCGGAAAGCCTCCAGCACGTAAGCCGTTACGCTCTCGTGCAAAGAGATTGCGCTGGTGAGTGCCGCCAGCAAGAGCAACAGGTAGAAGAAGCCCGAGAAGATGTAGCCGAGCCACGGCACATGACTGAATGCGATGTTGAACACGCTGGGAAGTGTGATAAAGACCAGTCCCGGACCGGCATCCACACTGACTCCCTCCACACTGAACACCGCGGGAAAGATGATGAAACCGCTCAGGATGGCGACAATCGTATCGATGACACTCACCCCGACAGCCGTCTTTGGCAACTTGGTGTCGGCACGGAAGTAGGATGCATAGGTGCAGAGGCAGCCCATGGCAAGGCTGAGGGAGAAGAAAGCCTGACCAACCGCGCTGAGTATCACGCTTGCCGTCAGCTTCGAAAAGTCCGGCTTGAGCAAGAAACGCAAACCTTCCGAGGAACCAGGCATACCAAATGAACACACCACGAGAATGCCGATGATAAACAGAAGCAAGGGCATCATGAGCTTCGACGACCTCTCGATACCCGACTGCACTCCCTTGGCAATAATGACGTGGGTACACGTCATGAAAGCAACTCCGGCCACAATCGGCATCCAGGGATTGCTGACAAAACCAGTGAAGACCTCGCTGTAGTCGCGGTCCGCCTGCAGCCGTCCGGCCACACTCTCAATGAGATAGAAGAGCGTCCAGCCGCTGATGACGATGTAGTAGCTCAGTATCAAAAACGCCACAAACACGCCTGCGATGCCTTCGACGCGCCACCACTTGCCCGGCGCAAGCTTTGCAAACGCCGAAATAGTATTGGTGTGTGTGTGTCTGCCAATGAGGAACTCACTCATCATGACTGGGATGCCAATCACGGCTATGCAGATGAGATAGATGAAGATGAACGCCGCGCCGCCATTGTTGCCGACCTCCGTAGGGAAACGCCACACGTTGCCCAAGCCGACGGCCGACCCCGCGGATGCCAACACGGCACCTATCTTGCTCCCGAAATTACCTCTCTTATTTGTCATTTATCGTTTCAGAATTTACAATTTACCATTTCTACTTATGCATGAAGAGCGGGAAAAGTTCGTTGAGGAATATGAGAAGAATGCCGACGGGGGCAACCCAACGAATGAGAAAAAGCAGCGGTTTCATCGCGCGAACCGAGATGCGCCCGTCGTTGGTCAGTTGTTGCCCGACGAGTTTCCTGTCAAGCCACCAGCCGACGAACAGGGTTATCATGAGTCCGCCCAGTGGCATGAGGAACTTCGTGACTGTGTAGTCGAACAAATCAAAGAAGCCGCGACCGCAAACGGTCAGTTCCTGCCAAGGTCCGAAGGAGAGCGAGCAGAAGCTGCCAAGCACGAGACAGACGAAGGTGACGATGGCTGCGGCACGCTTCCTGCTGTGGCTGAAGTGCTCGGATATGAAGGCGGTGCAGATTTCGTGCATGCTGATGCTGCTCGTCAAGGCTGCCAGCAGGAGCAGGACATAAAAGAGAAGCGAGAAGACGTAACCCACGACGGGCATGTCTCCGAAAGTGAGCAGGAAGACATTTGGCAGGGTGATGAAGACGAGGCCGGGGCCTGCGTCGGGTGCTATGCCGACGCTAAACACCGTGGGGAAAATGATGAAACCGCTCAAGACGGCAACCATCGTGTCGATGATGCAGACGTTCATCGCCGATTTCACCAGCCTTGTCTCGTTGCTGAAATACGATGCGTAGGTCACCAGACAACCCAGTCCGACGCTGAGCGAAAAGAATGCTTGGCCCATGGCACCAAGGACGACGTCGGGCGTGACCTCGTTCAAGTCGGGTTTCAGCAGGAAGCGGATGCCGTCGGCGGCGCCTGGCATGGCCATTGAGAAGCAGACCAGGAGCACGATAATCGCGAGAAGCAGGGGCATCATGAGTTTCGAGTAGCGCTCGATGCCGTGCTGTATGCCCCTTGCCACCACGAGATGGGTGAGCAGGAGGAACGCGGCGACGTAGAGTATGGGCTGCAACGGGTCGGAGACAAATGCGTCGAAAGCGGCTGCGAAGTCTGTTGTCTGTTGTCCGTTGACGGTTGACGGTTGGCTTTGCAACTGGCCGAGAGCGGATTGAATGGTGTAGTGGAGGGTCCATCCGGCGACCACCGAATAGAAGGAGAGCACGAGAAATCCGCCGAGCACCCCCATGATGCCGGCTGCGACCCAAGGTTTGCCTGGTGCGAGCTTCTGGAAGGCTCCGATGGCGTTGCTGCGTGCGGAGCGTCCGACGACGAACTCGCTTATCATGACAGGCATGGCAATCAGGAAGATGAAGCCCAGATAGATGAGGATGAAGGCTGCTCCCCCACCCTTTCCCACCTCGGTCGGGAAGCGCCAGATGTTGCCCAAGCCAACTGCCGAGCCTGCCGATGCCAGGATGACTCCCAGCTGGCTACCGAAACTTCCACGTTCTGAGTTCATAATCTTCAATTGGCAATTCAATATTCTCCGCTCGCGAGTAGCACGGCGCAAAGTTACGAAGATTTTGTGAATTATGAATGATGATATATGAATTAAAATGTGTATCTTTGCACCGAATTATTGAAAAACAGTCGTTATATGCTGCATAAATACCTGCGCCGCTACCCTTTGGCGCTTTTCGTGACAGTCTGCATCGTTCTTCTTTCTGTGCTGCCGATGCCGGAGATGAAGGTGGGGGTGGAGGTTCCGCTTGCCGACAAATGGACGCACATGGTGATGTATGGCACGCTGACGCTTGTCATCTGGTTCGAGTACCGACGCTCTCACGACCGATGGAATGGGGCAAAATTGCTGTTTCTGGCTTTCCTGGCACCCATTGCGATGGGTGGCATCCTGGAACTTGTGCAGGCACACCTGACCACTTGCCGCAGCGGTGAGTGGCTCGACTTTGTGGCCAACACGATTGGCGTCTGCCTGGGTTGTGTCGGCGGACTGCTGATGAGGCTTCGTTAGAAGTTGTCCAACTGCCGCACGGGGAAGTTGAAGTAGGTGTCGGGGAAGGGTTCGTCCTTTAATGTGAAGTGCCACCACTCCGTGGGGAACGGCTTGAAACCGTGACGCATCATTGCCTCGCGCAGTAACATGCGGTTGCAGAACTGCTCGACTGTGATGCTGCGGCCTGCGGGACTCTTGGCATTGTCGCCCGTGAATTCCTGCTTCTCGGGATTTCCACAGAAGTCGGGATGGCTTTCGGGGCCAAACCAGTCGAACGTTCCGCCCATGTCCAGTTCCTTTTCCGTCTGCATATCGAAGAGCGTGAGGTCAACCGTGGAGCCTCTCGTATGACCGCTCTTTGCCGCGATATACTCTTGATCGAAGAGGACGCTCTTGTCCAAGTCGGGATAGAAGAACTGCCGCATCAGCGTGTCAGGAATGTTCTCCGCCCAACGGACGAAGTGGTCGACGGCTGCCTGAGGACGGTATGCGTCGTAAATCTTCAGGCGATAGCCCAGGGCTTTCACGTCGTCGCTGACTGCCCTGAGACTGTCCGCTGCCTGGCGCGTCAGCAGGGCCGTGGGTTCGAGGTAGCCGTCGATGCGTGCTCCGACGAAGTTGTAGGTGCTGAAGTACCTGATTTCCAGGATGGCATCGGGCACGGCGTCGGTGATTGTCACGAACTGGCTGGAGTCTGCTGTCGGGTCGGAAGGACGGTTCTGAAGGTGATTGACGAGACGGACGCCAGCATACGCGAGCACGATTGGCAGGGCGATGGCCACCAGCAGATACAAGTCTCTTTTCTTCATGATATACTGTGTTTAACGTTATTACGCATAATGTTGGGAAGCGCGACGTGCCGTGATGCCAAGCGCGGCAGGTGATGTTTTGCGTCCGCGCACTAAAAGGCTCGACTTGGTGCTAAGGCATCCAAGAATTTACCCACGGGATAAATTCATTTTACCCACGTGATATTTTAAATATTCCACGTGATAATTTCATTTTACCCACGTGATAATTTCAACTGACCCACGTGATGTCTGAAATCACAGCACGCGACGTCTTCCTACCTGACCAGTATCTTCTTCCTTTGGAAGATGTAGAGGCCGCTGTCGAGCTGGTGCACCTGCTCGGGCGTCGCGTTCTTCATGACCAGCTGTCCGCCGGGTGTATAGACGTCGGAGGGCCCGTCGTAAGCCTTCTGGGCTGCCTCTGAGATGCGAGTTGCATCGTCGCTGGCAGGGAACATCAGCATGAGGGCAGGCATTCCGCTTGCCCCATAACTCTCGACAACCTCGTCGGCCGAGGTGGCGCTGGCAAAGTTGCCTTTCTGTATGCCACGCGTCGGGTCCATCTTCTGGTAGGCCTTCTCGATGTTCTTCTGTACGTGCGACACGTACTTGTCCATGAGCGACGTGCTCAGTCCGCAGTCGTAGGCAAGTATACGGATGTACTGGGCATAAATCGCAGCGTAGATGCCTTGCTCATAACCCCTTTCGTATTTGAGGATGCCGGCAGTGCACATGTTTCTTATCACGTAGTTGGCGCCCCGCTGAGCATTGCGCAGATATTCCATCTCGCCCGTCAACTGATAGAGCAGACAACTGGCTCCGATGTATGTAGCCTGGTTGTAAAGGTGATCGCTATACTCCGGACCGCCTCCGTGGATGCCGTCCGCCACCTGACCTAACTCGGTTTCATTGACGGTGGTCTTCTTCACAAGTATCTCGTCAGCCCATGCATACACCTCTTTCGCCTTTTCGAGATACCACTCCTTGGTCTGCATGGCAGGATGCGCAGAAGTGGGCGGCGTCCTATTCGCTGGCACAACACGATGAAGCAGGCAGGCAGCGATGACCGTCGGGAAGTTGATGCAGGCCGAACGGAAGTCGCCAGCCTTGTGAGGCAGAGGATTCTGAATGGGCTGCCACTCCCAGAACATGCCGCCACCGGAAGCGCCGGGGAAGCGAACGGGGTCGGCATAGGAACCGTCGTCGCCCACCGTCGCCGAGCCATACCACACGCGACAGAAACTCTTCTCGGCATTATTCCGGTACTCCAACTTGCCGAACGTGTCATAAGCACGCGCTAAAGCACAGGTCCACCACATGATGTCGTCGTACACAAACCAACCCGTGTTCGTGTTGCAATCATGGAAATCGAAGTTGACATAGTGCGCCTTCTCGCCACTGTATATCTTGTCGTGCAGCGATTTGTACTTGCGTTTGCGAACCGCATCGCCCTCAGTAACGGCACGATTGTAAGCGTTGATCACCATGTCGTACATGATGGCTTGGCACCAGATGGCAGCAGCACACCCCGAGGAATCGCGGTCGCGATAGCCGTTGCCACGGTGGTCGGCACTGGGTTGCTTGGTGTCTGCCTTGTAGATGTTGCGCGCCCCATCGAGAAACGCAGCGTTGAAATCGTCGTAAGCCTTCCATTGTGCCTCGTTGTCGTAGGTAATAGTGACAGCCGCAACCGCATAGCCAAACAGAGCAGCCAGGCATAAGAAGAGGATAGTTAGTCGTTTCATAGTCAATGGTTTTTAGTAGGGAGCGTTGTGTCCCTCGGTGCGTTATTTCTTCTTTGCTTTCGCAGGCTTATACTCCTTGCTGAAAGAATAGGGAGCAGCCTCGGCAGACGTGCCGCGCTGACGATTGGGCTGCGACTGCATGGCGTAGTCCATCTTCATGCCAGCCACGACGTCCGAGTGCTTCACATAGTTCTTGCCATACTCCACGCCGTTCACCTTGAGGCTACCAACATAGCGGTTCGCATCGCTCTGCTGAGGCGCAGTGATGACCACATCGTTGCCATTCTCCAGGTGAAGCGTCATCTTCTTGAAGTAAGGAGCACCCAGCACGTACTCTCCACTGCCGGGACAAACGGGATAGAAGCCCATCGCGGTAAAGATGTACCAAGCCGACGTCTGCCCATTATCCTCGTCACCACAATAGCCGTCGGCATGTGCGTTGTACATACGGTTCATCGTCTCGCGCAGCCAATACTGAGACTTCCAGGGCTGACCGCTGTACGCATACATATATATCATGTGCTGTATGGGCTGATTACCGTGCGCGTAGTTGCCCATGTTCATAATCTGCATCTCGCGTATCTCGTGTATAACGCCGCCATAATAGCTGTCGTCGAAGATGGGAGGCAGGATGAAGACGCTGTCCAGCATCTGGTTGAAAACGTCCTTACCGCCCATGAGGTCTATCAAGCCCTGCGGGTCGTGGAACACACTCCAGGAGTAGTGCCAACTATTGCCCTCAGTGAAGGCATCGCCCCACTTGAAGGGATTGAAGTTGGGAGCCCACTCGCCGTTGGCAAGCTTGCCACGCATCAGGTTGTGGCTCTTGTCGAAGAGGTTCTTATAGTTCATAGCATGCTCTGCATAGACCTTGATTTCCTTTTCAGGCTTGCCAAGTGCCTGACCGAGCTTGTAGATGCTCCAGTCGTCAAAGGCATATTCCAGAGTGCGTGCCGCGCTCTCGTTGATGCTGTCGTATGGCACATAGCCGAGTTTGTTGTAGGTCTGCCATTGCTTACGGCCGCTCGTCGTGCGAGGCAAATCAGCGTTTGCTCCATGCTTTACTGCCTCCCAAAGCGCGTCGATGTCGTAGCCGCGGATTCCTTTAAGGTAAGCATCGGCCACTACACTCGCTGAGTTGTTGCCCACCATGCATGCCCTGTGACCCGGAGCACTCCATTCAGGCAGGAAACCACTCTCCTTGTAAGCATTCGCCCAGCCTTCCTGCATCTTTTGGCTCATGCTCGGGTACATCAGGTTCACCAGAGGGAAGAGGGCACGGAAGGTGTCCCAAAAGCCCGTGTCGGCAAAGAGATAGCCAGGCAGCACCTCGCCGTTGTATGGACTATAGTGCACGACTTCGCCCTTCGCATTTACCTCGAAGAAACTGCGCGGGAAGAGTGTGCTGCGATACAGGCAACTGTAGAAGGTACGCAAGCGGTCCACGTCGCTGTTGTCGTCCACATCAATGACGCTAAGCACCTTGTTCCATTCTTGACGCGCTGCCTCGCTTACCTCCTCGAGACTCTTGCTGCCAAGTTCCTTCAGGTTCTGCTCGGCTTGCTCGATGCTAATAAACGAGCTGGCGACACGCACGACAACTTGCTCGCCACGCTTCGTCTGGAAGCCTACTGCAGCTGCTGCATGCTTGCTCGTCATCTCGAGATTTCTGCTCTCCTTTCCCTCGTCAGCCGTCGATGTGTAAGTGAAGGGACGGTCGAACTGCAGGACGAAGTAGTTCTTGAAGTTGCGTGGCACGCCGCCACTGTTACGTGTCGTGTAGCCTACCACCTTGTTTTCTCCCGGTATGACCTTGACGTAAGAACCACGGTCGAAGGCGTCGACGATGACAAAGCTCTTGCCCTCGGGCATCGTGAAGCGGAAGATGGCTGCGCGATTGGTGGGAGCAATCTCTGTCGTGATGTCGTAATCGGCGAGATACACTTTATAATAATGTGGCTTGCTCACCTCGGCTTTGTGACTGAACCAGCTGGCGCGACGATCCTCATCGTAAACGGGAGCGTCGCCACACTCGGGCATGATGTTGAACATTGCGTAGTCGTTCATCCACGGGCTGGGCTGGTGCGTTTGCTTGAAGCCGCGAATCTTTTCGGCATCGTAGGTGTAGCACCATCCGTTGCCCATCTTGCCTGTCTGCGGCGTCCAGAAGTTCATGCCCCAGGGCACAGCGATGGCCGGATAGGTGTTGCCTGTAGAGAGTCCGCCTGTGGAGTGTGAGCCGACGAGCGGGTTGACGTATTGTACCGGGTCGTCTATTGCGTATACGTTTACGCAAAGAAGTGCGGCAATGACTGCCAGAATGTGCTTCTTCATATTACAGTTCTTTTATCTTTACGTTCTTGAACCAAACTTCGTTGCCGTGGTCCTGCAGGAGGATACGGCCGTCGCGGTTGCCGAAATCGGGCCAGTTCTTGTACTTGCTGTAGGCCACGAGTGCGTTCCACTCCTGGTTGCCACGTTCGTATTCCAGCATCTTCACGCCGTTGAGCCAGTGCTCCACGTGGTTGCCTTTGACGATAACCATTGCGGTGTTCCATGTGGTGATGTCGAAAGGCTTCTGTTCGGGAGCTGGGATGAGGTCGTAGAGCGAGGCGAGTTTGCGGTTGCCCTTCACGCCGAGCTTGGCGTCGGGGTGACGCAGGTCGTCGAGTATTTGGAATTCACAACCGATGGCGCTGCCTTCGCCCTGGTTCATGTCAGGATCGACGAAGTATTTGATGCCGCTGTTGGCACCTTCGGTTATCTTGAAGTCCACCTTGAGGATAAAGTTGTGGTACGTCTTGTCGGTCACGATGTCGCCTCCGTTGCCACTCTCAGCGCCGTTGGCAGCCTCAACCTTTAGCACGCCGCCTTCTATGCGCCAACCCTTCTCGGGGAAAGTCTGCAGCTTTGCGCCGCGCCAGCCGTTGGTCGTCTTGCCGTCCCAGAGGAGTTTCCATCCCTCGCGCTGCTCTTGTTCGGAGAGCACGTTGTCTGTCGTGGGAGCAGGAGCTGGCTGCTGCGCCACCGTCTTCTTTACTTTTGCAGATGCAGGCAGGATGGCCAGCATCGCCATTGCTAATACAATCTTTTTCATTATCTTGTTTTTAATTTATTTCGCTATGACGTTATTACGTTTTTACGATTCTCCTGCTGAAGAGGCGGAGGGTCAGTCAATCTTGTAGAACTCTTCCCAGCCGCGGCGTGGAGGCATGCCGGTGAGCATGGCGTTGGCAAACTCGTTGTTGGTGAACTTCTTTGTGCGCGGGTCGAAGAAGAGCTGTGTGTTGAGTCTCTGGGCAATGACGCCGAGGCAGAACACCTGGCACAATACGCCGGCAACCTGGAATGGTGAGCGCGTCTTCTCTTCTCCCTTGCAGGCACGCAGGAAGTTGAGGTAGTGGTTGCTTGGGCTCTTGGGCACTTCCGGCAGTTTGTCTTTCATAGCTTCTGCCTTTTCCTTCGGAATAATCTCGAGTGTGCTGCCGTGGCTGGCTCCCTTGAAGGTGAGGTCGCGGCCGTAGATGATCTTTCCGGGGTTAATCTTCTGCTGCGTGTACTCGCCCTGACCGCTTGCGGGGATGCCGTCGGCCAGTTTGCTTTCGCCGTATCCTTCGGGCAGAGGCGGCAGGTTGTCGGTGCCGTCGTACCAGATGACGTCGCAGGGAGGCATGCCTTCGCGAGCGCCAAAGCGGAATTCGATGGTGCTGGAGAAGGGATAGAAGAACTCGTTGTGGTTTTTCGCGTACTTCATATTAATCTCGTAAGGCAAGCCGAGGTTAAGGAACTCGTGCACTGTATCGAGCAGGTGAGCGCCCCAATCGCCGAGAGCACCCATTCCGAAGTCGTACCAGCTGCGCCAGTCGCCTTGATGGTAGAGTTTGCTGAAGTTGTGGTAGCGAACGCCGCCATGCCATGTATCGTAGTCCATGCCTTCGGGGATGGGGTCGCCCTCGGGCATCTTTGTCATGTTCCAGTCGTACTTGTGCCAACGGCGGTCGTTGTTCATGTGCGCCACGACCTTCGTCACGTCCTTGATGATGCCGGCATCTTGCCAGGCCTTGAACTGGAAGTAGTTCGCCTCGGAGTGTCCCTGGTTGCCCACCTGCGTGGCGAGTTCGGGATGACGGTTAGCCATCTCGATGAGGATTTCGCCCTCCTGGAAGGTTCGGATGAGGGGTTTCTCGCAATAGACGTGTTTGCCGTGCTTCATGGCTGCCATGCAGACGAAGAAGTGCGTATGGTCTGGTACGCTGACGGCCACGGCGTCGAACTTGTCGCTGTACTCGTCGAAGAGCTTGCGGAAGTCGGTAAAGCGCTTGGCATTGGGGTACATCTTCAGCGCCTTCTCGCACTGCTTGCCCTGCAGGTCCACGTCGCAAAGCGCTACGACGTCCACCATGTTCGTCCTTGCGAACTCATCAATGTTCTGCTGACCGCGGTTGCCGATACCGATGTAGGCAATCCTGACTTTCTCACTCTTGGGTGCCGGAGCGGGCTGCGCCTTCTTCTTGGCGGCCAGCAACTCGCCGGGAGCCACAGCCAAACCTGCCGTAGCCAGTCCCATTCCTTTAAGGAAATCTCTTCTTGTTGACATAAGATTGGATATTGATTGTTTCTAATTTATACTATTTGCGCACAAAGATAGCAAAAATAATGGCACAAACAAACGTTTGGCAGTTAAAAAATGAACAACAAGGCGAGTTTTTCCTCAATTGTTTGCCTGCCGGCATAAAAAACGCGACGAGGAGACGTTGCCAACGCGACATGGGGTGTTTGAAAACGACCCACGTGATAATTCCATTTTACCCACGTGATATTTCAAATATTCCACGTGATATTTTCATTTTACCCACGTGATAATTTCATTTTACCCACGCGACGTTTGAAATAAAAGCAAGAGGTGCCACGCAATGTGACACCTCTCCGTCCGTCCTGAAGCCCGACAGGACACCGCCGGCTCAAAGCCAGGCAGCCCACTTCAGGCAACAGTCTGTCTGCTTACGCCTCGGCGAAAGAGCCTACCACTCCTCGTCCCAGACGTTGACACCCTTGTTCTCCTTCGTCAAAATCTGGTCGGAATCGCCAATCGTATCGTCCCCGCCTCCTCCTCCGATAGGGAGTGACTCGGCGATAATCTGCTGAATGCCAAGCTCTACGACCACGCAGGCCGGCTGACTATATGTCCTTTTCATTACTTCAAAACCTTTTTGCCGTTAATAATGTTAATGCCTCTCTGAGCCTTGTTCAAGCGCTGGCCAGCAATGTTGTAGATAATCTCGCCCTTTAAGGGAGAGTCAGAGAGAGTAATGCCAGTAGCATCGTCCTCATCAAAGACGAAGGTATAGGCCTTCACGCCAGAGTTCCTGACGAAGTAAGCCCTGCCTGCAGGAATGCTCACCGTGCTTGCCACGGGATAGAAACCTACGACATCGTTCTTCTTGGCAAGCGCAAAGACGCCTTCGCCGCCTGAAACGGGATCGTAAGAACCGAGCAAAGCGTTCCCTGAAATAGCATCAACTTCGGCAGCAATGGTGAAGTTGAGAGTAGCGCCGGCTTCGCCCTTGAGAACTACTGCGGTGTTTGCAGGAACAGTACCCTCGACAGCAGACAAGGAAACACTGCTCTCGTTGACCGCGCCCGTGTAGGCCGCAACCCCTTCAGGAGTAGTGTATGGGAACGGCAGGTACGCCGTAGCATAGCCATCGCCATTTTCCCCAAAGCTGAACAGAACGCTCTCAGCATCCTCGACCTTCCATTGGGAAGCGTCTGCAACAGATGTCCAGCCTACGATGTTTCCGCCACCTGCACAGTGCAGTGCAGAGTATTGCAGATTTGTGTCAATCATGAATGCAGCATAACCAGGCGTGGGAATAACAACTGTGTATGTGCCGGCTATGGCGTTGGCTGTAACCTGCGTGCTCTGTGTTACGGTAGCAGGAGCATACTTGCCCATCAGACCAATAGTGTAGGTATCGCTGCCAGTCTTCGTCAGCTTGACAATCTGCTTAGCGTCGGTCGCCGTGCTGGAGTTTCCATAAAGCGTCCCACTCTCACTTGTCATGTATGTACTATAGTTCTTGTTCTTCAAAGTGTAGTATCCAGTCTGTGGAAGGTTGAAGTTACTCATGTCGCTCATGTCGATGGCCTGCAACGCCAGCTTCATGGTCTTGTAGGTATTGAAGGAACAAGTCGTTTCGTAACTATCCTGCCAACCAATGGCGGCCTTGACTGCATCAGTGAAAGTAAAGTAACCTGTTGGCGTTACATAAGGCTTAATCTCAGTTGTAGCATATTCTGCGAAGTCTGTAGGAATGTCAAACACCGTGAATGCAGAACCCGCGTCGCTGATGTTGTTAGTGCTGTTCCAGAACTTCAGCGAACCGCCTGCGCCGCCATATTGGTTGATGAAGAGTGCAGTCCCAGGTACATTCAGCACGAATGAATTGGCAATACCGGACGTGCTTCTCCCAACCGTCCAATAATATGTATCGGACTCAAACGTGGGAACACCCTGATCCTGTTGAGAGGTGTAACCAAAGTTATTTGCCTCCGCCTTGTTGTACACCTGTATGTGCCAGGGGTCGCCTACGAATGTCCAATGGTATGCATCCTCGCCTAAACCGAGAGCATTGGCATTGACGGTAAGCAACGCACCACTTTCATCTGTCTGATCACTCGTGACGTACCAGGTGCCACGAATAGCCATGTCATACCAATGAGCACTTGCATAATCTGCACTCAGCTCGAAAGGACCATCCCATGTAGCTGAGACGTTGACTGTCATGTCGCGAGTCACGGTTGTCGAAGCATCGTGACCTGAGATTGTGACAAAGTCCAAAGCAACGTCGGAAGGCAATGCCCCCAGCTCGTCTCCCACGACACCAGGAGCTGTGGTGGTGTAGACGTTAGAGCCTCCATAAGAGACATTATACGTAATCGTCGTTCCTAAATCGGGCACATCGGCAACTGTCATGCGTGAGCCTCCATCAGTTCTGGCACCACTGCTTTGCCAAATCTGGAAGTAACCTGTGGCGCCGCCGTGTGTGTTGATGTAGTAGTTGCTCTTTCCGATAAGGTTGAGCGAGAAGCCACCTCCATTTTGGTGTATGTCCCAATAGTGGTTGCCGCTGCGGAGCACTGTGTTGGGAACATTTGTAGCGCCACTTATGCTGGTTCCTGTTCCTTCAGATGTCAGCGAGTAACTTGCGCCAGTATGCTTGTTGACGACTTTGATGCCAGTAACGGGATTGCCCATGAATGCCCACTGATATGCATCGCGAGCACGAACAACTTCAGTTGCCTCATCATCTGCATGCGTATGATAAGGCTCAGAGGCTTCCCAACCAACGTAACGCTGGTTGGCACCAATCTTGATGTTATACCAGTGCGCGCTTGCAAAGTCTGCAGAAACTTCAAAAGGAAGAGTGCCAACGGTGGCTGTCACCTCTACTTCCTCTGTCTCAACTCCAATAGTTGTAGGGGAATAAGAGTAGGTGACGTATTCTTTGGAAGCGTATTCGCTTGGAAGCGCTGCTGCCTCTCCGACCTTTTGCTCGTTGGTAGTTGTGGCAACGGTCGTTCCGTCAATCTTGATATTATAAGTGATGGTCTTTGAGCCATAGAATACCTCTGTCGCTTTTGCTGTAATGGCAGCCACGTCAGCATCTGCCACAGGTGTTATCTGGTACTTGCTTCCAGCGTCCTGTCCGCTCCAGTCGTTGAAGATGATAGAACCTGCTCCGTCTTGAAAATTGAAATATATTTGAGTCTCGAGAGGGAAATAGAAGTGATAAGGATAATTTGCATCGCCAGTTAAATTGAATGTGATGGGGTCACCTTTACCGTCGAACAGCGTGCCGTTTGATTTGACAAACTTCTCAGCACCGACGCTGTAAAGATACATGTTACCTCCTTCGGTGAACAAAGCAAACTGGTTGTTAGAAAGGATGCCGCTTGCGTTGTTGCCAGTCAGATTGGTTGATGTGACTGCCCAACTGCCACGTCCGCAACTTACGGTATATACCTTTGTCGAGAGCATTGCCAGTGCCGCTGTCGGGTCGAAGTCGCCTACTTCGGAAATGGTCAGCGTGTTGCCTCCGTCTGTGGTTGTCCATGTGTCCCATGTCCATTGGCTTCCACCGATGTTGATGGCCTTTGCGGGATTGGAAGACGTCATCTTCATCTTAGAGTTTCCCAGGTCTTCAATGGTAAGAGGGGTAGGCATCATGTCAACAAAGTTGTACCTCGGATGGATGAACTTCTGGGCTGCAAGCGAATACAGGAAGAAGTGGTCACCTTGCTTGATGATAGCAAACTTGTATGCATCCTCGTTGGGCACATTGGCGGGATTGGTGATGTTTCCATTGTAGGACGGCTTGTTGTTGGTCAAATCCGCCCACCAGCAGCCACGCTCGGTCACTACAGTGTAGCATTTCGTGTTGGACAGTTGGCTAACGCTTGAAACAACATCGGCCCAGGCGCCTATTGTAGTTGCCAATAGGACGAGTAGAAGAAATAGTTTTTTCTGCATTTGTATAAAAGGTTGATTAATAATTATGTCTTTTTGAGTGCTCGGCGGGAGGTGGGCAGGCAGGCTACATTAATATATATATTGCGCGTATGCGTGCGCACGAGGCCATAAGCGGGGCAAAGATACTGCTTTTTATGATGTTTTGCTGCGTTTTTATGCGTTAAAGATTGTTAAGTGTTCGCATTTTTAACAAATGGAGGAAAAATTGACAACTTATGGGGAGTTTGGAGACGACGCGTAAGTAAATTGAAATTGTCACGTGGGTAAAATTAAATTATCACGTGGAATATTTGAAATATCACGTGGGTGAAATTGATTTATCACGTGGGTAGTTTCTTGGATGCTTTAGCACCAAGTCGCGCTTTTTAGTGCGCAGACGCAAGGCATCACACGCGACGATAACAAAACAGGCGTGATTAGTTTGTCGACTAACCACGCCTGATGATTTCAGATGCCTTGATGCGAGGGCTATTTCTGGAAGCGACGAGCCTGCTCTTCGATGAGGGCGCGGTCGTCGAAATAGTTGATTTTCATTGCCTTTCGCACTTCGTCCATGGTCTGGCAGGCTGCGGCGCGTGCCACTTCGCAACCTTTGCGGAGTATTTCATAGACGGCTGGGATGTCTTTCTCGAACTCTGCGCGACGCTGTCGGATGGGTTCGAGCGTCTCCTGCAGCACTTCCATGAGGAGCTTCTTGCACTTCACGTCGCCCAGTCCGCCGCGTGTGTAGTGGTCCTTCATCTCCTGCAGAGTGGCGTAGTCGCCCGTGATGCGTGCCACCTGCTCATCGTTTGCAAAGGCATCGAGATAGGTGAAGACGGTGTTCCCTTCGAGGTGTCCCGGGTCGCTGACCTGCAGGTGTGAGGGGTCGGTGTACATCGTCTTGACCTTCTTGTTGACCTCGTCGGCCGAGTCACTCAGGTAGATGCAGTTGCCGAGGCTCTTGCTCATTTTTGCCTTGCCGTCGGTGCCGGGCAGTCGCAGGCAGGCTGCATTGTCGGGCAGGAGTATGTTGGGCTCCACCAGGGTGTCTCCGTAAATGTAGTTAAAGCGGCGAACTATCTCTCTGCACTGTTCGAGCATAGGCTCTTGGTCCTCGCCCACAGGGACTGTAGTTGCCTTGAACATGGTGATGTCGGCAGCCTGACTGATGGGATAGGTGAAGAAACCTACGGGAATGCTCTCGCCGCTGAAGCCGCGCATCTGTATCTCGGTCTTCACCGTCGGGTTGCGCTGCAGGCGGGAAACGCTGACGAGGTCCATGAAGTAGAACGAGAGCTCGCAGAGTTCGGGTATCTGACTTTGGATGAAGAGCGTGGTCTTCGCAGGGTCGAGACCTGCTGCGAGGTAGTCGAGAGCGACCTCGATGACGTTCTGCCGCACTTTCTCAGGATTGTCGATGTTGTCGGTGAGTGCTTGCGCGTCGGCCTCGAAGACGAAAATCTTGTCGTAAAGGCCGGAGTTCTGGAGTTCTACGCGACGTCGGAGGGAACCGACATAATGCCCAATGTGAAGCTTACCTGTAGGGCGGTCGCCTGTTAGGATGATCTTTTCCATTTACTATTTCACTATTTATATTTACGAGTTATTTACGAGTTGACTGTATGCATTCCCTTGGGACTTAGGGAGTCCTGAACATCTTATCTATTTGTTCCTGCTGGAGAATCGTGATTATTGTCTTTCCGCTGGGCGAGAGGTTGGGGTTCTCGCACTGGAAAAGGTCGCCGACGAGCGTTTCCATCTGTACGGGGCTTAGTGCCTCGCCCACCTCGATGGCGTTGTTGCGGGCCAGTACGAGGGCAAGCTGGTGGTGCAACGCATCTGCATGCGCGCCGTCTTGTTGCTTGACGGACTCGACCATTTGTTGCACGACGGCGACAGGGTTGGCCTGTCCCGACGGTGCACCCACAATGGAGAACGAGCTGCCACCGAGAGGTGTGATGTCGAAACCGAGCGCCCGGATGTCGTCGAGGATGCCGGTGAGCAGGGCAGCGTCGGACGGTGAGAGTTCAAGCAACTCGGGGAAAAGAAGACCTTGCGTAGCAGCATTGTGCTCCTGCATCTGCCTCATATAGCGCTCGTAGAGGATGCGTGTGTGAGCTCGCCGCTGGTCGACAATCATGAGGCCGGACTGCACGGCGGTCATGATGTACTGCCCCTTGTACTGATAGTGCTGCGAACTCATCTCTGCGCTCTCGGGGAAGAGCGTCTGCGAGGCCTGACTTGTCGGAGTGTTCTGAACATTCTGAGCATCCTGAGGACTCAGAGTAACTGGATTGTTGGCATTATTCTGATTGGCAGCCTGCTCGTAGAGTTTCTCCCACTGACGTGCCGGCTTGCGGCTCTCGCTGTGGCTGCTGAAAGGATTGTACCCGGGATTCACCTGCACACGGGGCACCCTGACACCATTCAGTCCACTCGCATCATACGTCGGTATCTCGGGACGTCCCTCCACGTCGAAGTCTATGGTCGGCACCGCATTGAACTTGCCAAGCGCATCACGCACGGCTGCCAAAATGATGCTCCATATCTCCTGTTCGTTCTCGAACTTGATTTCCGTCTTTGTAGGATGGATGTTGACGTCGATGTTGGCAGGGTCAACCTGGAAGAAGATAAAGTACGGCACCTGGTCGCCCTCGGGAATGAGGTGGCTGAAAGCTTCCATCACAGCATAGTGGAAACGCGGATGGCGCATGAAGCGGCCGTTGACAAAGAGGTACTGGGACGAATTCTTCTTACGCGCAGCCTCGGGTTTGCCCACGAAACCGCTTATCTTTACGAGCGACGTCTCTACCTGAAGAGGCAAGAGCTGCTCGCCAAGTTTCTTGCCGAAGATGCCCACGATGCGCTGCATGCTGCCCCCTGCCGGCAATTGCATCAGACGGTTGCCGTTGCTCGAGAGCGTGAAAGCAACCGACGGATTGACCAAGGCAATGCGCTCGAAGTCTTGTATGATGTTGTTCAGCTCTGTCTGATTCGACTTGAGGAACTTCCTGCGCGCCGGAACATTAAAGAAAAGGTTGCTCACCTCGAAGTTCGCTCCCACCGGACACGAGCAGACGTCCTGAGAAACGACACGCGACCCCTCGAGGCACAACTGCACGCCCAACTCCTGCTCCGCTGTGCGAGTCGTCAACTTGACCTGCGACACGGCAGCAATAGAGGGCAATGCCTCGCCACGGAAACCCATCGTCTGAAGCGTGAAGAGGTCTTCGGCTTTCGCTATCTTGGAGGTGGCATGACGCTCGAACGCCATGCGGGCATCCGTCTCGGTCATGCCCTTGCCATCGTCGATGACCTGTATGGACGTACGTCCTGCATCTTGTACCAACACGTCGATAGTCGTTGCACCGGCATCCACGGCATTCTCCATCAGTTCCTTGATGACGGATGCGGGACGTTGCACGACTTCGCCTGCAGCAATCTGGTTGGCGACGGAGTCAGGAAGGAGGTGTATGATGTCCATTTTCTTTCGTTATGACGTTATCGCATTAGTACTTTATTACGAGACATCGCTTTATCTTATCCCCGTAAGCAGGAAACGCCAGAGAATAAGCAAGCCGAAAAGCAAGACTATGATGATGGGCCAGCCCAGCTTCGAGCCGTTCTCCTTATGCCTTTGGGCACGAGGCGTGTAGTTGATGAATGTGCCGCGAAACTTGTCGGGATTGAAGTCTTCCTCCTTCGCAGGCGTCTCACCCTGCTCACGCTTCACTTCGTCGACCAACTTCTGCAAGCGGTCGCGTGATTCATCAGTGTAGATGCTTACTCTGCGGAAGCCACGAGGCTTCCTTGTGCTGAACAGTTGCATAGGCTATTCTTGCTTTATCGTGTCTGTAAGTTCAACGGTGGCAGGCTCATCGGGAATGACGGGCTCCGGCGTCTCGGGGCTCTCTATGCCTCGCATCTTCTTGATGTCGCTGAGTCGTTGCTTTGGAGCAGAGTGGCGAACACTCTCCTTCAACTCGGTGCCTGCTTTCTTGGGACGCCACTCGAAGAGGTCGTACCTGTCAACAGGACGAATGTAGTCGAACCACGCAAAGTTCTGCAGGTAGAGCGCCTCAGGGGGAATGAGCGGTATCGGGTACATAATGCCAGTGGCTGCCGGCATCCAGATGTGATCCACCTTATTCTTATTGACATACATCTTGAGCAGAGATGTCTCAGTATAGTTGAGCTCCACCATGATGCTGTCTTCGTCGAAAGGATAGTAGTTGACGAACACGTTGCCCTCGGACGTAGAGAGATACAATTCGCCATCCTTGAAATAGGAATGCATCTCGTGTCCCGTCACCTGATTGTAGTGCACGTCGTCAACCTTCTCTACCGATAGCGCCTGCCTCAGCACCTGTATGCTGTCGATGTTGTCGCCGCTGAAGAAGATGCGTATCTCCTCGCCCAACTGCTGCTGCCCTTGTTGCCATATGATGGGGTCGCGATACATGAAGAGCACGCTGTCACGTGTATCGTAGACCAACGAGTCGCATACAGCCTGAAGGTCACGTCGAAAGGCACGCATATGATAGTAAGCATGCACCACACGATACGTGGAGTCCGTGTCGATGTTGTAAGTGAAGACCTTTATTGTATCAGCATGCGCATACATGGTGTCCTGCTGGCTGTAGTCGATGGCCAGGGCGCTGTCTGTCGCCATGACATATCCCGTGCTGTCCTCATAGTAGCAATACTCGCCAGTGAACATGTTCTTGTTGACAACATCGGTATAGACCACATTGCCAAAAGCCTCGGCAACAGCTACATCGTCGTTCCAGACAACACTGTCGCCGACCAATCGCTTGCCATTATTCGTCAGGATGCTACGGTCCAGCAGATGCGAGTGCTTTGCCTGCGTATCGTAATAACCAAGCTCACTATAAATATGGTTCTCACCATTTTCGATGTTCGAGGGACCGACGATGTGAGCAATCGCCGTCTGATTATTGTAGTGAAGCGTGTCGGAGATGAGTACGGTCTCAGGCTTGGCGGGAGGTGCAGGGTTGACGAGGCGCACGTTATAATTGAAGACTGCTTCGTGCGTGGGAGGGCTGTACTCACCCCAGTCACTTGTCAACTGATTGTCGTGGTCGAGTACCTTACCACCTTCGAAGAAGTAACCGAGCTCATAGAGACGGTCATAGTCGAGACTATCGGTATAGATTGTCATCGTCCCGTGCTTCAGCACAACATCATGACGCGCCCTGGCTAAACGGTCAAGACCATTATAGTAAAGCACCTCGCTGTTGAGATGAAGCGTGTCGCCTTGGTTCATGCGAACGTGTCCGAAAGCATCGAAGGAGTTTGTGGTTTCGTAATAAAGAGCGCTATCACAATACATCAGCACGCCTTCGTGGCTAAACCGCACGTCGCCCACCAGGATTTGCGCCGTGCGATGTATGCGTTCGTCGAAGTAAAGGCGGTCGGCATGCAACAGGTGCACCTTGCTGTCGGATTGCGTTCGCTTCCCTCCAGTCCTGCGGTCCGGTGTCACCGCCATAAGCATACAAAGGCAGAAGAACAGGGTCGCACAAAGGATGTATAGTCGCCTACTCTTCACTTTACCCAGCCGTCGTATTGGAAGTCGCAGTCTCTCCAGTCCGGATTGATGCGGATGTACGTACTCTTTTGCTTCTCCTTTATCCAGTTCAGGATGGCTTCTTCTCCCTTTTTATTCCTGACGATATCCTTCATCACCTGAAAGTCTTCGGTGATGCTGGCACGATGAGTGAGGGTTCGATTCTTGAGTCGGGCGATGGCACAGACCGTCTTGCCCTTTGAGTTAATCATCGTGAAAGGTTGGGATATCTCGCCTACCTCGAGTGTCTCGACCGTTCTGGCGAGTGACGAGGAAAGTGCTGAGAGTTCGCTCATCTCGAAGCGAGTGGAAGTCTCGCCTGTCTCCATATTTATATTGGACAGGATGCCATGGTTGTTGCGGGTATCCTTGTCGTCTGACGCATAGCGTGCCGCATCTTCGAATGATATCTTGCCAGCGACGATGTCGGCTTTGATGGAGTCGAGAACGACGAGGGCGCTATCGATGTCTGCCTGTGCCACTTCGGGTCGTTTCAAGATATGTCTGCACTTTATTTTATCGCCGCGTTTCTCAATGAGCTGAATGATATGATAGCCGAACTCACTTTGTGCTATCTTACTCACCTTGCTGGCATCTGTCATGCTGAATGCTACGTTGGCAAACCCAGGGTCGAGTTCGGTCTTTCCCATAAATGGCATTTCGCCGCCTTGTCGTGCCGAGCCTGGGTCTTCGCTATAGAGACGAGCCAAGGTGGAGAATGACGTAGAGCCATTGTTGACGCGTTCTGCATAATCGCGCAGCAAGCCCTTCACACGATCTATCTCAGTCTGAGGGATGCGTGGCTGCAGGACGAGTATCTGCACCTCCACTTGTGTGGGGATGAGCGGCAAGCTGTCTTCTGGCATATCGTTGAAGAAGCGACGAACTTCAGCTGGCGTCACCTTGATATCTGACATGAGCTGCTCACGCATACGCATCACAATCATCTCGTTCTTGACCATATCGTGCATCTCTTCGCGTATCTGCACCATTGGCATCTTCATGTACTCTTCTAGCTTCTCCTTTGAGCCTGCCATCATAATCCTCTTGTTGAGTTCCTCTTCGACGTATGGGCTTGCATCGGCATCGCTGACATCGATGCTGTCGATGACTGCCTGATGCAGGAAGAGTTTTTGGATGGCAATCTGTTCTGGAATAACACAATAAGGATTGCCCTTCAGCTGTGTGCCATATTCCACGCGGCGCTTCTCGACGTCGGAGCGCAATATGGCCTCATCTCCGACAACCCACACCACTTCGTCTATGACATTCTTTTGTGCCATAGAGAGCAGGCAGCTGAGCACTGCGAGGAGACAGAGCGTGTATCGTTTCATGCCTTTAATGGTTGTTTACCGTCGCGAGTGCTGCCTTGTCAATCTCCACGGTATAGCGTTTGCGGAGTTCTGCCACGAACTCATCTTCCTTGAGTCGCTGGTAGTCGTTGACCACTTGATTGCTGACGTCGGTCCACTCTGCCGGTCCCTTCTTGAGCACTTTGCCGAAGACGCCGACATTGGGGAAGTTCTTGACCGGTTTGAGTTCGGCGCTCTTATCCTTCAGGGCGAGACGGTCGATGTTGGGGTTGTCGCCTTTCTTGAAGATACGGCGCTCCACGCGAACCATGATGCTGTCCTTGTTGAAGGTCTCGCGGATGACGTCCATCCACTTGTCCTGCGGAAGCTTCTTCACCAGTTTCTTCACGGCTTCCACGTCAGCCTCGTTCTTGCAGTAATACGCCATTCCACGGAAGTGAGGCTCGTCCCATGCATACTGTTTCTTGTTCTTCTTGAAGTAGTTTGCCAGTGCGAGTGTGTCCTTGGCTGCAGGTTCCCAGACTTTCGTGTTGCATTCCTCGAAGAGGAGGAGGCCGTCGTGATATTCCTGCACGAGGTATTTCAGTTCGTCGTCCTTAGCGCAGAACTCCTCTGTCTTCTCGTCGAGGATCTGTTCGATGCTCTTCTGGCTTTGCCCTGCGATGGAGTCAAGGACTTGCTGTGCGATGTGATTCTCTATGCCTTGGTTCTCGAGATAACCCAGTATTTTGTCGTGCAGTTCCTCGTACGGCTCGAGGTCTTTCTTGCCCTGGAGTTTGACGATGTCATATCCGAATGGCATGAGGAAGGGTTCGCTTATGTCGCCTTCATTGAGTGAATAGGCAACGTCCTCGAATTCCTTTACCACCTGATTGGGTCCAATCCAGGGGAGCAGGCCTCCGTGCTGTGCCGAGCCG
This sequence comes from Bacteroidaceae bacterium, assembly GCA_017645655.1. GTDB lineage: Bacteria > Bacteroidota > Bacteroidia > Bacteroidales > Bacteroidaceae > Physcousia. Next base: position 16,568 of record JAGCNZ010000002.1, on the reverse strand, counting down.
GGATCCTGAGAGACCTTCTTTGCCAGTTCTGCGAAGTCAGCGCCGTCCTTCAGGGCTTGATAGACAGAGTCTATGGTGACCTTCGCTGCCGCTTTCTGCTCTTCTGTGGCGTCCTGGGCCAAGCGTATCAGGATATGGGCGGGCTGTATGAGTTGCTTGCCTTCGAGGCGTTCGATCATTCCGTCGTAGTAGGCGCGCACTTCCTTCTCCTTTGCCCCTTCCGGGACGAGCAGGGGACGAATCTGCTGGTCGCGATACATGCGGAACTCTTTCTGGTAGCTGGAGAGCGTGTCCAGGTGGTCGTCCATGGCGGCCTGCACTTTGAGCTTGTAGTTCACGAAGAGGTCGGTGTACTCCTCAACGCTTTTCTTGTCGATGACGCCTTCAGAGTTGTTCTTGTTGTAGTTGTATTCGAATTCACTGCGAGGGACGGGGACTCCGTTGATTCTCATCACGATGGGGTCGTCCTGGGCGGCAGCCGTCAGTGAGAGGGCTGTCATTGCATAGATGATTAGACTTTTCTTCATATCTTATGGGGTTAATGAGCTTAATGGGGGTTATAGGGATGATGGGTAATGGGGATTATTGAGGACGGCTGTAGTTTGGTGCCTCACTGGTGATGGTGACGTCGTGGGGATGGCTTTCCTGCACGCCGGCATTGGTGATACGCACGAACTTGGCGTTGTGGAGGTCGTTGATGGTGGCAGCGCCACAGTAGCCCATGCCGCTGCGCAGGCCGCCGATGAGCTGGTAGATGACCTCCTGCACTGAGCCTTTATACGGCACACGGCCGGCGATGCCTTCGGGGACGAGTTTCTTTGTGTCCTTGACATTTCCCTGGAAATAGCGGTCTTTCGAGCCGCACTCCATGGCCTCGAGCGAGCCCATGCCACGATAGCTCTTGAACTTACGGCCGTTATAGATGATGGTGTCGCCGGGACTTTCTTCCGTACCGGCCACGAGTGAGCCTATCATGACGCTGTAGCCGCCTGCTGCAAGTGCCTTGACCACGTCGCCGCTATAGCGGAGGCCGCCGTCGGCGATGAGTGGCACGTCGGTTCCCTGGAGCGCCATTGCGACGTCGTAGACAGCGCTGAGTTGTGGTACGCCTACGCCTGCCACGACGCGTGTGGTGCAGATACTGCCCGGTCCTATGCCGACCTTGATGCCGTCGGCTCCAGCCTCGACGAGCATCTTGGCTGCCTCGCCTGTGGCGACATTGCCGACTACGATGTCGACGTCGGGGAACATCTGCTTGGCTTCCTTGAGTTTCTCGACGACGAATTTGCTGTGGCCGTGAGCGGTATCGATGACGATGGCATCCACGTCGGCCTCGACGAGTGCCTTGATACGGTCGAGTGTGTCGGGTGTGACGCCTACTCCGGCAGCCACTCTCAGGCGTCCCTTGCTGTCTTTGCATGCCATGGGTTTGTCCTTGGCCTTGGTGATGTCCTTGTATGTTATCAGTCCGATGAGCTTGCCTGCGTCGTCGAGGACGGGAAGTTTCTCTATCTTGTTCTCCTGCAGAATCTTTGCCGCAGCCCCGAGGTCCGTCTGAACATGTGTCGTGACGAGGTTCTCGCCGGTCATCACTTCGTCGATGGGCCGGTCGATGTTCTGCTCGAAGCGGAGGTCGCGGTTGGTGACGATGCCTTTCAGGCGACGTTCGTCGTCGACGACGGGAATGCCGCCGATGTGGTATTCGGACATCAGCTCGAGTGCGTCGCGCACGCTGCTGCCCAGTTTTATCGTGATGGGGTCGTAGATCATGCCGTTCTCGGCACGTTTCACGATAGCCACCTGTCGGGCTTGCTCCTCGATGCTCATGTTTTTGTGAATCACACCGATGCCTCCCTCCCTTGCGATTGCTATCGCCATAGGTGCTTCGGTGACGGTGTCCATTGCTGCCGTCACGAACGGAATCTTCAGTTCGATGTGGCGGGAAAAGTGCGTTTCGAGGGAAACTGTGCGAGGCAGCACCTCGGAATAACCGGGAACCAACAGGACGTCATCGTAGGTAAGACCGTCCATCACAATCTTGTCTGCAATAAATGATACCATAGCCTATAATAAATTTTTGCGTGCAAAGATACAGAAAAATTGCATATGTTGTATTGCCTGGCGCCGTATTTTTTCCTTTATTTCACATTTATTATATATAAGGCGCGCGGGGCATCGGGAAACGCGACACGCGACGACGGGAAACTTCACGTGGGTCGTTTGAAATTATCACGTGGGTAAAATGAAATTATTACGTGGAATATTTCAAATATCACGTGGGTAAAATGAATTTATCACGTGGGTCGTTTGAAAACATCACGCGCCATGTATGGCGACTCGGCACAAAAACGATACTTTTTTTGCACTTTTTTGCGATTTTTCTCACGACTTCTCATTTTTTTCACTACCTTTGCAGGGAAACTCTTCACTATTACCTAATTATTTCCGATTATGCTGAAAAAAATCCGCTTGACACTCGCCATCGTCTTTTGGGTGCTGATAACCTGGCTGCTTGTCGACTTCACAGGCACGGCTCAGGCCTACTTGGGATGGATGGCAAAAATCCAGTTCATTCCGGCTCTGCTGGCGCTGAACATCGGAGCACTGCTCTTCGTCGTCACGCTCACCCTGCTGATGGGGCGCATCTACTGCTCCATCATCTGTCCCCTGGGCGTGATGCAGGACTTCATCGCCTGGCTGCGAAGGAAGAAGAACAAGTACAGCTACTCGCCCGCACGCAACGTGCTTCGCTACTCAGTGCTGGTCGTAGCGTGCGCCTCGCTCGCCCTGGGCATCGCCTGGATAGGCGGACTCATCTTCCCGTACAGCACCTACGGACGCATCGTCTCAACCGTGCTGGCACCGCTCTACAAGCTCGCCAACAACGGACTCGCGTCGGTCGCTGAACACTACAACAGCTACGCCTTCTACACGGTAGAGGTCTGGCTCAAGAGCATCAGCGCCCTCGTCGTGGCACTGCTCACGTGGGCTGTCATCGCCGTGCTGGCCTGGAAGAACGGACGCACGTGGTGCAACACCATCTGCCCAGTCGGCACACTGCTCGGCCTCATCAGCAAACAGTCGTTCCTCAAGATAAACATCGATGCGGACAAGTGCAAGGACTGCCGCAAATGCGAGCGCAACTGCAAAGCCGCCTGCATAGACCTGCAGACGCACAGCGTCGACCACTCCCGCTGCGTAGTATGCGGCAACTGCCTCGAAGAGTGCAAATTCGATGCACTTAGCCTCTCAAGCCTCTCCCCGGCCCTCTCCAAAGGCGAGAGCGAAAGGCCGCAACGGCTCACCCCTACCTCGGAAAGGACAGGAGAGGCTGGCATCGACCGCCGCGCAACCCTGACATCCATCGCCCTGCTCGCCGGAACAGCCATCGCAAAAGCACAAGCAAAGGTGGAACCCAAGACGACAGATGGCGGACTGGCCGACATCATCAGGAAGAAGAAACCGCGTCGCGAAAAACTCATCACGCCTCCAGGTTCCCTCTCTATACGCAATCTCCGCAGTCACTGCACAGCATGCCAGCTCTGCATCGACGCCTGCCCGAACGACGTGCTGCGCCCCAGCACCAGCCTCGACCGCTTCATGCAGCCCGAGGTAAGCTTCGAGCGAGGCTACTGTCGCCCGGAATGCAACCGCTGCTCACAGGTCTGCCCGACCTCTGCCATACAGCCCGTCACCGCAGAAGACCGCACTGCCATACAGATCGGACACGCCGTCTGGACACGCGACCTCTGCATCCCCGTCAAGGACGAAAAGCCATGCAGACTCTGCTCACGCAAATGCCCCGCCGGAGCCATACAGATGGTCCCCCTGCAAGCCGGCGTACATCAGGACGGCTGGCGTTGGCGCGATGCCGACAACCAAGAAATACCCAGAGAAAAAGTGCTGCTCATACCGGTGGTGAACGAAGAGAAGTGCATCGGCTGCGGCGCCTGCGAAAACCTCTGCCCCTCGAGCCCCATCAGCGCCATCCACGTGGAGGGACACGAAGTGCATAAAGAAATCTAAAAGAACCTGACGTTATGAAAGATATCACAAGACGAGACTTCCTGAAAGTCTCCGGCACAGCAGCTGCCACAACGGCTTTGGCATCGTGCGGCGTGAAAGGCGGCGACACCGATGGCGAAGTGGACTACATGGGACATCACGACGGCCCGATTCCCACCGACAAGATGACCTATCGCACCAACCCAAAGCAAGGCGACAAAATCAGCCTGCTCGGCTACGGATGGATGCGACTGCCAACCACCAGCAACGGCAGCGCACGAACACAAGAAAACTCGCGAGGAGACGCCATCGACCAAGAGCAAGTGAACCGACTCTGCAAGTTCGCACTCGACCACGGCGTCAACTACTTCGACACATCGCCTGCCTACTGTCGAGGAAAGAGCGAGGAAAGCCTCGGCATCGCACTGGAGGCAAGCGGATACAAACGCAGCGACTACTTCATCGCAACCAAACTCTCCAACTTCTCACCCACGCAGTACGACTTCGAAGAGGGCAAGGCAATGTTCGAACGAAGCCTTGAATACCTGAAGACAGACTACGTCGACTACCTCCTCCTCCACAGCATCGGAGGAGGAGGCATGCAGCCCGTACATCAGCGATACCTTGACAACGGACTGCTCGAATGGCTTATGGAGCAACGCGAGGCAGGTCGCATCCGCAACCTCGGCTTCTCCTTCCACGGCGACGTGGCAGTCTTCGACTGGGCTCTGGCACACCACGACGAATATCACTGGGACTTCGTACAAATACAGGCAAACTACGTGGACTGGAACAACGAAGAGGACAAAGGACGCTCAGGCAAGTACCTCTATGACGAACTGGTCAAGAAAAACATCCCCGTCGTCATCATGGAACCCCTGCTCGGCGGGCGCCTCTCGAAAGTGCCAGACCATGTGGTGGCACACTTCAAGCAGCGCAAACCCGAGGACAGCGTGGCATCATGGGCATTCCGATACATCGGCTCGAAGCCCGCAGTGCTTACCGTGCTCAGTGGCATGACGTACATGGAGCACCTGGAGGACAACCTGCGAACCTACGCTCCACTAGAGCCTCTCACAGAAGAAGAGCAGCAATGGCTCGAGAACGAGACGGCGACACTCATCAAAAGCTATCCCACCATCGACTGCAACGACTGCAACTACTGCATGCCATGCCCCTACGGACTCAACATCCCCGCCATCTTCGTGCATTACAACAAGTGCGTGAACAAAGGCAATGTGCCCGAAAGCCAGCAAGCAGCGAACTATCAGAAGGCACGTCGCGCGTTCCTCATAGGCTACGACCGCAGCGTGCCCAAATTGCGGCAGGCGAATCACTGCATCCAGTGCCGCGAATGCGTGAGCCATTGCCCGCAATCAATCGACATCCCACGCGAGATGCAACGCATCGACGACTTTGTCGAGAAGCTGAAGCAAGGGACACTTTAGTTTTATACAACAAAAAAAGGCTCCTTCCTGCCGGGAAGGAGCCTTTTCATATAGCGCTTTATTTCTTCTCGCTCATCGTGAAGTCGAGTGTGCCGCCTGCAATAAGCTGCTGATGTGTCAGTTTCCAGTCGGTCACTTTCTTGCCGTTGAGCCTTACGCCCTTGACATAAATCGCCTTGTCAGACTTGCGAGGAGCATTGATGACCAAGTCCTTGCCACCAGGCATGTGCAGCACCGCATGGCGGAAGAGCGGGGTACCGATGACGTACTCGGCAGCGCCGGCATTGAACGGATAGAATCCCAACGCCGAGAAGATGTACCATGCCGACATCTGGCCGCAGTCGTCGTTGCCTGCATAGCCACAGGGCGTAGCATTGTAGAATGTGCTGCGAACCTGCTCGACGAGTTCCTGAGTACGCCACGGCTGACCGGCAAAGTTATAGAGGTACACGGTGTGATGGCTTGGCTCATTGCCGTGCGCATACTGTCCGATGAAGCCACTTGCATTGCCATTCACTTCGCCGCTGGTCTCGGTCAGTGTGAAGTTCCTGTTTAACTTGTCGATGAAAGGCTTCACACCGCCGAAGAGGCCGATGAGACCCTGTGGGTTCTGCGGCACGAACCACATGTATTGCCATGCGTTACCCTCAACGAAGCAAGGGTTCTCGTAGCTGAGCGGATCGAACGGCTCAATCCAGTTGCCCTTGTCGTCCTTGGGTTGGAAGAATCCCGTGGCAGGGTTGAAGAGGTTGCGATAGAACTCGCTACGCTTGATGAAGCGTTCGTAGTCGGCCGTCTTGCCGAGTTTCTTTGCCACGGCAGCCACGCACCAGTCGTCGAAGGCCTGTTCCATAGTGATTGACACACTGACGTTCTGCTTGTTCTGTGGCATGTAGCCGTACTGTTCCCACACTTCGAAGGGGCTGTTGGGATGCGTTCGTGTGCTGCTCTCGTACATCGCTTTATATGCCCTCTCGACGTCGAGTCCCGGCAGTTCAGACATGATAGCATCGGCTACGACGGGTATCGCGTGGTTGCCTATCATGCAGTAATTGTCCTGTCCCCACAGGTCCCAGATGGGCAGGTAGCCGTAGGTCTCGTGGTGCAGCACCATGTCTCTGACGAACTGCACCGCGATGTTTGGGTAGAGCAGGGTGTAGAGGGGATGTGCCGCACGGAAGGTGTCCCAGAGGCTGAAAGTGCTGTGATAGCTTTGGCCTGCTGGCATCTGCTTAATCTCGAAGTTGGTGTCCATGTATCGACCGTCGACGTCGCTCATGGTGTTGGGTTGCATGAGCACGTGGTAGAGGCCGGTGTAGAAGATGGTTTTCTGGTCGTCGGTGCCTTCGATGTCGATGGTGGAGAGTTCCTTTTCCCAGGCATCATGGGCTGCTCGGGTGTAGTAGTTGAAGTCCCAGGATTGTGCTTCTGCCTTCATGTTCTTGCGTGCGCCGTCGTTGTCGACTGCTGAGATGGACACTTTGGCCAGTACATCTTTAATATTATTAGTGAAGCGGAGTGCTGCACGAAGTGTTCTGCCGTTAATCACGTCGCTTCCTCCGGCGTTGCGTCCGCCGTCCATCAGGATGCGGCTCTCAAAGGGGCGGGAGAATTCGATGCGGAAATAGACTTTGCGGAGCTTTGCCCATCCGGTCACGACGCGGAAGCCTTCGATGGTCTTGTCGTCGACGATGCGTATCTGGCTCTGGATGATTTGGTATGCGCGGCGTCCGGTGTAGTATGCGTCGCCTCGGTAGGTCATGCGGTCGAGGTCGAGGATGACGGTCTGCTCCTTGCCTTCGGGGAATGTGTATTTGTGGATGCCGGCATGGACAGTTGCGGAGAGTTCGACGTTGATGTTCTCACCGCCGAGCAAGTCGACCATGTAGTAGCCCGGCGCCGCCTTTTCGCGGTCATGCTTGAAGGGCAGTGCGAAGATTCCCTTGCGCAGCAGTTCGGGCGTGACATGCTTGGTGGTTGGCATGAGGGAGATGTCGATGAGGTCGGTGCATCCGGTACCGCTGAGGTGAGTATGCGTGAAGCCGAAGATGGAGTCGCGGTTGTAGTCGTATCCGCAGCAAGGGTCCCAGGTCACGTATTGCTCGGTTTCCGGTGCGAGCTGCACCATTCCCTGAGGCATCGTGGGGCCCGGGAAGGTGCTTCCGCTCAGGGCGCCGGTGTCGTCGGTCTGAGTGCCGATGAACGGGTTGACATACTTCGTATAGTCTGTTGCCAAGCCACTCAGGGCGACACAGACGGCCATAATAATAAATGTAAGGCGTTTTGTGTAGTACATAATTAAAACATGTTAATGGTTTGTGCAAAGTTCGTGATTTCTTTTGTCATTAGCAAAAAAATGTCTACTTTTGTGGCGAAAAATACAACGAAACGCATGAAACACATCATCTTCCTGCTGCTTACACTGCTGCCCTTCGGCACACTTTCCGCTCAGTTGCGCGACACGACTCGCATCGATACCCTGCGCGAGGTGGAGGTGCGCGGCGACTCCGCGCTGCGCGTCAACGACGCCATCCGACAAGCCATTGGACGGGAGAAAGAAACACGCATCGGCTTCCCCTCCGTGAGCGACGTGCTTGGGGCAAGAGTCACGGACAAAATCATGCACCCCTTCGCCATAAAGGACCGCAAGCGCGACAAGAAGCACGCTCGCGACCGCAAGATACTGGAGGAATACGAGCAGCTGGGCCGCATCAAGACCTTCGAGGAGCTACTGGACGAAGCCATACGCCAGCAAGCCATCGAAGACGGGAAAGAGCCTCCGACACGCTCCGGCAAGAAAAAATGAGCGCCGCCACACATCCTCTCCGCTAAACACTTCATCCCGCTAAGCACATAAAGAACACCAAATCCATAAGACCCATGACAAAACAAGACAAGCGCTTCATGCAACTCGCCATCGACCTCAGTGTCGAGAACGTGGAAAACGGCGGCGGACCCTTCGGAGCTGTCATCGTCAGGGACAGCGAAATCGTCGCCACTGGAACTAACCGCGTCACAGCCAACAACGACCCGACGGCCCATGCCGAAGTCACCGCCATACGCTCAGCCTGCCAGAAAGTAGGCTCGTTCAAGCTCGAGGGATGCACCATCTACACCTCCTGCGAGCCTTGCCCCATGTGTCTCAGCGCCATCTACTGGGCCGGCATCAGCCGCATCTGCTTTGCCAACACCAAACAAGACGCGGAAAACATCCATTTCGGAGACAAGTTCATCTATGATGAAATAGAGCGCCCCATGTCCGATAGGAGCATCCCGACAGAGCACTTCATGCGCGACGAAGCACTCCAGGCCTTCCGCGATTGGGAGGAGAAAGCAGACAAAATAGAATACTGAGCCAGTCACGACGAAAAACATCACACGTGACGTCTGAAATTATCACACGTTATATTTGAAATATTACACGTGATATTTGAAATATTACACGTGATATTTCCAATTATCACACGTGATGTTTTCAGACATCCCCCGCGAAGTATGAAATCAACCCCCGCCAAATTCGGCGTCATCCCCTCCGCCCCCACCCCGAAAACCACGCCCTGCAAGGCATTCACAACAGCAATACTCACCATTTCAATCTGAATAATTCCGGATTTTCATACTTGAATTCACTGATTTTGAAATTGCATAAGTACACCCCTGCCCTCCTGACAATGCTCGTCTTCCTGCTGGCACAAGTTGCCGGCGGAGTCCTGCTGCTGATTTTCGGCATGCAGACCGACCAGCCGCCCATCACCGCCTTCTCGCTCATCCTGATGGCCGTCGACGTCCTTGCCGTACTCGCCTGCAGCCACATCCTGCACTACATCCGCACCGACACCGTCGCCGACTTCGACTCCATCCGGTGGTGGCCAGGCAGCATCGCCATCGCAGCAGGCATCCTGGGAGCCGTCGCCACCTCCATCCTCACGGAAAAAGTGCCCGTGCCCGACTTCCTGATGCAGATATCACAATCGATGTCTCACAACACATGCGGCCTCTTCACACTCGTCATCATAGGTCCCATCGCCGAAGAACTCCTTTTCCGCGAAGCCATCGAAGGCGAAATGCTGCGCCGGAACGCAAGGCCATGGACCGCCATCATCGTATCGTCCCTAACGTTCAGCATCATACATTTCAACCTCGCCCAAGGGCTCTACGCATTCCCGCTCGCAATCCTCTTCGGCATCATATACTACAAGACCGGAAACATCGTGCTCACTGCCATCCTGCACATCATCAACAACGGCAGCGCAGCACTCCAACTACGCACCTTCAGCAACATCGCCGACATCTCCTACGCAGAGTTGCTCGGCGGACAGGCTCAAGCATACGCAATCACCGCATTATGCGCCACTCTGAGCCTCGTCCTGACTATGTATTTCTGGAACACATATCCCGCAAACAAAATACAGCAAAAAAAACACCATTTCGAGCCAAATGAACCGTAAGGCCGTGTTAAAATTCCTAAATAGGTATGTGAATGTGTTAATTTTACTTAAACACCCCCATTTCCACATCGTTATTCTTGCAGGTTGTTGTACCTTTGTGCAGCCTTTTATACGCAAAAGGGCAAACTATGTTTAATTAAAATTAAATATGTATTAAGAAACACAAACGAAGGAACTACATTATTTATTAATTAATAAACTTTTTAACAAATGAAAAAGAAACTCATTCAAATTCTCATGCTGCTGGTAGCCACAGTCAGCGTGGGTTCGTTTGTTTCCTGTAAAGACACAAACGAAGATCTGTACAACGAGTTGCGCACCCAGAATCTCGAGAACAAGACTCTGGCGGAAGCTCTTCAGGCTCGCATCGACGCCCTGGCGGAGCTCACCTGCAAATGCGAAGCACTCGACACAGTCGAGTATTACAAGTGGCTTCACGCCGAGGATAACTATCTGCAGGAACAGATTGACGCCCTCGACCAGACTGTCAAAGCACTCCAGGCTGCCGCTGGTGGCGACACCTACACAAAGGCAGAAATCGACAAGATGCTCGAAGACCTGGCTAAGCTCTACGCTGCCCTCGCAGACTTCAACCTCCTGAAGACCGACTACGAGACCTACGTTATCAACAACAACGCAGCCGTCAAAGTCCTCCAGGACAAGGTTGCAGAGCTGAAGGAAGAACTCGAGAAAATTAAGTCTTGCGAATGCGACTGCGCTGACGTAATGTCAAGACTCGGCGCTCTTGAAGGCAAGATGACAATCGTAGAGGCAGCATTCAACCGCCTCAGCGATGTTGAGACACTCGCAAACCAAGCTAAGGCAGCAGCCGACGCTGCTCAGGCAACAGCCAACGAGGCTAAGTCTCTGGCACAGACTGCTGACGGCAAGGCTACCGAAGCTAAGGCCGTAGCTGACGCATGCAAGACTCTTCTCGAAACAATCCAGAAGACTGCTGACGAGGCTAAGACCATTGCCAACGAAGCAAAGAACCTGGCTACAGAGAATAAGACAAAGATTGAAGAAATCAGAAACGACCTCACCGCACTTGACGGCAAGGTTACCCTCGTTGAAGAGAAGGCAAACCAGGCCCTCCAGGACGCTGCCGCTGCATCTGCTAAGGCAGACAACAACAAAGAACTCATCGACGCTCTCACCACTCGTTTCGTCAACTACGAAACTGACATGGCAACCAACAAGGAGAAGATCGCAAACCTCGAGAAGAGCGTTGAGAAGTTGGAGGAGTTGTACACTCAGGTAGGCAAGAACACCGAAGCTATCGAAAACATCAAGAGTGACGTCAAGGATCTTCAGGACAAGTACACCGAAATCAGCAACACCGTCGAGGCTCTGAGCGACAAGATTGACGCATGCCAGAAGGAGTGCGCCGCAAACCTCAAGGCCGTCGAAGCTGCTATCCGTCTTGACATCGAGAAGCTGAAGACAGAACTTGTTGACCGCATCTCAACTAACGAGGAGACCCTCAGACTGCACGAGAAAGCTATCGAGCAGCTCGCCAACATGATTAAGGACTTCGCTACTAAGGAAGAACTGGCAGCAGTTGAAACACACTTCAACGAACTTATTGACGAGCTTACAACCCGTGTTGAGGCTCTTGAAGAAGCTGACATTAAGTTAGACGAGCGTCTCGTTACTGTAGAGACAAAGATCAAGGATCTCGAGCCCAGAGTTGAGGCTTTGGAGAACACTGTAACTAACGTTCTGACTCCTCGCTTGGAAAAAGCAGAAAAGAAGCTCGAAGAAATCGAGCCTCAGGTTAAGAAGCTTGTTGAGGACGTTAAGGCTATTCAGGACTACCTGCGCAGCCAAGTAACTGGTCTGCTCGTACAGGGCACATACAACCCCATGTTCGGCACATTCAGCATCCCCGCTAACATCCAGTCTAACGCTCTCGTTGCTTACTGCAGCGGCGAACTCAAGAAGGACGTTTACTTCCCCACAGGTCGCACTGGCAACTACGTTCGCGCCAAGGAGGCTCTCACAGCAGCCGACCTCGAAATCCTCGGCTTGGACGACAGCGAACCCTACAAGGAAGCAGGTGAAATCCTCATGAACAACGAAGACGAGAACGGCAGAGCTTTCGCCGGCACAATCTATGTAACTGTTAACCCCACCACAAAGGACTTCACAGGCACAGAACTGACACTCGTCAACACACAGGACAAGCAGTCTCCATTCGAACTCACTCCTCTCAAGAAGAGCGACGCTACTCTGCAGTTCGGCTTCAGCCGTGCAGACAACGGCTTCTATGAGGCTGACGCATACATCACAGTTCCCAACAAGGACGCTGAACTCGCCTTCGGTCAGGAGAACATCGAAGAGTTCCTCGAAGAGACACGCACCAAGATGGCAGAAGCTGCTGACAACTTCCTCAACACCACAGGTTGGAGCGGCGACCTCGGTGGCATTGCTACCAAGCTCTACAACGTCATCCACGACCTCAGAATTGACCAGCAAGGTCTGAAGTGCCCGTTCAAGGACATTGACGGCAACGAGCAGGCTCTCTACTCTCAGTACAACGTAGCTGCTACACTGATCAGGCCTCTCAGCTTGGCTTCATTCAAGGACCTCTACTGGTACACAATCCCCGGATACGAAGACGTTAACGAATTCCTCGACAGGATTGCTGCAACTCTGAACGACCACGTTCATGTAATGTTCCAGGACGGCAACGGCTCTTGGAAGGTTAACCACCTCATCAACGGTCTCGTAATTGATGAAGTGAACCTCGCTGACTACACAGACAACCTCATCGCTCACTTCAGCGCAAGAGTATCTCACTTCAACCTGAATGGCATCAACTACACTCTGACCATCCCCGGCACAGGTATCCTCGACGTTAAGTTCAACAAGAATCTGAAGAACAACGGAAGCGCAGTAACAATTCCTGCAGCTATTGCATACGACGAAACGAATCCTGCCATTACAAACGCTTCCATCGTTATTGGCGGCGACATCGCAACTGGCATGAACACAACTCTCGTTATTCCCGCAGTGGACGGCGAAGGCAAGATCAGCGCTTATGCTAGCATCGAGCTGCTCGACGTTACAGCTACAATTGCAGGTGGCGTCATCACCATCACTTCTACTAAGGAAGGTGCTCGTGACGTTGCTACATTCGCAGGAAGTGCAATCAGCACAACAGGCTATCCCGAAAGACTTCCGTTCGACACCGTTGTAGGTTCTAACGGCACAGTCGATATTCCTGTTGTCGAAGAAATTGCTGGCGACGCACAGAACATTGTTGACAAGCTCAAGGTATTCCTCGAAGAGCTGAACCATACTTTGGCTGAAATCAACAAGTACGACGACATCATCGCAGGTGAGAATGGTTGGATTAACAAGTTCATCAACCAGTACATCAGAACATATCTGGATAAGATTAACCACACAACCGTTTACTTCTTCAACTCTATCAACCGCCGCTTCGGTCCGTTCTTGGTAGCAAGCAACGACTATAAGGGCTTCAAGAGATTGAGCACCAGCAGAATCGCTCCTACAATTCTTGACAAGGAAGGTCTGAAGCTCTATCCCACCACAAAGAACATGGAGCTCATCGTGCCCATCGCAAGAAAGCACGTCGCAGTAACTGACGTATTCGACGAAGGTGGCTACAGCGCTAAGAAGGACGGAATCTATAAGGATCACGTTCAGACCATCAACAGCCAGAACGAAGGCTTCAACAAGATTCTCGACGGCACAGAACGTATGATTGCTGTTGACGCATCTAAGATGAAGAGCGGCTACACTTATGAGATTAGTTACTCTGTTCTTGACTTCGAAGGCAACATCTCTACCCACAAGTACTACATCAAAGTTAAGTAATAACTGATAACCACTTTCTGAACTAAAAACAAATAAATAAACGATTATGAAACTTAAGACAATATTCATGTCAGCTGCACTGCTTGCCGGATGCCTCACAGCATCCGCGCAGCAGCCGCAGGCTGCAGAGACAAAACCTTGTGATGGTTTTGCTCCTCACTGGTATGTTCAAGCTCAGATTGGCGGACAGTACACTCTGGGCGAAGTAAAGTTTGGCAACCTCCTCTCTGGCAACTTGCAGGTAGCTGGCGGTTACAACTTCACTCCCGTGTGGGGGCTGCGTCTTGCTCTTGACACATGGCAGAGCAAGGGTGGCACCGACCTCTCTTATCTTGGCCTCGGCGAACAGACCTGGAAGTGGAACTACATTGCTCCCACAGTTGACGTTACCTGCGACCTTACCAATTGGATTCTGGGTTACAAGCCCAATCGTGTTTGCAACTTCGGCCTGTTGGCAGGTATCGGTGCCAACATTGGCTGGAACAATGACGAAGCAAACGACCTGAGAGCTCAAATTCTCGGTCAACCGTTCACAGATCCCGCACACCAGATGGTATATTGCTGGGATGGTTCCAAGACTCGTTTCGTAGGCAAAGTTGGTGCTTATGTTGACTTCAACATCAGCCGCCGCGTTGCTCTCGGTCTCGAGGTGAACGCCAACGCCACTTCTGACCGTTACAACTCAAAGAAAGCAGGCAATGCTGACTGGTACTTCAATGCACTGGCTGGCGTAAAGGTTCGTCTTGGCAAGCTTGCTAAGAAGCCCGCAGCTGAACCTATCGTAGTTGAGAAGATTGTCGAGAAGATTGTTGAGAAGCCCGTCGAGAAGGTTGTCGTTAAGGAGCCTGAAGCACCCAAGCGTGAGACTCTGCGCCGTGACATCTTCTTCACGCTCCGTGGTTCACAGGTCAGCAGAACCGAGATGGCCAAGGTAGAGGACGTTGTGGCTTACATGAACAAGTATCCCGATTCTAAGGTATCTGTTACCGGTTACGCAGACAAGGGTACTGGCAATGCTAAGCTCAATGTAGGCTATGCTCAGAGACGTGCAGACGTTATCACCAACATGTTGGTTAACCAGTTCGGCATCAGCCGCAGCCGCATCATCTCTGACAGCAAGGGTGACACCGTTCAGCCTTACGAGCAGAACGACCTCAACCGCGTCACCATCTGCATTTGCGAGTAATCATTGACTTACTTCAATTAATTTAATCTCCCCCCGTCATTCTGCTGCAAGCGTAGTGGCGGGGGGATGAATTTCATCCATGAGAAGACTCTATACATTATTATATATGGCCTCGCTCAGTATGGCGAGCGCTATTGCACAGAACGCTACGGGTTTTGTTGGCAACGGCTACTATCGTATTCGCAACCTTGGTACGGAGCGCTACATCTATGTGACGGACAACAAGGACTACACCGATGAGCTTCACGATGCAGAGGACTTTCAAGCCATCCAACTATGGAGGGATTTGAGTAAGGCCGTCAGCGAGCCTGCCACCGTCCTGTACATGAAAAAGGGAGGTACCAACCTGTTCGACCTTGAGGCTCAGGGCACGGGTGTTCACCAGTTGACTGGCTACTATGTTCACGTCGTTGATAAGGGGAATGGTGTCTATGAAGTTTATGCCAAGAAGGGCAGTGTTCAAAAGAATCTTTCCGACAACGAGATAGGCAACTACGAGCAGGGTGTGATAGGCACGAACGGCACAGGAAAGTACATGCGTTGGGTTGTCGACCAGATTAAGACGAACCATGCGACGAATTATTTCGGCATCAAACCGACTGTCTCGCTGAGCGGAAAGTACTACCACCCGTTCTATGCAGCCTTCCCCTTCAGGACGGTATCGCCGGGCATGCATGTCTATTATGCAAGCAAGATTTCGGGCAACGTGGTTAAGTTCAAGGAGATTAGCGGTGATATTCCTGCCAGCACTCCTGTCATCATTGAATGTGCTTCCGAGAACCCTGCAGACAATCGCTTAGAGCTTCTCACCGCATCGCCAGCCTCTATTCAGGACAACAAGCTTGCCGGCGTCTATTTCTGCAATGGCAAACGTCCTGTGGAGTCTGTGGATGCATACAAGAAATTCGATGCTACCACGATGCGACTCCTTCACGTGGCTGACAACAAGCTCATCATGAGCAGCAACGCAGACGAACGCCTCAGCCAAATAAAGGTGACGGACCCTGCCACACACAAGAAGGTACAGGCACTTTGTGTGCCTGCCAACACTTGCTACCTGCAGGCGACCTCCAGCACGCCAGACTTGCTTACCGTTCGTTTCGAGGGAGCAGGCATCGACGAGATTCTTGCTGAGAACAAGGAAGATGCCATAGAAGGCGTGTATACCCTGAACGGCACACAAGTCCGCACTACAAACGACGTTAAGGGTCTGCCTGCTGGCGTCTATGTTGTGGGCGGCGTGAAGGTCGTGACGAAGTAACGCTCGTCACGTTCTCCCCTGGAAGAAGACACTATACATTATATATTATATAAGATGAAGAAGCTTGGTGCATTACTTGTAGCTCTGTCACTGACGGCAGGTGCTGTGGCTCAGGACGAGTCGGAGGGCAGAAAGTCATTCTTTGCCCGTCTGAACGAGAAGAACATCCTGAACCATCTGGATGTCGGTGCAAGTGTCGGCACTATGGGTCTGGGCATAGACGTAGCAGTGCCCGTGGGCGATTATGTCCGCGTGCGTGCCGGCTACAACTACATGCCGGGGTTCAACATCAAGACCGACGTTGGCACGGGTCACAATGTAACTTCCTTCATCGACAAGATAGGAAAAATCGACAAGAAGTTTGCCGAGCGTGG
>JAGCNZ010000001.1 GCA_017645655.1 Bacteroidaceae bacterium | reverse complement strand
CACCCTCTTCTGGACCCGCATCGGCTGGGCATTTGAAGACCTGTGGCACTGGTTCAAGCGTTACACAACGCCTATTCCTGGCACATGTTTATGCGATGAAGAACTCACCGACGAGGACGTTCGCGAAATCATGGACATCATCCACAAAGGCAATCCCCCTAAGTACGAAATCAAGAAGACCGAGGACGGTAGGAAGTACATTGAGCTGGAGAATCAAACGCAATAACACCATAAAACATCAAGAACAATGAAAAAGATTTTAGTGACCATGATGGCCTTGACGCTGACGATAGCAGTGCAGGCGCAAACAGAGACAGTTGACACGGCGCAGTTCGTGGCTGTGTACGACTACGAGTGTAGAACACAGAACGACGAGGCAGCATCCATCACAGACAGGATGCAACTTGTAGTGCAAGTGGGACGGACGGTGACGAAGTCGATGCCGTACTCGGCCTATCCTGTGTATGACGACAACTCAAAACCCGATGTGGCAGCAGGGTTCCAAGAGGCCCTGATGCACATGCCGACGGTGTGGACGGGCTACCCCAACGGGCAGACCACTGTACGCGAGTTCATCTTCCCGCACGACTATGAGGGCTACGAGCCGACACCCGACATCGCGTGGACGCTCAGTGACGACACGCTGACCGTGAGCGGCTACCTGTGCCAGCAGGCCACAGCGACGCATCGGGGCGTGGAATGGCACGTGTGGTACACCGATGAGATTCCTTCGTCGGCTGGGCCGTGGCGGCTGCGCGGTCTGCCAGGACTGATAGTAAAAGCCGTGAGCGAGGCGCACACGTTCTGCCTCACGGAACTGAGACAAGAGGCATCGCCCATCACCGCCCCGGAACAGCGTCCCGACGTGCAGCGCATGAAATACGCCAAGCTGCTGAAGCACCGCAACGAGATATATGGCAACCGCCAGTATGCCAAGAATCCTGCCTACTATGTGCCTGACCTCATGGGCAGTATCACGGACATGAACGTGCTCAACCACAACGGCCAGCAACTTGTGCTCGCCAATGGCGGTCATCCCCTGCTGACGAAGGCGCATGTGTTTCAACCGTTAGAAGCAAAGTAACAGAATATGAAACGACACTTCATCACCATCATCATCGCCCTCGTTTCTACATTCGTTGATGCACAGACGGTGAAAACCATCTCTGTGTATCAGTATGTGAAGGATAGTTTTACAAAAGCCGGAATCCCAAACGCCAAGGTAACCCTGATGGATGAGACTCTCACAGTCATTGACACGATGAGAACAGAAGGGAGTAATGGCTATTGGCGTAGGGATTTGGAACGTACTCCACGCAAATACGTTGTGAGAGTGGAACATCCTGACTACGAAACAGGGGAGATGAAGGTAGAGATGAAGAATCTGCATCGCAATAGGTATTGGGAACTTTCCACCCTGCTGATGAAAAGACGGTTCGTTCTCGACGAGGTTGTTGTTACGGCCTCAATAGTGAAGATAGCCTATAAGGGGGATACCATAGAGGTGAATGCCAATGCTTTCAACATTCCAGAAGGCTCCATGCTCAGCGGTCTCGTTGGCAGCATTCCCGGCTGCGAACTGAAGCCGAACGGGGAAATTTTGATGAACGGCAGGCGGGTGGACTACCTGTTGCTCAACGGAAAGGAGTTCTTCAGAGGCGACAACAGCGTCATGCTCGACAACCTGCCCTATTATATCGTTCATAAACTGCAATTCTACGAGAAAGAGGACAAAGAAAACCATGCCAGCACGCTGCATAAGGACTATGTGATGGATGTGACGCTGAAACGTGACTATCAGACAGGCATGGTCGGCAATACGGAGCTTGCCGGCGGGACGAGCGACCGCTGGCTGGCCCGCACCTTCAACCTCCGTTTCACCAACAACTCCCGCTTGTGCATCTTCGGCAATGCAAACAACGTAAACCAGACCAACAAGCCAAACAGGGATGGCGACTGGACGGCTACCACTCAGACAGGTGAGCTTACCACCAAACGGATTGGCATAGACCTAAGTGTGGATGACAAGGACGGCAGGTTCAACGAGCATGCCGAGGGAACTGTCAGATGGGATAAAAGCGAAGACGAAATGCGCAGTGCCTCGGAAAACTATCTTGCCTCAGGCTCAGCGTTTGACAGGAAGCATGACTTCACGACAGGACACAACAAACAGATAGACCTGAGGAATAAGTTTGAGGTTGGAGCATTGACCCTTAATTCTGAATGGAGCCTCCACAAAAACGACGGAACGGCCATGCAACGCTCGGCCCAGTTTGCAGCATCGCCATCATCATTTGGCACTACGACCAGCATCCTGGACTCACTGCTACAGGCAAGCACGTCTTCGGCTTTAAGGAGCATAGCGACCAACAGCATGAGCAACCAAATGGAAACAAACGTTACGGAATGGAGGCTGGGCCAGAAAGTGGACTGGCAAAAATACACAACGTGGGGCGATGACTACGCCCTGGATTTTGACGGCTCTGTGGGTAGCATCAACCGTGACAACACGAATCTCTACGGGCTGAGCTTCTACCAGTCACCGACACGGCAGGAGGGACGCGACCAATACCGCGAGCATGATGAGCACAGATACCGCTATGCCATCGGTGGGGCCTATCGTTTCCATCTGCTGTCAGGACTCCATTTCGGTTCAAGCTATCATTACCAGCAGAGCTATAATTCCACGCGGAGCAATCTCTTCAAGGCCAGTTGGGACATTGACGAACTCCCTTCGGTCACTGATTTCAAACGGCAACATGACTTTGCCAACAGCTATACCAGCCGTCATTACGTCCGTAAGCATGAAGTAATACCCTATGTGGCATATCTCCAAGGGCAGGGCTTGGAACAAGTGATGGTATCGCTGGAGGTAAGAGTCGCACACCTTAATGAAAGGGAAAGCTACCAACGTGGAGAGACAGACGCGAATGTAAGTAGGAACTATGTCTTGATAGAGCCAAACCTGCAATTCTACAGGACTAAGGGAAAGTGGTCGTGGAGCGCAGACTATGAACTGAAGCGCGATGTCCCCGACATCATTCAGACAATAGGATATACCGACACGTCAGACCCGCTGAGAAAGGAACTTGGCAATCCAAACCTGAAGCCCTCAGACAAACATGCCATGAGATTCAGCATAACAAGAACCCTGAACGACTATTCGCAAAACATATCCTTCATGCAAAGCGTGAACATCATGGACCGCCTGATAGCCGAAAGCTTTGCCTACGATGCCGGGACGGGTATCTATACATATAAACCCGAAAACGTCAATGGCAATTGGAACAGTCAGACGCAACTTAATGTCCGAAAGGCGATAGACAGGCATAAAAGGCTGTTCGTCAACTCTGCCACCCGCTTCAGCTACTTCCGGAATGCAGACCTTGCCATGCTGGAAGGTCACAGCGAAAGCATACTAAGCAAGGTGAACAACTGCCTCACGGAACAAGACCTGAACATGGAGTATCAGAAGGGCAAGCTCTTCATGGCTCTCACAGGAAACATCGCTTGGAACAAGGTGAACCGAGAGGGTGATGATGAATACGGCGTAAACGCATGGAACTACAGCTACGGACTGAGTTGTCGTTACAGCTTGCCTTGGGAAGTAAAGCTATCCACCAATCTGAAGATGTATTCCCGACGCGGCTACGAAGACCACCAGCTGAACAGTGACGACTTGGTTTGGAATGCCACAATTTCCAAGTCATTCTTCAAAGGCAAGCTCATAGCCCAAATCGAAGGGTATGATCTGTTGCACCAGCTGAGTAACGTAAACTATATAGTGAACGCCCAAGGCCGCACCGAGACGTGGCACCATTCCCTGCCGCACTATGTCATGGCGCATCTGGCGTATCACTGGAACCGACAGAGCAGCAAGCGCAAAGCCAATCTTGATTGAGCTTTGCCGAGTCGTGAAGGAGGAAGAGTATAAACTCAATAAGAACCCGAAAAAGAAATAAAAACAGTTATCAATATGCGAAAGGTTTTAGTGACTATCCTCGCCCTCGCGCTGACGATAGGAGCAAAAGGGCAAACGGAAACAATCGACACGGCGCAGTTCGTAGCTGTGTACGACTACGAGTGCAGGACGCAGGACGCGGAGGGGACACCCGTCACCGACAGGATGCAGGTCGTGGTGCAAGTAGGACGGACGGTGACGAAGTCGATGCCGCTCTCGGCCTACAAAGAAATGGACATGGAAGAGGAAGATGACATCATGGCAGCACATCAGGAGGCGTACTTGCACATGCCGACGGTGTGGACGGGCTACCCCAACGGGCAGACCACTGTGCGCGACTGGATTTTCCCGCATGAGTTCGAGGGCACTGAGCCGACACCAAAAATCGCGTGGACGCTGACGGATGACACCTTGACCATCGGCGGCTACTATTGCCAGACGGCCACTTGCAAGTTCCGGGGCGTGGCGTGGACGGTGTGCTATACCGAGGAGATTCCTTCATCTGCTGGCCCTTGGCGGCTGCGCGGTCTGCCAGGACTCATCGTCGAGGCAAAGAATGAGGCGCATACCTTCTGCCTCACTGAATTGAGACAGGAGCATACGCCCATCGCCGCCCCGGAGAAGAACCCCGACGTGCAGCGCATGGCATACGCCAAGTTGCTGAAACATCGCAACGACGTGTACGGCAACCGCCAGTATGCCAAGAATCCCTTCTTCCACGTGCCCGACCTCAACGGCGGTAACCTCTCTCTGGGCGGTAGCATCCGTCACATGGAGGTGTTCGAGTTTGGAGGCCAGCAGCTCGCGTTTGCTGACGGTCATCCCCTGCTGACGAAGGCGCACGTGTATCAACCCCTGGAATTGAAATAAAATATGAAACGAAACATCATCACCATCATCATCGCCCTTGCTGTCGTATGCAGCAGTTGGGCGCAAGACCAAATGCTCGTTTGCGGCTCTGTACGCGACGCTTTTCTGAAAACTCCATTACCCGATGCCAGGGTGTCGCTTTTCACGGCAGACAGCGTGATGGTAGCTGACTCCATACCTGTGCGGGTGCTGAAGAACAAGGAGGGGAATATCTCGGCTACGCAGTTCAACATATCCGTCAATAAGGGAGTAAAGTACATGTTTCGTGGTCAGAAGGACGGCTACGAGGACAAATGGGTGAGCTTCGAGCTTTCCCCGGACGACAGCGGCGTGTTCTTCCTCAACGAGAACCTTGATATGCGCAAGATAAGGACTGTTGACCTGAGTGAGGTGACGGTGACGGCCACGCGCATAAAGATGTTCTACCGCGGCGACACCATCGTCTATGATGCCACGGCATTCAAGTTGCCGCAGGGGTCGATGCTTGACGACCTGATACGCCAGATGCCGGGCGTGACGCTGAACGAGGCGGGCGAGATTTTCGTCAACGGCAAGAAGGTGGACGAACTGCTGCTCGGTTCGCGGTCGTTCATGAGGGGCAACAAGAAGGTGCTGATGGAGAATCTGCCTTACTACACGGTGAAGAACCTGAAGGTGTATGAGAAGCAGAGCGACCGCAGTGCTGCGCTGGGTTTCGATGTTGACCCGAAGAAATACGTGATGGACGTGAATCTGAAGCCAGAATACAATCGCGGCATCATCTCCAATGTCGAAGTCGCCGCCGGTACAGACGACCGCTGGCTGGGTCGCGGATTCTTGCTGGGGTTCGACGACCCGTTCCGTTTCACCTTGTTTGGCAACGCCAACAATGTGAACGAGAGCCGACACATCGGGCAGTCGGGACATTGGACTCCAGCCTCGGCACCGAAGTCGCTGCTCACCACCCGAAGCGTGGGTGGAGAATTGGATTTCCGGGCACCGAACGGGAAAGTGGAGGAAACGCTGAATGTGGAGTATGCATCGACAGAGAATGAGAGCGAGATGAAGCAACGCAAGGAACTCTTCCTCGTGGGCAGCACACCACTGACAAACCTGCAAGCCACGTCGATCGACAAGGCACGGTCGCTGAAACTGCACAACAACCTCAAGTTCCTGAAGCCATTCTACGCCAGCCTCGACCTCGACTTCAACCACAGTTCCTTCTCCGGCAACTCGGCATCGTTGCAAGAGCAGTTCAATGACACGTTGACGAACCGCCTGAGCGACTACGGCATGAAGGACGGCAGCAAGTGGAATGTCCATGGCGAACTCTCAGGCACATTCCCCGTCAGCAAAAAGCGACGCACCTACATGAACTACTCTCTCGAACTCACCCACGGGCGGGAGAGCAATGAGCAGATGATGCGCTACACGTTCGACAAGCCATTGGCCGACCCGCAGCACAACGTCACCGACTTCAATGAGCGAAAGACGGACATGCACCTCTGGCTGTCTTACGGATGGAGGACAAGCAAGAAATTCTGGTTCCTGATAGATGGAAACCTTGATTTTCAGAATTACCGTACACACGACTGGCTCTACCATCCTGACACGCTCCTGCTCCCCTCTGAGCGCGATGCCCTGCTCGCTATCACAGACCGGAGCAACAGCTACGACAGCCATTATCGCCGCCAGTTGTACTACACTTCGTTCACCGTCCGCAAGACCGGCATGTTGATGCCCGACGAGCTGATGCCCATTCCCTACGACTACAACATCTGGGAGGTTAAAGTCGTCGTGTCGCCGCGTCACCAGTCGCTCGACTATCAGCGCGGTGCACTCGACACGCTTGCCACCAACACCAGCCTTGCTTTCTTCCCGAGTTTCTCGGTTCACATTTTCCCGACCAAGAAGTACAGCAAGGAAATCACCTTCTCTGCCTCTCACAGTATCTACGAGCCATCGCTGCAGAACCGCATCACATACCGCGACGATAGTCAGCCGCTTGTCGTCAAGCTCGGCAATCCCAATCTGAAGGGCAACGAATCGACGCGCCTCACAGCCGACTTCTTCTCGCGCGGCACTCACCAGTACCTCCTTCATGTCGGCGCTACGTTCGACTACCTCCACCGTGCCACTGCGCAATCTGTCATTTACAATCCGCAGAGCGGCGTTTACACTTACCGCCCCGAAAATATCAGCGGCAACTATAACGTCACGGCAAAGATGGATTTCTCACGCAGTCTCGGCGAGAAACGGCTGTGGACAGTATCGACCAACGCTGACGCCAACTACTACCACTCACTCGACCACTCTATGCTGGCAGGGGATACCGAGAGCCATGTGAATGCCGTGAACACCCTGACCCTGCACGACGGAGCCTATATACAATATAATAAAGGTACGCTGAACATCCGCGCCACGGGCGACATCCGCTGGCGGCACTCAGAGGGTAAGATGCAGGACTTCGAGACGTTGAACGCTACCGACTTCCAATACGGCCTCTCTGCTCGCTACACCCTGCCGCGCCTGAACACCACACTATCTGCCGACGGCAACATGTACAGCCGTCGCGGCTACGGCAGCCCTGACCTCAACACCGACGACTTCGTGCTCAACGCCTCCATCAGCCAGCCGTTCTTCAAGGGCAAGCTCATCGCCCGCATCGAAGCCTTCGACCTGCTCCACCAACTCAGCAACACGCAGTACACCGTGAACGCCCAGGGCCGCACCGAGACATGGTACCGCTCCCTCCCGCACTACGTCATGGCGCATTTAGTGTATCACTGGAATAAGAACCCGAAAAAGAAGCAATAACCACATAAAACAAATATCAACATGCAAAAGATTTTAGTAACAGTGATGGCCTTAGTGCTGACAGTGTCGGTACAAGCACAAATCATCATAGATTTAACCAAAGAGAACAGTGTTGTGGTGCCGCTT
>JAGCNZ010000028.1 GCA_017645655.1 Bacteroidaceae bacterium | reverse complement strand
TACCGATGCTTGTCACGCTGTTCGGGATGGTGGTGTTCTGACAACCCTTAATCAGAATATTTGATACTGTTTCTATAATTGCGTTGCAATTATTGCGCGAATCATATTTTGTATTTCCTTGTCCAACGATGATAGAGGTCAGGCCGTTGCATTCAGAGAATGCTGCGCTTCCAATGCTCGAAACGTTATTGCCAATTGTGATAGAGGTCAAACCACTACACTCATAGAATGCATATTCGCCAATGCTTGTTACATTGTTTGGGATTGTAACTGAGGTTAGGCCGCTGCAGCCTATGAATGCAGCGTCGCTAATGCTCGTCACGCTATTGGGAATGACAAGATCTTTTATCTCCTGACCATTCAGATATAAATGATGACCATAATACAGAGGATTAGAATGACCAATAAAAGATACATTGCACCATGTAGCCAAGTCTGCGATATGAACAGCCGTAAGACTGTTGCAACCCATAAACGCATAGTAATCGATCTTGTTCAAGCCATTTCCGATAGTTATGGAGGTCAATTTTGCACAGTTCTTGAAGGCCTCTTCCCTTATATCCGTAACACTATTGGGAATAGTGACAGAGGTCAGGCTGCTGCAACCAGAGAAGGCATATTTTCCAATAAAACTTACACTATTTGGAATGGTAACAGAAGTCAGATCGCTGCAACTATGGAAGGCACTCATGCCAATGCTATATACCTTATAGGCATTTCCATTGTAAGAGATATACGAAGGAATGACAACATTGCCGGAATACGAGTTATAATTCTTATCACGATAGGTCACGTATGCCTCGCCGTTATAGAAATTATAATAAATGCCATTAATTTCTGCATCATAGGCAAAAGCACTCATGCTTAGGAATAAGCAGAACGCTATAGACAACAGATTAAATAATTTTGACTTCATAGTTTTAAGAACTTTTTATTAGAGTCATCACTTGTTTAATGTATGGTTTCCACTTACGACATTCCACATAGCCCATTAGTGTAGGTAACTTTTCATGGTTTTTATTGTTTTTGGAAAAGCCCTCTATGCGATAGAATGGAACACCATCTATTAACACTTCCTTAATATTATCCACATGAGCCTCTAAACACCGAATAGCCCACATAAAATTTTTAACATTATGAGCTTTCGTAGATGAAGAATACTCAATACAATTTGGCTGAATGTTCTTCCACTTCAACTTCTTCATCTGCTCACAAGAATGAGGCGTTACTTTAAGTCCTAATAATTGTATATCCTCATTTCGCAGAAGAATCTTGTTTTTCTTAACATGAAAGTCCCAAAAACCAGAGAGAAGTTTAAAATCATTCTTAAAGTTCGTTTCAGATATTGCAGTCATAGTTCACACGTTTTAGTTATCAATTTTTCCTTCCAATTCTTCAATTAAATCAACAATACTTTTTAGCTGACAATCGTAATCTTTGTAAAAGGCGATATAGTTCTTACAATTATTACATTGAATACCTTTGAGATTAACGCCACCAATCTCAACGTCAACGACAGACATTGCGGTACTTGCATTTCCGCAATTTGGACAATCTGGATAATGTACCATACGCATAAATCCTATAGCCTATAGCACACCAGATTCAGCGGTTTGTAATGTTAAATGGAAAGACGTGGGTGCTCTACTTCGCTTATCCCACATCCGGGCTCTCGCATTGCCTTGTCCAGGATAAGCAACTCGATAGCCCACGCCGAGATATATTGACGAAGCCCACAACAAAAAGTGAGCAAGGCACAATACACCCAAAGTGGACGTTCTGGTTGCGCATCTTCTGGACATGAATTTGCGAGATTCGGATGTCGAAGATAACGTTCGTAAACGTCCTTTTTCCGCTAAGATTTTGACCCGCCACCCTTTCGGGCTATTCGAGTCGGTGCAAAAATACGAGTTTTTTGCTATACTGCAAAGAAATCAGCGAATTATTTTAGCTTTATATACGAAAAATTCTCTCAAACGGTTAGCATTGAGAGGTTTTGTTTGTGAGACTTAAAAGAAAGAACGAGTAAATACTCTCGGCAATTTGCCGTTGTTGTAACCAAAGGATGATAGTATCAAAACCCGCATTTCTTCATTGTATCTGTTATACAGAAAGCGATGCTTTTTTGATGCAACGACTCCAACGTCCTTGTGATTCTCCCTTTAGTGGTTCCGGATGACCTGTCCTTGTCGTTGGGTGAGGCTTTTCAGAAGAAACAGACGTCGCTGATGACGAAGGAGCCGACGTGTTCGTTGAGTTTTTGGGCGATGCGTTTGTGCTCCATCATGAGGTTCTGGCGAAGGGGGGCACTGCTTATCTGCACTTGCAACTTGCCTTCGCGGACAAAGACTTGCTTGGTGAAACGACTGATTGTAGCGCCCATCACTTCGGGCCATGCCTGAGTGATGCGGTACTCGAGCAGGGGTGTCTCGAGACCTTCCTCGCGAAGGAATGCGAGCAATACATCGTGCATCTTGTTTGTACCTGTCTTTATCATGCCTTCACCTCTCCATCTTTTACGAAGAAAATCCTGTTGTCGCCTTCCATCGAAGCAAGGATGGCGTCGAGATGGTCGCGGTTGGTGTCCGTGATAAAGATTTGACCAAATCGTGCTCCACCAACCAGTTTCACTATCTGCTCTACCCTATCTGCATCGAGCTTGTCGAAGATATCGTCGAGCAAGAGCAGAGGTGTGGTGCGAGAACCTGTTCGGCTGAGGAAGTCGAACTGCGCCAGCTTCAGGGCAATGAGGAAAGTCTTGCTCTGTCCTTGCGAGCCTTCTCTGCGAACGGGATAGCCGCCTTGCAGCATCTCGAGGTCGTCCTTGTGAATGCCATGCAGGGAATAACCCACGGCTTTGTCTTTGAAACGGTCCTTCATCAGTTGTTCCAGCAAAGGACCTCTCTGAAGATGAGAGACATAGCGAAGCTCGACCTGCTCGCGGTTCTGCGAAATCTGGTTATAGAACTGCTGGAAGATAGAAATGAGTTCTGAGATAAATTCACTCCGCTTCTGATAAATATATTGACCTTCCCTTGCCATTTGCTCTTCGAAGACAAGGAAAACTTCAGGATCTATTTCCTCTTCTTGCTTGAGCATTACATTCCTTTGCTGCAAAGCCCTGCTGTAGCGCATGAGGGACTCCGTGTAGGCAGGGTCGTACTGACAGATGACCATATCGATGAAGCGACGCCTCTCCTCACTTCCACCCGAGACAAGGATCTGGTCGGCTGGAGAGACCATCACAAGCGGGATGAGTCCGATGTGCTCCGAGAGTTTGCGATAAGCCTTCTTGCCCCTGCGGACGACTTTCTTCTGCCCGACCTTAAGGCCGATATGAATGTCTTCCTTCGTACCGTCCTCGTTTTCGTAGAGACCTTGCAACGACATAAACTCCTGTCCATGACGAACGCTCAGCATGTCGATACTGCTGCTGTAACTGCGACAGAAGCTGAGGAAGTGGATGGCATCGAGCACATTCGTCTTGCCCTGACCGTTACCTCCGATGAAGCAATTCAGGTTTGGCGAGAAGTGCAGCTCAGCCTCCGCAATATTCTTATAATTAAATATGGTAAGGTCTGTCAGTCTCATTTCATCTGCAAAGGTACGAATAAGCGAGCACAATACAAAAGGAAAACAAAAGTTTTTCTTTTAATTGTCGAGCGGAAGTACTTTCGACGAAGTCAAAGATACGAAAAAATGAATAACGAAGAATGAAGAATGAAGAATTATTTGTAAATTTGCAGCAAATAAAAACCTCTTAACTCAAGAACTCATGTCCTCAGACCTGATATTCAACATCTGCGGCATCGTAGCCAGCTTAGGCATGGTGCTGGGCTATTTGCCGCAAGCGATAGAGACCATTCGCACGCGCAACACCGACGGCATAGCCCTTCCCACCTTCCTGATGATGGCGATTGGTGGCTTTGCCTTCATGCTTCAAGGGCTCATACACAAGCCCGACATCATCTGGTCGCTCTTCCTGACAAACCTCATTACCTCAACCTGCAGCAGCATCGTCTTTGGCATCAAACTCTACAACGACTACTTCAAAAAAAAAGGATAAGGGTGTGAAATTATTAACCTCGCGCGAAATGTGTCGTTCGTGGCAAAATATAAAAAAGGGGGATATGCCATCATGACATACCCCTTTCTTCATTTTGCTTTTTCTTAGAAATTCACTTTATCATCTCAACACTTCTCTTGACAAATCGGGTCAATGCTTCGCCCTTCAGGAGTCCATTCTGCAAGAGAGCAAGGTCGATGAGTTGGTGCACGCGGTCGTTCTTCTCGGCATAGCCTTTCAGCACATCGTCGCGCTTCTGTTGCTCTGCTCGGATGTCTTCGCCGCACTTCTTCAGGTCGTCCTTCTCTTCCTGCGTAATCTCTTCAGGCTTCTTCTTGTCCTGTTCCTGACGCAGGACGGCTTGTCGGGCATTGAGTCCTTTCAATTCCGATTCGATGGGTTTAAGGGCTTCGGAAGTGTTCTTCTCGCAGTCCTCGAGCACCTCACGAATAAGAGGCGAGTCGGTGTTGAGGATGATATTGTACATATCAGGCATCTCGCCGTAGAAAGCCATGCCGGGCTGCAGGCGTGCCATCTCCTTCATCCTTCGCATGTACTCGCTCTGCGTCATCATAACAGGCAACTGGTCTTCGCCAAGAGCCTGAGCCTCGACGTTGAAGTCCATCTTCTCTGTCTTGGGCGCTTGCGAGCGGAAGACGATGGAGAGCTTGTCCGAGCGCTCTGCTTCAAGCTTCTCGCGCTTGGTCTCTTCCTTCTGAATGAGTCGTTCCACAACGTCAGCATCAACCCTCGTAAAGCTTGTCTTCTCCAGCTTCCTTTCCAGCATTCCGACGAGCGGAGCATCAAGCTGACCGTCCATGAGAAGGACGTTGTAGCCCTTCTGCTTGGCAGCGTCGATGTATGTGTATTGAGCATCGGGGTCGTTGGCATAGAGATAAACGAGCTGGCCGTCCTTGTTCGTCTGCTGGTCTTTGATGAGGGCTTGGTATTCGTCGAGCGTGTAATGCTTGCCCTCGGTGTCTTTGAGGAGGAAGTAAGCCTTTGCCTTGTCGAAGTAGTCTTCTTCGGTCAGGAGTCCGTAGTGGATGAAAATCTTGATGTCGTCCCACTTCTTCTCGAAGTCCTCACGCTCGTTCTTGAAGATGGAAGCCAGTCGGTCGTTGACCTTCTTCGTGATGTAGGAACTTATCTTCTTGACGTTTGCGTCGCTCTGCAAGTAGCTACGGCTGACGTTCAAGGGGATGTCGGGCGAGTCGATAACACCATGCAGCAAGGTCAGGAACTCAGGCACGATGCCCTCGACAGCGTCGGTCACGAAGACTTGGTTGCAGTAGAGCTGTATCTTGTTGCGCTGGATGTCGAGGTTGTTCTTTATCTTCGGAAAATAGAGGATGCCAGTCAGGTTGAAGGGGTAATCGACGTTGAGGTGAATCCAGAAGAGCGGCTCGTCGGCCATCGGGAAGAGGTGACGGTAGAACTCCTTGTAGTCCTCGTCCTTGAGGTCGGCGGGCTTCTTTGCCCACAAAGGCTCTACATTATTTATTATGTTATCCTCGTCGGTATCAACCTGCTTGCCGTCCTTCCACTCGGTCTTTTTGCCGAAAGCGATGGGCACGGGCAGGAAGTGACAGTACTTGCGAAGCAGTCCTTCCAGCTTGTCCTTTTCGAGGAACTCGAGGCAGTCATCGTCGAGGTGCATCACAATGTCTGTGCCTCGCTCAGCCTTCTCCACTTCTTCCAAAGTGAACGAAGGACTTCCGTCGCAACTCCATTTCACGGCAGGCGCGTCCTGATAGCTCTTTGTGATGATATCGACCTGCTTGCTCACCATGAACGACGAGTAGAAGCCCAAGCCGAAGTGGCCGATGATGGCGTTTGCGTCATCCTTGTACTTGTCGAGGAAGTCGTTGGCTCCCGAGAAAGCAATCTGGTTGATGTACTTCTCGATTTCGTCAGCCGTCATGCCGATACCGTTATCGCTAACGGTAATGGTTTTGGCGTCTTTATCGATGCTGACACGAATCTTCAGGTCGCCCATCTCACCTTGGAAGTCGCCTTTGCCTGCAAGGGTCTTGAGCTTCTGAGTGGCATCGACTGCATTGCTTACGATTTCGCGAATAAATATTTCGTGGTCACTATAGAGGAACTTTTTGATGACGGGGAAGATATTCTCGGTTGTAACCCCGATGTTACCTTGTTTCATGTCTTATTTTGTAATTAAAACCTTGTCTTTGTTTTCTGTGTCTAATTCTGCTTTCAGGTGCATTCCTTCGGCAATTCCTTCGCTCATCAGGATTTCGCAAAGCGGGTCTTCAATCAGGTCTTGAATGGCTCGCTTGAGGGGACGGGCACCGAACTGCACGTCGTAACCCTTCTTGCCAAGCAGTTCGCGAGCCTCTGGCGTGACTTCAAGCGTGTGCCCCATCTCGTTGATGCGGTCGAGAAGAGGCCGGAGTTCGATGTCCACGATCTTCTGCAAGTCTTCTTGCGAAAGGTGGTCGAAGTAAACGATGTTGTCGAGTCGGTTCATGAACTCGGGTGCAAACTGCTTGTCGAGGGCTTTCTTCACGATGTCGCGGTTCTGCTTCTTGCCAGTTGTCGTGTCCGTCTCGTTTTGGAAACCAACACCTCGGCCGAAGTCGCGAATCTGCTTAGAGCCGCAGTTGCTGGTCATGATGATGACCGTATTGCGGAAGTCAATCGTGTTGCCGTTGCCGTCAGTCAGTCTGCCTTCGTCCATTACTTGCAGCAAGAGGTTGAAGACATCGCTGTGTGCCTTCTCTATCTCGTCGAGAAGCACGATGGAATAAGGTTTCCTGCGAACTTGTTCGGTGAGTTGACCGCCTTCATCATACCCGACATATCCTGGAGGAGCGCCAACCATTCTGCTGACCGTATGCTTCTCCATGTACTCGCTCATGTCGATGCGAATGATGGCGTCTGCTTTTCCGAAAAGCTCCTCTGCAAGGCACTTTGCGAGATATGTCTTGCCCACACCAGTCGGACCAACGAAGAGGAAGGTTCCGATAGGCCTTTGTGGGTCTTTCAGTCCAACGCGACTACGCTGAATGGCTCTCGAAACCATTGCAACTGCTTCGTCCTGACCGATGACTTTCTGCTGGAGCGTTTCCTTGAGATTGCGTAGCCTTTGGTTCTCTTCCTGACCGATTCTCTGAACGGGAATGCCAGTCATCGTGCTGATTACCTCAGCCACAACTTGTTCATCTACAAGGCTCTTCTCGCTTTCGCTGATGTTCTTTTCCCAAACTTGCTTAGCCTGTTCCAGTTGTTCCTGCACTCGTTTGCACTGGTCGCGAAGGTCGGCAGCCACCTCGAAGTCTTGCTTGTCGGCAGCATCGAGCTTCTTCTCTTCGAGTTCTTCCACGAGTTTCTCGAGCTTTATGATTTCTTCGGGAACAGGGAAGTTCTGGATGCGCATACGACTTCCAGCTTCATCGAGAGCATCGATGGCTTTGTCGGGGAAACTCCTGTCAGTAATGTAGCGACCTGTCAACTTGACGCAAGCCAGCAAGGCATCGTCTGTGTAGCGAACATTATGGTGTTTCTCGTATCTTTCTCTCAGGTTCTGAAGGATTTGCAGAGTCTCGTCGGCATTTGTCGGAGCGACTTGAACCTTCTGGAATCGGCGTTCGAGAGCACCATCTTTCTCAATCGTTTTGCGGAACTCATCGAGAGTCGTGGAGCCGATACATTGGAACTCACCTCTACTCAGAGCAGGCTTCAACATGTTGGCAGCATCCATCGAACCAGCAGCATTGCCGGCTCCTACGATGGTATGAATCTCGTCGATGAAGACGATGACATCGGGATTCTGTTGCAGCTCCTTGATGATGCAGCGCAGACGCTCTTCGAACTGACCGCGATACTTAGTTCCAGCAACAACACTTGCCAAGTCGAGCACCACGATTCGCTTGTTCCAAAGGGTGCGGCTAACACGGTGCGCCACAATGCGTTGCGCCAATCCTTCCACGATGGCACTCTTTCCGACTCCAGGTTCGCCGATGAGAATCGGGTTGTTCTTCTTGCGTCTATTCAGGATTTGAGCCACACGCTCTATCTCCTTCTCGCGTCCCACAACTGGGTCGAGCAGGTCTTGCGTAGCCATATAGGTCAGGTCGGTGCCAAAGTTATCGAGTGCCGGCGTCTTGCTTTCCTGTTTCTTTTGCTGACGAAGGGATATCACGTTGCCCTCCAAACCAGCCGAAACAGGCTCCATATCCTCGTCGTCATCGTCCATTCCATCTCCCGACCATTGACTGTTGTCCATAGTCTGTTGACGGTTGACCTTCTCGTAAGTGATGTCGAGGCGTTGCAGGATGTCGCTTGCTTCATTGTCGTTCGCCTTCAGAATGGCAAGCAAAACGTGAATCGGCTCGATAGTTTCCGACTTCATCAGGCTGGCTTCGAGCTTGCAGAGGCGCATGATGCGGTTTGCCTGCGTGTCGAAATTCATGTCGGCAGGCGTGGGAGAGATGAGCACCTGATGCTGACGGGCTGTCATCTCGAGCTGACTCTTAAGCTGAGACACCCCGTCTGGCAGGTAATATGCCAAGAGCTGACTTGCTTTGTTGTCAGTATGTCGGATGATTCCAAGCAGGAGATGCAACGGAGAAACGCTGCCACAATGCAGTCGGCTCGCCTCTTCCTTGCTGAAGTTCAGTATGTTGAACGTATCTGGTGAAAAGTTTGTCGTCATATTATTTCTTGTCGTTGTCTGTTGTCTATTGTCCGTCGTCTGTTGTCTCAGCACCGTTGTCTATCAATCATCTACAAATGTCGTGCCAAACATAAAACACTGCAAAGATATGAATAAGCAGGCGAACTACAAAGGAATTGCGGCAATTTATTTTGCAGCGGCTCGGAAAAGTTTCAAACGCGGCAGGGTTAGTTCGCAAACACTCCACGTGATAATTGGAATTTACCCACGTGATATTTGAAATATTACACGTGATAAATTCATTTTACCCACGTTAAAAATGCAAACATCCCGTGGAGTGTTTGAGAACAACCCCAGAGAAGTTTCCATTCTCCATACGCAAACTTCGCCAAAACGCCCTTCCAAAGTGGGCGAAAGGGCATTCCGAGTTTGCCTGCCCGACCTTTTAAGAAATAATTCTTGACGCTTCCTGCCTTATTCTAAATTATTTTTTGTAACTTTGCCACGCAATATATACCAAAACAAACAAATGCCATGAAACGACATACAACTCTATTCTTTCTCTCCTTGCTACTGCCAATGCTGGCTTCTGCAGGCATTCCCGATGGCTATTACGACGCTGCCGACGGCAAGAAGAAAGCTGCCCTGAAAGCGGCCTTACACAATATTATCCAACCCGTTACTGTGCTCAGTTACGGCAGTGGCCCTAACAGTACTTGGAGCGGATTCTACAAAACAGACCGAACTTCAGACAATCAGGTTATCGACCGCTATAGTTATGACATTCGATACTTCACATCCACGACTGATGCTGTAAGTGGCATGAACATTGAGCACTCGTTCCCAAAGAGCTGGTGGGGAGGCAGTTCGACCCCCAGCGCATACAAGGACCTCTTCAACCTGATGCCATGCGAAAAGAATATCAACTCAACAAAGAGCAACTATGCTATGGGCAAAGTGACTGGCACAGACAAAGGCAACGGCTGCACAAAAGTGGGCACAGGCATGGCAGGAGGAAAAAGCACTTCGCTTTGGGAACCTGCTGACGAATGGAAAGGAGACTTTGCTCGCGACTACTTCTACATGGTTACGGCTTACAGCCATTTAACATGGACTTCAAATGGTCTTGATATGTTAGAACAAGATGACTGGCCGACGCTCAAGGAATGGGCCTACACGCTCTTCCTCGAATGGGCAAAGAATGACCCTGTG
The DNA here is from genome assembly GCA_017645655.1 of Bacteroidaceae bacterium. Lineage (GTDB taxonomy): Bacteria > Bacteroidota > Bacteroidia > Bacteroidales > Bacteroidaceae > Physcousia. Next base: position 63 of record JAGCNZ010000028.1, on the reverse strand, counting down.
GATGAGATAGAAAGGGCACGCAACGACGCCGTCTATAAGATTCAGAGCAACCGCAATCCTTTC
>JAGCNZ010000027.1 GCA_017645655.1 Bacteroidaceae bacterium | reverse complement strand
CTCTGTTTTATCATCATGATGATGTTTCTTCAGTTATTTTGGACGCATACAGAAAACACCTGAAGCGCAAGAGAAAATAGATAACCAATCCTCCCCAACAAACAAACCCCCGCTGCAGCATATCTCTGCGGCGGGGATTTCTTATTCTTTTATTCTCTTTTTTTCTTATTCTCTCGAATCTCTGTGTCACGAACACCCTCCAGCTTCCATCTTTTTCTCCGCGCTCCACATACTTCTTTTGGATTAATTGGTCGAGGAGTTTCTGGATGGCCGCAATACTGATGCCTGTTATCTCTTTCATGTCTGCTAATGTCAGTATGCTGCTAGTGCCTTTTTGACATTAAGATATTTCATACGAATGTAAATGTATCAATCAATGCTGCAAAGATTAGGATTTATATGAAAAAGGTTGTAACGCTAAAACCTTTTTTTTGAATTATTTGTCTGTATTCTGTTGAAAAAAGGACGAGATTACTATAAACCCAAATCGGTCATTAGAACGAAGTACTCAAAGACAATCAGCCATGACTTTCTATTTTTGTCCTCGCACATTTCCTTTTGGCATCTTTCCGCCATACGTGCGGTCACAATGCCCGCATTGCTCCCTTACGTATGACGAAAACCTGCACTATAAGAAAATGCACGCTGACAAAAATTTTAATGACCGATTTGGGTTTACCCTGCGGAGCGGGCAATGCACAAGTATTATTTCATAACTTTGTGGTGTGATACCCGCCTGTGCATCGCTGCATAGGCGGGCTTTCTGTTTCTTAGATGCTCTGGCATCAAGGCGCGGTTGTCAGATGCGAAAATGATTCGAAACACCCCCCGCGAAATGTCCTAACTCGATTGGCAGCGAGCTATTTCATGTGTTTTAACAAGATTTAACGCGTGGGGGGGGGTAAAACGCTAAAAAATGTTTAACTTTGTGGCGCAAAACGTAAGAGAATATAAATAATGTATTAACCTATAAAAACAAACAATATGAAGAAGATTATTACGATTCTTGCGCTGCTCCTCGTGGGAGGAGTTCTTTTCAGTCGCGCCTGGGCCGAGGACTACCCGCTGAAGGTGGCCGGCATACAGGTCACTTCGTCGAACGCATCACATATTACCGGCAGCGGCATTGACGGATGGGTGGCCTACAGCAACAGCACGAAGGAGCTTTATCTCTCCAATGCTACTATTGACACTTCGGAAGCCTGCATCTACAACTACGGCATCGACAATCTGACTGTTTTTATAGAGGGTACAGTTCGGTTGATTAGCTCGTCCAGCCACGGCATCCACTCCACCAGGGGCATTACTATCACGAGCAACGACTTTGCATCTATTTATATAACCGCCAATTCCAGCAACAAGTGCGCTGTGTGGGTGCGCAACGGCAACACGCTGTGGATTCAGAAATGCTGGATGGTGGCCAAGGGATACTTTGCTCTGACGGGCGATGGCGAAGAAACACTCAATCTGTCGCGCTGCTGTGTAGATGCCACTTCTACCGGAAACTCTCCTTGCGTCACCGACTTCAAGGAGATTGGCACATGGGGCGTTACATACACCTACGATGGCTCTACATACAACACCACGTCAAAGCGTTTGCTTGACAGCTCGGGAAACTATCTGAAGAAGCATGTGTTGCGACCTCGTCTGGCAGTGGGGCTCAACATCTGGGACCCGCGCTACGATGCCTCTTTCAACAGCAGCAGCTCTGGAATCCACATCACATCAGGCTCCATCGACTATGTCGCCAGCACATCTACGCTGACGCTCAACAATGTGAATGTTGAGATATACAACACAGATAGGGATGTCATCTCATACTATGGCCTTTCCTCTGGAAACACGCTCAACGTAAAGCTCTCCGGCAGCAATAACGTAACACAGAAGGATGCAGATGCGGGTTATGGCGGTATCACAGTAGGCAGTAACATGAAGATTAGCGGGCAGTCTCCAAGTTCCTCAAGACTGATTATCAATGGAACCAGTAGCGGTATGAGTATCTACGTAAAAGGTAACAAGACATTGACCTTAGAAAATGTCTATGTTGGCAGTGCTTATTTACGTGGAACCAGCGAAGCAACAGCAAAGTTAAACATCAACAACTGCAGTGTGTCCTCCTCACATTCGGTATCCGGCTTCGAGAGTTGCACCATGACAGGCTGCGACTCGCGCTGGTCCCATTTCAATAAAAGCGAGAAAGGGTTCTGCGGAAGAGACGGGAATTTGCTTGAAAGTGGTGTGAGCATCAAGCCTGTAAGCACGACGTACCCCATCTACATATTGGGCAGGCAAATGAACGATGTAAACAACGAAAGTGGCATGTTCTCCGCAGAAGGGATGAAGGGTGGCTGGATTTCTTACAATACCAACACCAATATGCTCACACTCCATGACGTGAATCTCACCACTCCCAGCGGCAGCAGCGAACCGATACTGCGTACCCAAAAGAGCGGGCTCAACATAAACCTCAAGGGCACCAACACGCTGCGCACCGACGGCACAGGCCTGCTCATTGACGCATACACCCAAATCACCGGTGCCGACGACTTCAGCGGCGTACTCAAAGTGGAAGGCTCGCCCACGAAGGGCATCGACTTCGCCTCGGAACAGCTGTACCTGAAGGACAATGCTGTCGTCGAAGTCAAGGGCAGCAGATGCGGCGTGGGCACTACAGGCAACAACAGCACAGCAGCAGGAGCCTTGACTATGGGGAACGCCACTCTGCGAGTTCGCAGCGGCGGCGTGAAGGGGCTGAAGGGCATAAGCGTGAGCTCAAGCGCCGTCATCACCACTCCGCGCGGCGGTCGCGCTGAGCAAACAAGCAGCAATGGAGTGGCCATCGTGGACAGTGACGGCAACGTGGCGCCCTACGTGCAGATAACAACCAGCGACGACCCCGACTTCGTCTTCATCAATGGCGGAAGCAGCGAACCAGCCGACGTGAATGCCGACGGCACCGTGGACAATGCCGACATCACCGCTGTCATCAAAGTCATAAAGGAACGGCTGGAGTCGAACTCCTTCTGACATCAGCCCTAACCCCATAACACAACACTCGACAACATTATGAAAACCCATATAAGACTCCTTTGTGCATTGGTCCTGACCATCCTGGCAGGCAATGCCACGGCTCAGCGGCTACGTATTCAGCCCCTGGAAGGCTACGTAAACGAAAAGGTTGAGTTGATTATCACAGCAGAAAACGTGACAGGCATGACATCCCTGATGTTTACCCTAACCCTGCCTGACAATATCCGCTTGTCAGGACGCGCCCCCATCCTTGGCGAATCGACAAACGGCCACACCATAGAAGTGGAGATGCTTGAGAACGGAAAAATACTCTTCATCATCTACAGTATGAATCTCAATACGTTCAGCGACGGAGAACTGCTTCGCATCCCCCTTGCCATGAACTCCATAGAAGGCATCGGCAAAGCCTTGCTCGCCGACGTCCGCTTCTCTGACACCAATGCCGTGAGCTATCCTGCCCAGGAGTCTGAGGCGACAATAACTGCTATTCATGGCATCGCCCCAGACGCTTCCAGCAAGGCAGGACAGAACACCTACAACCTCGCCGGCCAGCGCCTCAGCAAGCCCCAGCGCGGCATCAACATCACAGAAGGCAAGAAGGAACTGAGGAAGTAGGGAGCCAGCCTAAGGCATCGTCGCTCCAAAATACAAAGGTTATTCGTTGCTGCATCATGATGCAGCAATTGAATTGTCATGATGTTGCAATTGCTTCGTCATGATGCAGCAACAAACGCCGCACGCGAGGCTGGCCATTTCCGCGTGCGGCGTTTGCAATCCCCGCACGCGAGGTTGTCCATTTCCGCGTGCGGCATTTTTGTCGGATGCGTTAGAAGGCTCCGTTCTCGGATGCGTTAGCACCAAGGCGCGATTGTAGTCGTGGAAGGTCCGTTCTCGGGTGAACCGCGGAGGTCTGTTGTCCGTTGTCTGTTGTCCGTTGTCTGTTCTTGGATGCTCTTGCACCAAGGCGCGATTGTAGTCGCGGAGGTCCTACCCAGCTTACCTCGTCATTGCCCAGCCGAGCTTCAGGCCGCTGTAGCTTTGGAGGATGGAACCGAGAGAGCTTGAGCCTTTGCTGCCGACAGCGCTGGCTATGCTCAGCAACTTGTCGGCATCAAACAGCATTAGCAACTGGCCGTTTTGCACGGTTACAGTGCAGGGCAACTGTCCTGTGACGAACATGCCGGTCAGTGTCAGTTTGTTGGTCTTCGGGTCGTAGGCGTATGTGCCGGGCAGAGTCCTGGAGCCAAGGGTGAGCGAGCAGTTGCCGTCATTGCCGAAGGTCATGGCCGACTTGCCAGCCTTGAACCCCATCTTCTCGAGGTACGTGCCGAGTTTCTGCTCGAGGTTGTTGCTCAACACTTGTCCGCCAATCTGCGAAAGGATGTTCTCACTCTCGAATACTAACTTGGGACCTGCATAAGTCCAAGTGCCGACGAGCGACTGCTGCGTAGTGGCTCCGCCCAAGATGTTGCCGAGGATAGTGCCGAGAATACCTGCGCCTGCCTGTCCGACATTGCCTCCCAAGATGCCTCCCAGGGCGTCGGTCTGAGCATTTGTGCCTGTTCCGGCGGTCGTCGTACCCGTAGTGCCCATGCCGCATGATGCGAGTGTGAGGCTTGCAGCGAGAATGGCTGCGATAGATTTAATGCGTTTCATTTTAATTTGAATTTGTGGTTTGATTATTTTGATTTTGGAATAAACGTGTGAAACTCGTAGGGTGAGGCGTCTCGAACTGCATGGGCTCACCTGTCTTGGGATGATAGAAATAGAGTCGGAAGGCATGTAGAGCGAGTCTGTGAAGCGGATTCGAAGTCGCTCCATACTTGTCATCTCCGGCAACGGGAAAGCCCAAGTCTTTCATGTGGACACGTATCTGATTCTTGCGTCCCGTCTCGAGTCGCATCTCGGCAAGCGTGTAGCGACCGTTCGTGGCAATTCGCCTGTAGTGCGTAATCGCTTCCTTTCCGCCATTGTCGGTAGGGCTGCTATAGGTGATGAAAGCCTTGTTGTCCTTGAGCCACGAGTGAACGGTGCCGCCTTCCTGCGTCATCTCTCCGCAGAGCACGGCCACATAACGGCGGTCATACACGATATTGTGCCAGTCTTCCTCAAATATCTTCCTGGTTTCCATGTTTTTGGCATATAACATCAACCCGCTTGTGTCGCGGTCGAGGCGATGAACAACGTGCGCCGTACACTTGAAATGACGCTTTTTGAAGTACTCGTCGAGGATGGTCTTGACGCAGTACTGACCCGGCGCAGAAGCCATACTGAGGATGCCTGCCGACTTCTCGATGACGATGAGGTCTTTGTCCTCGTAGATAATCTTGACGTATTTGTTCAGGAGCTCCGTGCTGCGCTTGTGGCGACTCACCAGGATGGTTTGTCCCGGCGAGAGCATGAAGTCGTATTGCGTCACGAGTTTCCTGTCCACCTGAATGCCGTGCCCTTGCAACAAGTCCTTGACCTTGTTGCGACTGATGCCGCTCATCTCCTTCATCAGGAACTCCATCAGCGGCATCGGCTCCGTGACATCGAGCTTTATGTACTTGCTCGCAGCGTATTGCTCACCTGTTAGGTTTCGTGCCATTCTTACCTTTCTTTTTGTTATAATGGTGTCGGAAGTTTCTCTTTTGCTTGGGTTTTGAGTGATAGGCAGGCGTCTCGCCAAACTCTTCAGGCATCTTTTCCTTATAAATCTCTTTGCCTAAGAAGCGCTCTATCTGTCTGAAGAAGAGCATGTCCTTGTCGTTGACGAAGGTGACTGCCTTGCCGCCACGACCTGCTCTGGCTGTCCTGCCGATGCGATGCACATAGTCTTCTTCATCGCGAGGCACGTCGAAGTTGATGACGAGGGCTATGTCGTCGATGTCTATGCCACGAGCCACAATGTCTGTCGCCACAAGGATGTCTATCTTTCCGCTGCGGAAACCGAACATCACCTCGTCTCTTTCGGCTTGGCTTAGGTCGCTGTGCATGGCTCTTGCATTGTAGCCGGCACGTATGATGCTGATGGCCAATTCCTTTGTCTTCTTCTTTGAGCCGACAAAGATAATAACCCTATGCGGCGCCTCTTGCTCGAACATGTATTTAACAACCTGAAGCTTCTGCGGCTCATAGCACAGATAAGCGCTTTGCCTGATGTTGTCTGCAGGCTTACTTACTGCAAGCTTCACTTCAACGGGATTGCGTAAGATGCTGTGTGCCAAGCTCAATATATCGCCAGGCATCGTGGCACTGAACATGATGGTCTGGTGTTCTTTTGGCAAAGCTTTGGCTATGAGAAGTATGTCATCGCAGAAGCCCATGTCGAGCATGCGGTCTGCCTCATCAAGGATGAAGAACGAGACGCGGCTGAGGTCGATGTTGCCCAAACTCAAGTGGCTGATGAGTCGGCCAGGCGTGGCTATCACCACATCCGCTCCGCTCTGCATAGCGCGCTTCTCCTGTTCATATCGCACGCCATCGTTGCCACCATAGACAGCCACGCTGCTCACGTCGTCGAGGTAATAGGCAAAGCCCTGCATCGCGCTGTCAATCTGCTGTGCAAGTTCGCGAGTAGGGGACATGATGACGCAATTGATGGCGTCTTTTGGATAGCCCCCGTCTGCCAGTTTGCTTAGAACTGGGAGAAGATAGGCAGCAGTCTTGCCTGTACCTGTTTGCGCCACGCCCATCACATCACGCCCCTCCAAGATAGGAGGGATGGCGTGCTCCTGGATGGGAGTCGTATCGGTGAAGTTCATGTCGTCGAGCGCATCGAGGACATAATCGTTGAGGTCTAAGTCGTAAAAGTCCATATCATGTTGGTGCTCTCTTGTAGAGCCAAATTGCGATGATTGAATAGAGTATGTTGGGTATCCATGCTGCGAGAGCCGGATGCATGCCTGCGTTGGTGGAGAAGGTTGCCGAGATGCCTTGCAGTAGGATGTAAGTAGCGCTCAGGGCAATACCTATGCCAAGCGAGAAGCCCATGCCGCCTTTGCGTTTCCTCGACGAGAGCGACATGCCGATTGTGGAAAGAATGAATGCGGCGAAGGGTGAGGCGAAGCGTTTGTGATATTCCACCTCGAAGATGCTGAGGTTGCCACTGCCTCGGTTGCGTTGCTTCTCGATGTAGTCCTTCAGTTCTGCATTCGTCATTGTCTCTTGCTGATTGCGGATGAAGAGGAAGTCGCGCGGTTCCATTCGGATGACGGAGTCCACGAGGTTGTAGTGCGTTATCTTCTCGCGCATGCCACGTAGTTCTCGAATGGTGACGTCTCGAAGGTGCCATTGATAGCGAACGTCGCTCAAGGTGTCATAGACTGCTGTGTTGGCCGAGAGATGGGAGACAAGTTTCTTGTTCTCGAACTTGTCGAGTGAGAAGTGAATGCCTGTCTTGCTCACGCCATCGAAGTGCTCCATGTAAGCAATCACGCCGGTATCGACTTGCAACTGCACTTTGTCGGCATAGGTCGGGTTCTTTACGCGCTTCTTATAGGCATTCTCGAAGGCAAGACGCTTCACGCTGCTTCGCGGGATTACTTCCGCTCCAAGATAGAACGTCATGGCTGCAATGATGGCAGCACTAATCATGTAAGGCACAAGGAGTCTCGCACGACTGATGCCTGCACTTATCATAGCGATGATTTCGCTGTGGTCGGCCAGTTTCGTGGTAAAGAAGATGACGCTGATGAAGACGAAAAGTGCGCTGAAGAGGTTAGCGTAGTAGGGGATGAAGTTGAGGTAATAGTCCATCACAATCGCTCGCCACGGTGCCTGCGACTCGGTGAAGCGGTCGATGTTCTCATTGAAATCGAACACTACACCGATGCTGATGATAAGCACGATGGAGAAGAAGTAAGTCCCGAGGAACTTAGCGATGATGTAACGGTCAATCCTCTTCATCTTGTTAATTTACTATTTGACAATTTGGTTTAATGTACAATTTAACAATGTACAATGTACAATTGATTTACCATTTTACCATTTAACCATTTACTATTATTTACGATTAATAATATAGCCATTTACATGAGTCGTTGTCAAATTGTACATTGCTATAGTCTTTGCGTCACTTGTTTCAGCATCCCTGGTTTCCATGTCGAGAAGTCGCCTGCGATGATGTGCTTTCTTGCTTCGCCAACGAGCCAAAGGTAGAAGGCAAGGTTGTGGATGCTGCCGATTTGCAGAGCAAGCAACTCCTGTGCCTTGAAGAGATGGTGCAGGTAGGCTTTCGTGTAGAATGTGTCCATCCAAGTCGTACCTGCTGGGTCAATAGGGGAGAAGTCGTCTTCCCATTTTTTGTTGCGCATGTTCATGATGCCTTGGCTCGTGAAGAGCATAGCGTTCCTGCCATTTCTGGTCGGCATTACGCAGTCGAACATATCTACACCTCGCTCTATTGCCTCGAGCAGATTGGCTGGCGTGCCGACTCCCATCAGGTAGCGAGGCTTGTCTTTCGGAAGGATAGCATTAACGACTTCAATCATTTCGTACATAACTTCCGTAGGTTCTCCTACAGCCAATCCGCCGATTGCATTGCCATCAGCTCCTTTTGATGCCACGAATTCTGCACTTTGCTCTCTGAGGTCTTTGTAGGTACAACCTTGAACGATAGGGAAGAGGCTCTGGCTGTAACCATATAGCGGCTCTGTCTCGTCGAGGCGTTTGATGCAACGGTCCAGCCATCGATGTGTCAAGCCGAGACTCTTCTTGGCATAGTTGTAGTCGCTGTCGCCAGGCGGACACTCGTCGAGCGCCATGATGATGTCTGCACCGATGCTGCGCTCGATGTCCATCACCTTTTCGGGAGTGAACGTATGTCTGCTGCCATCAATATGACTTTGGAAAGTGCAACCTTCTTCGGTCAACTTACGAATGCCTGCAAGCGAGAAGACCTGAAAGCCGCCGCTATCGGTCAGGATGGGCTTGTCCCAGCCGTTGAAGCGATGCAATCCGCCTGCCTTTTCCAGTATTTCCGTGCCTGGACGAAGGTAGAGGTGATAGGTGTTGCCCAGGATAATCTGCGCCTTGACTTCATTATGAAGGTCGCGATCCGTAACGCCTTTCACGCTGCCTACCGTGCCGACTGGCATGAAGATAGGCGTCTCGATTTGTCCGTGGTCGGTCGTAATGAGACCAGCCCTGGCATTCGATTGCGGGTCGGTTTGCTTTATCTCAAAGGTCATCTTAGTTATTTACGATTTAACGATTTACAATGTACTATTTATTTACGATTTAACGATTTACAATGTACTATTTATTTACGATTTAGCAATTTAACTATTTACATTCCCCCTAAGGTGGATAGGGGGCTTTTACGATTTAGCAATTTACAATTTCTCATAATTCGCGTGCAAAGGTACGAATAAGCGAGCGAAAAACAAAAGGAAAACAAGAGTTTTTCTTTTTATTTCCGAGCGAGAGTAACTTCGACGCATGTCTTCCGCCTGCGCCTGAGCACCACTGAGCGCAAGAAAGTTCTTCGTTTTCACTCAGGCGGCATAGCCGGAGTTTGAATAAGCGAACGAAATACCAAATAATTTTGAGCATTTCCGAACTGAAGGAGCAGCGTGCGCCATGAAAGTCTGCTTTTTTAGGCTGAGTCGCGTCTGTTTCGGAACAGAACTTCTCTTGTTCCTTTGCTCGACTCGACAGGGGTAGTTGCTTGAATCATCGTGAACGTTCAATTGAACTATCATGAACGTTCAACGAACTGTCCAGTGATGATTTAATCAAACACAAAGACACAAAGACACGAAGTGTACATCAGAACTGATGACACAAAGCCTCCTCACCCAAACCTTAGTGTCTTTTTTTAGTGATTTATTATTTGTGCCTTTGTGTCTTTGTGTTTAGACAGAATATATTGCCAGCAGGATAAGAACTGCCTATCTATGACGTTTCAGGACTTACCCAATAACTTTTTCTGTAAAAAACTTGCAAGTAATACCGAATTATTCGTAACTTTGCAAGCAGAATATGATATAAAAGCATTATCCTATGAATAATTCATTAAGTCTTAATGCCGATTTCCTGCGCGACCTCAGCGTCGTGGCAGAAGACGAGGGCTTGCTTGCGAAAGCCGTCAAATACATCCGCAAACTGGCTGCCAAGAAAGAAGACCCCACGCTGATGACGAAGGAGGAGTTCTTCCGCCGGGTGGATGAGGCAAAGAAAGGCTCAACCTACAGAATGCAACCCAATGAGAATCTGACGACATTCTTAAGAAGGATTGGAAATGACTTATAGTATTGAATTCAAGGAACAAGCAGCACGTGACTTGATTGCATTGGAAAAGAATGAGCCGAAGGCTTTCTTGAAGGCATAGACACTGATAGCGGAGTTGCGCGAACACCCTCGCACAGGCACAGGTCATCCTGAGCCATTGACAGGCGAACGCAACGGGCAATGGAGTCGCCGCATCACCAAGAAGCATCGCCTCGTCTATGAGATTTACGACACAGAAGTCGTTGTGCTCGTCCTTACAGCCTACGGACACTACGAAGACAAATAACCGATAGCATCCCCAATCTTCATTTTATTGTTTTTGGGCAGGATTAGTACTGCCTATACATGACGTTTCGGAACTGTCCCAATAACTTTTTCTGCAAAAATCTTGCAAGTAATACCGAATTATTCGTAACTTTGCAAGCAGTTAAAACTTAAATGCTTTTGTTTATGAAACACAATTACCTCAAACACATTCTTCTGTGCCTATGCTTCCTCGCAGGCCTCAATGCCTTTGCCTACGGATGGTATCTATTACAACTTTTCTTCTTATAGCAGCACGGCAACTGTGACTTATCGAGACCAGAACTATAATTCTTATTCTGGTGATGTCGTCATTCCTGAATCTGTCACTTATAATGGAAAGACTTACAGCGTGACAAGCATCGGCTATAGAGCCTTCTCGGACTGCAGCAGTCTGACCTCCATCACCATCCCAAACAGCGTGGGGTACATCGGTACTGCTGCTTTCATGTTTTGCAGCAGCCTGACCTCCATCACCATCCCCGAGAGCGTGACAAGCATCGGTAATTATGCCTTCGCTGATTGTATTTAGAGCCCTCGAAACAACTATAAACAATGAAAAACACATAGAGATAAACCTCTGTATATCAACTACTTTTAGATTTTAACACTTCGGACTCGCTTTTTGGCGGTTCTCAAAAATCCGCTTACCTTTGCAACGCATTTCTACCGCGGAGAATTAT
>JAGCNZ010000026.1 GCA_017645655.1 Bacteroidaceae bacterium | reverse complement strand
TCACGGTAGCACCCGAAGCAATCCAAATCATTCACGCCTCAATTACGAAATAGATGAAAGCATTCCGCGTCCTTCTTATAGTGCTCGGACTATTGGCAGCGCCTGCGAACGTAGCTGCCAAGAAAGGCAGTTATGTCCTTCTACGCTCGAACACCTTCTCCTTTTCTGAGGCAAAGACGAGTCCCGAAGGTTTTTCGGTAAAGGCGATATTGACTCTTTCGGAATCCGTGAAGGACACGATGCTTTATGCCATACCCAACCTGCTTTCGGTAAGGCTAAGCAGGCATGACCCGAAAGACATCCGCCGACATAATTATCCTGCAGGCAAGATGGCCGATGGCAGCGTTCCTGTTCTGGAGGCCAGCCTGATGATTCGATTGCCCGAAGGCTGCACGCCTGTTCGCGATGGGCAGCCGGAAGTGCAGGAGATGGTAATTGGCGTTCCGTTAGGACTGCTCGACAAGCCTTTCGGCAGGCACGAAATGGTGCTCAACTATGACGGCGTGACTTGGGACATGTATCTCGACGGGCAACTTGTCGACAGAGATTTCGTGCTCGGTTCCCCTGCTTCCATGGCGCACGAAGGAAGTTCCTCGTCTCTTACCATCAGCAAGGCTTATGTTCCGCAGCCAAAGAAAGAGAAGCATGCGCATAGAGTCCCTGTGCAATACTTCACGCCTCGAGGACATAATACGTGGGTAGGCGATGTGGCAACACTATGGTATAAAGGTCGATATCACGTCTTTTACCTCTTGGACCGCCGTGGACATGAGAGTAAGTTCGGCCGCGGAGGGCATTACTTCGAGCACCTTTCGACCGCGGATTTCCTTCATTGGACGGAGCACGAAGCAGCCGTTCCCATCGAAGAACAATGGGAGACGCTTGGCACAGGAACACCCTTCGTCTGGCACGACACGCTCTTTATCAGCTATGGTATGCACACCTCGCGCATCTGGCCGGCAGAAAGAACAAGCACGCCTCGCCAGTGGCAATATATTAAGGAACATGGAGAGAGCGAAGCCCTGCCCTTTGCTTATCCGATTTCCAACATGGAGGACTTCCCTTCGGGTGCTTCCTATTCCATCAGCGCCAATGGTGTGGCGAACTTTAGGAAGTCCCACGTCCTCATCCATCCTGCCGAGAATCCCACCATCTATACGGATCGCGACGGACGGCTCTGCATGTTGGCAAACTACGGAGCACGCGGCATGTGGACAAGCGACAGGCTCGATGGCGGCTGGCACTGCCTGAGCGAAGACTTCCCTCCTGGCGGCGACTGCACATTCATCTTTCGTTGGGGCGACTACGACTACATCGTGGGAGGCTTCACGCACATGTGGATGAAGTCGGCCAGCGCGCAGACTGATGAATATATCGACATGGTGGCGAGCGGAAAAGACCTTTACGACGGGCTGAGCGTGCCGAGTATTTGCGAACTGCCTAACGGCAGGCACCTCATGGCAGGCTGGGTGGAGATGAACCGTCACTGGGGCGGACCGCTTGTCATTCGTGAACTTATCCAATATCCCGACGGCTGTATCGGCTCACGCTTCATGCCTGAGTTGATGCCTAAGCTAATAGCCAAGAGTCGAGAGCCAAGAGATGGGATGCTCTCTCCGCAAAAGAGTTACTTGCTGACCTTCGACGTGGAACCTGAGGCGACTGGCGGTCAGCTCAGCCTTCACCTTTCGTCGGACGACACTCAGCAGGAGTGCGTCTGGACGCTCGACACCCGAGAGCGCACGGCTCGCTTTGGTGAAGGCAAGTCGTTACGTAACGGCGGACAGCCTCAACGCGCTACCGATTTCGCGATTGAAAGCCTTCGTGGAATAGAGAAGCCCTTCACGGTCAGAATCATCATACTTAACAATCCCAAGTTCGGCGGCTCGCTACTCGACGTGGAAATTGCCGGGCAGCGAACCATGATAAGCCATCGCGAGGGACTAAATGTGGGAACCTTCCGCTTCGAAAGCGATGGCCTGACGATAAGAAAACTTGAAGTGAACGAAATAGAAACAGCTCAATTTGGATTCAAAAACTAAATCCCGAAAAACCTGACACGCTTAATTTGGAATTTACCCACGTTATATTTAAAATATTCCACGTGATAATTTCATTTTACCCACGTGATAATTTCATTTTACCCACGTGATAATTTCAACTTACCCACGTGAAGTTTGAAGACATTACATTAATAAATACATACTATGACACGTTATTATGCTAAATTACTGACTTTGTGTCTGTTCCTGACAGCTTGCTGTCCGGCCTTCGCACAGCAAGCTGGCGAGGAGAACGAAATGCTCTGTGATGCCGATACGCTGATGACGGCGGTGATGGCGAAACTCTTCGACCAGAACGGCAGCGGTGCAAGTGACTCACAACGCTACCAATGGTCGGACAGGTATGTGCGCGGTTCGGCAAAAGGCGGCGGCAATACTACCATCTGGCCGCAAGGCTTCGGACTTGCCGCACTCTCGCAGATGGCTCTTGCTATGCAGGGTACAGATAGCTACGAAACCTATAAAAAAGCCGCCAATCGCCTTGTTGGTAAGTTCTCGAACTACATCACGACCATCAATGGCATACGTGGCTACAGCGTCTATGGCGGCGCGGAACACCGCTTCCTCGACGACAACGCATGGGCTGCTCTTGGTTTGCTCGATGCTTACGAGATGGACAATCGCAGCACTTATCTTACCGCCATTAAGATGGTGGGCAATTATATGGTGAGTGCAGGCAGGCTTCTCGAGGAGAATCCGCCTGGCGGAGGAGGCATGTACTGGCAGGATTCGCCGGCCGACGACACGAATACCTATAAGACAAAGAACGTCGCCAACAACGGCCCGGCTGTCGTCATCTTCTGTCGTCTCTTTGAGATAACGAACGACAGCACTTGGCTCGACTACGCCAAGATGACCTACCAATGGCTTTACGACACGCTGCTCGACAAATCGTCGTGGCTCATGTGGGACAACATCAATGTCGAAACGAACGAAATCAACAAGTATCAGGCTCCCTACACCACCGGCGCCATGCTCCACGCGGCGTCCATTCTCTACAGCATCACAGGCGAAAGTGCCTACAAGAAGCACGCCGACAAGATTGCCGAAGCTGCATTCCGGCGGTGGTTCGAGACGTATTATTCCTCCGCACTCGGCAAGACAATCAAGATTGTGAAAGATGAAAGCAACACACATTCCGACGACATCGTTGTCCTCATGCGTGGCTTCGAGGCATACGCAGCCATTAGTGACGACAAGCGCTACATGACGGCCTTCTATCAGTCGCTGCGTCACATCTGGGCCACACGGCGCGATGCCGAGACGGGACTCATGAACTATAGCTGGACGGGCACTGCCTCGCAAGACGAATGGACCTCGCTTGGACAGACGGGTTATGTCGAGATGTATGCACGTTTGGCGAGGGCTGTTCAGGGCGGATGGGTGCCTAACGACAACATGTTTACGCCTTTCGTCATCGAAGCAGAGAGCACCACGAAGAGCAGTGGCGTGACAACCGAGACGGATACCCGTTGCTCGGGAGGCAAGCGCGTGGGCTATCTTGGCAACGGAAAGACGCTTACCTTCTCCTTCAATGCAGAGCAGGAAGGCATCTACGAACTGACTGTTTACTACATGACCTACGGCACGAGACGTCTTGAGATTAAGGTCAACGGCACAGACGACTATGCTTTCGGCTGCCCGAGCACTGACTCGTGGGACGGAAGCAACATAGGCAATATCTCGGTCAACGTTGTCCTTCAGGAAGGCAACAACACCTTCGTGGTCGGCAACGCATCGGGCGATGCCCCGAACCTCGACAAGTTCGAGTTGCTTTACGTCGGTCCGAAGGAAGAAGAGGAGCCGCCTGTCGATATGAGCGACGCGTTGGCTGCCACCTCGCCCGACGGCAACTTGGAGGTCAAGGTGAAGGCCGACGAGTCGGGTCGCGCGTTCTATGCCGTCACCCTTGCAGGAACGCCCGTACTTGCTCCGTCGCAGCTTGGCATCGAAGGCAGGAGCATCTTCCCCTCGGGCCTGACCGAACATTCCATCGAAGACGTGAGCGACCCATACGACCTCATGCATGGCAAGGCGAGTCACGTCGACAACCATTACACCGAACTGCGGACAACCTTCAGCGGAAGCACTCCTGAGGAGCAGCTGACCGTCGTCTTCCGCATCTACGACGATGCCGTCGCGCTTCGCTACGAAATGGAAAGCGGCTCGCTCACACACTTCGAGCATGAAAGGACGGAGTTCAACTTCGCCACCTTCAAGCAGGCACTCGCACTGGAATACCACAAGAGCTACGAATGGTACTACTACCTGCATCCCTGGGAAGAGCTGGTGTCTTCGCCCGGCAACAAGAACGGCTACTGCGAACCGATGCTTGTGCAGGTCAACTCCGACACGTATGCCCTGCTGACGGAGGCTTGCCATATAGGTCAGCATGCTGGCAGCAAGATTGTGCAAGGCAGCAAGCAAGGCAGCCTTCGCATGGAACTTGTGGCGACGAACGATGCCGATACCGTCTCGACCATCACGTATCCCTTTGCCTCGGCATGGCGTACGCTTATCGTCGGAGGCTTGTCGGACATCGTGGAGAGCACGGCTGTTCAGTCCCTCAACCCTGCTCCCGATGGCGACTTCAGCTGGGTAAAGCCCGGCCGCGTTGCCTGGAACTGGGCTGGCGAGGACAGGAAGAACACGGGAGACATCAACGTGGCGAAGCGATACGTTGACCTTGCACAGCATCTTGGATGGGAGTATGTGCTCATCGACGAAGGTTGGGAGAACAACATCAACCTCAGCACCTTTGTCAGTTATGCGCGTCAGCACGACGTTAACGTCATTGTCTGGTACCATCAGAACAAGTTCACGGACAGCTATTCCGCCTGCCTCTCGAAGTTCCGCTCCTTGGCAAACCAGGGCGTGAAGGGCGTCAAGATTGACTTCTTCGAAGACGACAAGCAGGCTACGATAAAGAAATACCAGACGCTGCTGCGTGCCGCAAAGACTGCGAAGCTGATGGTCGATTTCCACGGAAGCACGCGACCGACGGGATGGGAGCGCACCTACCCAAACCTGATGACGATGGAAGCCGTGCTTGGCGGCGAGATGCTGCTCGACCAGCCTCACATGAACCAGGCCGACCACTCTGCCAACCTCGTCCTGACACGCAACGCAATCGGGCCGATGGACTTCACTCCGACGAAGCTCGCACAACGTACCGGCTCGCTGAAGACCCATTCGAACACCGACGAGAACCCCTTCACGACATGGTCTTACCAGTTGGCCTTGTGGACGCTCTTCGAGAGTGGTTTCCAATGCCTCATCGACTGCCCGGACAACGTGATTGACAGTCCTTTCGAACCTGTCCTGCGACAAGTGCCGACGGCTTGGGACGAGACGCTTTGCTTAGAAGCAGACCCGACGAAATACGCCACACTTGCACGCCGAAGCGGTGAGGACTGGTTTGTCGCTACGGTCAGCAAGAACCAACGCGCAGTCCGCATTCCGCTGAAGTTCCTTGAGGAAGGAAAGCAATACACGGCCTACATCTACCGCGACGGTACCTGCTCCTTCGACATTGCATACCAGAAGAGGACAGTCACCTCGGCCACAAATCTAAGCATCAGCGTCAAGCCAAATGGTGGTGCGACCGTTATCATCACGACCGACGAGAACCGTCCTTACCTCCGTGCAATAAGCTATGAGGCCGAGTCAGCCATTGGCGGCACGAGGCAAAGCAATGCCCATTGTTCCGGCGGCTACAACAAGAGCAGGATTCAGAACGACACGAAACTGAAGTTCACTCGCGTCAAGACTGACTTCGCCGGCGAGCATGCCTTGACGCTCTACTACATGCTTCCTGAAGAGACACGCCGCGCTTACATACAGGTTGGCGACGAGGGCGACAAGATTTACTACGACTTCCATATGCGCGATGACTACGACCGCTCGAAAGGTCTCGTCTTGGGTATGAAGACAATTTACGTTCAGTTGCAGGAGGGAACCAACATTATCTATTATGGATGCGAGGATGGTCAGGCGCCGGACCTCGACAAGATAAGCGTCACGCCGACACAAGAGACGCTGGACATCTATGATGGCATACGCGAGCCGGGTGCTGTGCCGACCAACGTGGAGCAGGCTTTGCGGCTGGATGGCGACTGCATCGTGTGCTCGACCCTCGACGAAGGCACGCTCTCGCTGTTCGACACCAGCGGACGTCTCTTGCAGAAAGTGCCCGTCGGAGCAGGTGAGACACGAGTCAAGGTGTCGGCACGCGGCTTTGTTATCGCAAGTCTCAGCGTCAACGCCCGTGCCTTCGCACGTAAGTTCATTGTTCTATAAGATAATAAGAGAAGAAATGAAGACACAGAACAGACTGCCTCTCGCCCTGCTCTTCTGCTTTGCCCTAAGCATGGCAGCTCAGGAGAATCGCGGGCTCGACCGCATGGACTTCTTCTACGCGGGTGAGAGCATGAAGCATCGCATGTATATCGTGGAGCGAGGCGAAGTGGCTTGGGAGTACAGCGACCCGCAAGGGCGAGGCGAGATAAGCGACGCCATTCTGCTTAGCGACGGGCATATCCTGATGGCGCATCAGCACGGCATTCGCGAGATAGTGCCCGACCGCAAGACACGCGACAAGTTCGAGACGCTGTGGAAGATGGATGCGCCGCAAGGTTACGAGATTCATTCCATCCAACCTGTCGGGCGAAACAAGGTGGTTTACGTGCAGTGCGGCAACCCGATGGAAGCCGTCGTCATGGAAATCCCCAGCCTGAAAGAACTGCGACGCATCCCTCTGCCGTTCACTGACGGCGGTTCCCACGGGCAAATGCGCTGCTTCCGCCTCTCCAAAAAGGGCACGCTGTTGCTTGCCTCCATGCAGCTGGGAGCCATCATCGAGCTGGACAGTCACGGCAAAGAGCTGCGTAGGATTGACCTGCCGGGTGCCTGGGGCGTGGAGGAGCTCAAGAATGGCAACATCCTGGGGTGTTCGAACAGAGGCTTCGCACGCGAGTTCGACAAGCAGGGACGCGTGGTGTGGGATTACGACTGGAGTAAGAACCCCGACTACAAAGAGATTTCCACGCAGAAGGCACACCGCTTGAAGAACGGCAACACGCTCATGGGAAACTGGTTCAATGAATGGAGCGGACGCAAGATTGACCCGAAGAATCCCGATGTGCAAGCCATCGAGGTGACGCCCGACGGGAGAATCGTCTGGGAACTCAGCTCGTGGAAAGCGCCCGCCGATCTCGGCCCGAGCACCACCATCCAGCCTCTCTCCGAACCTGTCAACAGGAAGAAACTCCGCTTCGGAGACATCAAGTAACGCGGCATCACAGGTCAGGACCCATAAAGATTGTGTGTATAAAGGGAAAGCGTGGCGGGCAGGAGGACAGCCTCAGAACATCTGCCTGACGCGCTGTATGCCTGCGACCAGGGCATCGACGTCCTGGCGTGTGTTGTAGAGGGCGAAGCTGGCGCGGCAAGTGCCCTCGATGCCCAGGCGGCGCATGAGTGGCTCGGCGCAATGGTGGCCTGTGCGGACGGCGATGCCGAGGCGGTCGAGCAGCGTGCCCATGTCAAGGTGGTGGATGTTACCCACCTGGAAGGAGATGACGGCGTCGTGCTCCTCGATGCTTGGCCCGTAAATCTTCATGCCTTCTACCTCCATGAGGCGCCGTATGGCGTATGCCGTCAGGTCGCGCTCGTGGGCTTGAATGGCGTCGAAACCAATCGATGTGACGTATTCGAGCGCCCGTGCCAAGCCGGTTGAAGCGACGTAGTCGGGCGTGCCGGCTTCGAACTTGTACGGCAATTCGTTGAACGTTGTCTTCTCGAAGCTGACGTTCTTTATCATCTCGCCGCCTCCCATGTATGGCGGGATGCGGTCGAGCCACTCCTCCTTGCCGTAGAGGACGCCGATGCCCGTCGGGCCGTAGATCTTGTGACCACTGAATGCGAAGAAATCACAGTCGAGGCTTTGCACGTCGATGGGCATGTGGGGCGTGCTCTGAGCACCGTCGATGAGGATGGGAACGCCGTGCTCATGGGCGATGCGAATGATGTCCCGAACAGGATTGACAGTCCCCAATACATTACTTATATGGGTAATGCTGACGATGCGGGTGCGCTCGTTGAATAGTTTCTCGTATTCCTCCATGCGGAGCCGGCCGTCGTCGGTGATGGGGAGAACGCGGATGCGGATGCCTTGCCTTGCCTGCACCAGTTGCCACGAAACGATGTTGCTGTGATGTTCCATCTCCGAGATGATGACCTCGTCGCCCTCCTTCATGAAAGCCTGCCCGAAGCAGGATGCCACGAGATTGATGCTCTCGGTCGTTCCGCGAGTGAAGACAATCTCCCGCGTGCTGCGGGCACCGAGGAAGCGACACACCGTCTCTCTGGACGCCTCGTGGAGTTCCGTGGCCTTCTGCGAGAGGAAATGCACGCCGCGATGCACGTTGGCATTGACGTTGTAGTATTCCTCCGTCATGGCCTCCACGACCTGCCGGGGCTTCTGCGTCGTCGCGGCATTGTCCAGATAGACCAGCGGATACTTCCCATACAACACCTTCTGCAGGATGGGAAAGTCGTCTCTATATGTTTTCAGCAGAGTTTGCATCCTTCGCATTTGCTTAGTTCGCCCCTCAAGCGCTTATCCACCAGGATGTGCAGGCGGTCGCGGAGCGACTCGAGAGGTATGGTTTCGATAACTTCGGTGATAAACGCCGCCTTGAGCAACAGGCGAGCCTCCTGCTCGTCAATGCCGCGCTGACGCATGTAGAAGAGTGCAGCCTCGTCCATCTGCCCGACGGTGCTGCCGTGGCTGCACTTCACGTCGTCTGCGTAGATCTCGAGCATCGGCTGTGTGTACATGCGAGCCGAACTGGTGGCACACAGGTTGGCGTTCGTCTCCTGACTTACCGTCTTCTGTGCTCCCTTGCGAACCAAGACCTTGCCAGCAAAGGCACCGACAGCGTTGTCGTCGAGCACGTACTTGTATAGCTCGTTGCTTTGGCAGGAAGGAGCCTGGTGGTCGATGAGCGTGTTGTTGTCCACGCGCTGCATCTTGTCGGCAATAATGCATCCGTTCGCCGTCACCTCGCTGCCCTCGCCCTGTAGCAGGACGTCGAGGCGGTTGCGAGTATGGCCGTTGAAAAGCGTCAGGCTGGTGTGGTGGAGGTGGCTGTTACGGCCTTGCTGCACGAAGACGCTGCTGTAGCGGGTGCAGAGCAGATGCGTCTCCTCCACTTCGTATAGGTTAAGGTGCGAGTCGTCCTTCATCACGACCTCAATCACCTGGTTCGTCATGAAACGGCTTTGCGATGCTGCTCGGTCGGTGATAATGATGTCGGCTTCAGCCATCTCATCCATCACGACGAGGATGCGACGGCTCACCATCGTGTCCTGCTCGCCCTTCAGAATATTGCTTATTTGTATCGGATGCTCGACGCGAATGCCTCTTGGAACGTGGACGACAAGTGTATCGACACAAAGCATCGTATTGAGCGCCACGATGCTGTCGGTCGCATCTGCTACCTTATTATATAATACGCGCGCGCGTGGTTCAGCATCTGCAATGTGAAAACAGTAGGGGGGAAGTGGTCCGTCGAGTGGTGTGAGCGCAATACCATAGTTGGGCGAGAAGTCAGCATCGACCTTCGCATAGCGGTAGCGTTCCACTTTCTGCGATGGAAAACCCTTGGCGGAAAACGTCTCGAAAGCCGCCTCGCGCTGGGCATTCACCTCTGCACAACTGCGACGGGCAATCACGTCACGCACCTCGCCGTAGAAGTCGATGTATTGCTTCGCCGCACTCACAGTCCCGCCTCCTCCTTTATCCAGTCAAAGCCTCGGTTTTCTATCTCGACGGCAAGTTCCGGACCACCCGTCTTGACGATGCGTCCGTCGATAAGCACATGCACGACATCCGGCTTCAGATAGTCGAGCAGACGTTGGTAGTGGGTGATGACGATGGCGCTCGATTCCGGACGTCGCAGCTTGTTGAAACCTTCGGCAACTACCCTGAGCGCATCCACGTCGAGTCCGCTGTCCGTTTCATCCAGGATGGTCAGAGTAGGCTCAAGCATCGCCATTTGGAATATCTCGTTTCGCTTCTTCTCTCCGCCCGAGAAGCCTTCGTTCACGCTACGGTTTGCGAGTTTGCTGTCGAGCTCTACAATCGAACGTTTCTCCCGCATGAGTTTGAGGAAGTCACCTGCCGGCATGGGTTCCAAACCTTGATATTTGCGCTTGGCATTCAGGGCGGCACGCATGAAGTTAACCATCGAGACACCCGGTATCTCGACTGGTTGCTGGAAACTCAAGAAGATGCCTTCGTGAGCGCGTTCTTCCGGCTTGAGCGACAGCAGGTCTTTGTCGTTCCATGTTATAGTGCCTTGCGTCACTTCGTATGAGGGATGTCCGACGATGACGTTTGATAGCGTGCTCTTTCCTGCGCCGTTGAGCCCCATGACGGCATGCACCTCGCCGTCTTTGACAGTCAGGCTGATGCCTTTCAGTATTTCCTTGCCATTGATGCTGGCATGTAAGTTCTTAATTTCTAACACCTGTTCGTTCTATCGTTATGTCGTGATGACGTTGTGTCGTTGTTGCGGGTTGTTTATCCGACGCTGCCCTCCAGGCTGACGCCAAGCAGCTTCTGCGCCTCGACTGCGAACTCCATCGGGAGTTTGTTGATGACCTCTTTGGCATAGCCGTTTACGATAAGCGAGACGGCCTCTTCCGTGTTGATG
>JAGCNZ010000025.1 GCA_017645655.1 Bacteroidaceae bacterium | reverse complement strand
GTCGTGACGACGCGGACATTCTTGAGCCACGGCGTGTTCTGGTCGCGGTCGTCGATGCTGAACTGACCTTGGTCGGCAGTACGAATCTTGCCGAGCTTGCTGTTGGAGTCCTCTGCAAAACGTTCGGCAGTCTTGCGGGCATTCTTTGTGGCTTCGGCAATCATCTCGGGCTTGATGGTGTTGAGGCCCGTGAACTCATAGCTCACGTCTCCATTGTCGTCGTACTCATTGCCGATAATGGTAACGCCTTGCCGCATCAAGTCGGCTTGCTTGTTGACAAGTTTGCGCACGAGGTCCACGTTCTTACTCACGACAGTCACAACGCAATTTGCTTTGTAACGGTAGCGAACCATCTCGTTGCTGTAGCTCATGTTGGCCTGCTGGTCAACCATTTGTGGCGGAGCTTGTGTGATTTCCTCATCGTTGATGCCGTTAGCTTTCAGGAACTCCACGATGGTGCGCGTGTCCTTTGCGATGGTTTCATAAAGCTCTGCAGGGTCGTTGCCGAGCTCCTTGAACTTCAGAGGCCAAGTAACCTTGTCGGCCTTCACCTCCTTTTCCGAGAGACCTTTTGCCGTAACGGTGCGGTCCATCTCCTTGAACTTCACGATGCCTTTGCTGATGGCTCCTCCTGCCAGGAAGAGACCGAGAGCGAGAATCAAAGCCTCGCCCCAATACTTAAACTGAATTGACTTCATGATACATACATTTATTTAGTATTTCGCGGTAAAGTTACGCTTTCTTGCCGAATTAATAACTACTTTTGGGAGATTTCTTTCAAAAGAAAGTGAAAAAAGTTGCAGAATGTTTTGCAGGTTTCAAAAAAAGCTGTACCTTTGCAACCGCGTTTCAGAGGAAATGCATACTTGGCAGCGCCGAAAGGCATGCCTAAATTATTGGAAAGACAACATGAAGTTGGAGAGGTGGCGGAATTGGTAGACGCGCTACTTTGAGGTGGTAGTGCCGCGAGGCGTGGGAGTTCGAGTCTCCTCCTCTTCACACTTTGTCAGGCGGAAATAGCTCAGTTGGTAGAGCACAACCTTGCCAAGGTTGGGGTCGCGAGTTCGAGTCTCGTTTTCCGCTCGAACGAGCTCAAGGTGCTTTAGCACAGAGTCTCGTTTTATTTTGCCCAGGTGGCGGAATGGTAGACGCGCGCGTTTCAGGTGCGCGTGCCGCGAGGCGTGCAGGTTCGATTCCTGTTCTGGGCACCAACAATAGAGGAACTGTCAAGTCAGTTCCTCTATTTATTTATATGCTTTCCTGTCGAGTTTGCCGTTGTATGTGCGCTTGATTGCATCGACGACCTCATAGAGGAGAGGTATTTTGTAGTTTTCGAGTCGTCCTTTTAGGAAGTCTGCAATGTCTTTGGGCTTCACGTCTTTGCCTTGTTTGGGCACATAAAGGAGTTTGGGCACTGTGCCGAGGAGGATGTGGCGGGCAGGGATGCAGATGCAGTCGGCGATAGGTTCGAATCCACTTACCGCGTCCTCCACTTCCAAGGGATTCACCTTGTAGCCTCCCACATTGATGACATCGTCCTGTCGTCCCTGCAGATGCAGCATGCCGTCGGCATCGAGAGTGCCTATGTCGGAAGTATGAATCTCCCCATTTATCAGGACTTGTGCGGTCAGTTCGGGAGCGCCTGCGTAGCCCGACATGAGGGTCTGGCCCGAACAAATCACTCTGCCATCTCTGTCGATGCGTACTGAGGAATGTTTCATTGGCTTTCCCAGGAGTCCGGGCACGCAGCCGTACTTGCTGAATTCATAGCTGCAGACGATGCCCGTCTCGGTGGATGCGTAGGTGTTGAAAAGGCGAGAGTGGGGGAGTGTCTGGCAGAGGAGTTCCATGTCGCTTTGTGAGATGGCTGCGGCACCTGTTTCGATGAAGTCGATTTTGCTGGCTACGGCAGCCAATTCGTTTGGGGCAAACTGCAGCAGCATCCTGATGCTCGAGGGCACAAGGAATGTGGCGAACTTCGTGAAGGGCAGTTCGAAGACTGAGAAGAAGGCGCCCAGGTCCTTGAGGCTCTGCATCAGATATAATGTGCCGCCAGTCATGAGCGTCGGATATATCTTGGAGAGGCTGCCGAGATGGTTGAGGGGACCGCAGATGATGAAGAGCTGCTCGGACGTGAACCCCAGCCTGTCGATGAGGTTTTCGGCATTGGCGCTCCAAGTTCTGGCTGATATCATCACGCCTTTTGCCTTGCCGGTCGTGCCTGTAGTATAGAGAATGTCAGAGCATTTATCATTTGACCATTTGCCATTTACCATTGAGCGTTGACCATTTACCATTTCATTCCCGTTGAAGGAAGCTAAGGTGTTTGGGCCATTTAGCTCGTCGCGGATTTGCTGCTGGCGTTCGACGGGTGTCGAGGCTTCGAGGGGAACGGCTATGGCTCCGCAGAGATGTACGGCCAGGTAGGTCACGATGAAGCTCTCGTCCTGCGTCGTCATGAACACATATGGCTGCCCGTCCGTGAGTCCGTCGGCTTTCAGGCTTCCTGCTTTCTCTCGGACAGCCTGCCAGAGAGCCGAGTAGGAGAGCGTCCTGCCTTGGCAAATGACTGCCGGCTTGTCGGGCGTCTGCTCGGAAAAGAGCTTGACTTGTTCCTCTAAATTCAGCATCTCAATTCTCGTTTATCTGTTTCTGGTTTTCTCTTTTGCAACGGTGCGAAGTCGGACTCTCCTGCCGAGGTTCGAAAACGCGGCACGTGATGTTTTCATTTTACCCACGTGATATTTGAAATATTCCACGTGATAAATTCATTTTACCCACGTGATAATTTCAACTTACCCACGTGATGTTTTTCATCGCACCGTGCGTTGTCTGGTCACTAAGCCTTTTTCTCCAACTTTTCTTCCACCATTCTGACGATGGAATCGATGGTTTTGAGGTTCTTCGGCGTAGCGTCCTTTGCCTCCAGCTCGATGCCATATTCCTCGGAGAGGAGCATCAGGATGGTGGTTACGCCGAGCGAGTCGAGTTCGCTGAACAGGAAGTCCGACTCGAGATTGACCATCGGAAGGGCGCTGCTGAGCAGTTCAATGATGTGTTCTTTCATATCTTATAGGTTTTCAAATCGTTTTGGGAATCGCTTCATCATCCATTTGAAGAGCAGAGGCGGAATGAGATATGCCATCAGCACGACAGAGAACATGCCGATGATGGTGACCTCCGCCAGCGAATGCAGGGCAGGATGGCGGGCGAAGATGAGTGTGCCGATGCCGATGAACATGATGAGCGCCGACAGGATAATGCTGCGTTTGTAGGGAGCGAGAATGGGCTTGCCGTGTATGTACTCTGAGATGCAGCCCTCAGTCATAAAGATGGTGTAGTCGTCGCCCTGTCCGAAGATGAACGTCGCAAGGATGATGTTCACGATGTTGAACTCGATGCCAAGCATGGACATGATGCCCAGAATCCATATCCAGCTGACCGCCATCGGGATGAACGAAATGATGGCAAGTTCGATGCGGCGGAAGGAAAGCCAAAGGAAGACGAAGACTATCAGCGAACATGCCCAGCCGACGTAGTTGAAATCGCTGGTGAGAGCATCCGCCACAGACGAGTGAAGTGAGGCAATATCAAAGGCGTCGGGTAGGGCTTTCTTGACCTGCTCGAGGTCTTTCTTCCTGACAGAAATCGTCTCGACTATCGTGACGTTTCCCTTTCCTCCTGCCTGCGAGACGTTGCCGGCAAGGGTTTTAGAGGTCAGGGGACTGAAGAAGTCGAACGACTCGACTTGGTGCTCCGACAGCAGAATGTCGGCAAAGTCGCTGAAAGCATCTGCCGAGAAGCCATGCTTGGCTGCCTTCTCATTCAATTGATTAAGGAGTTCTGGATGGCTCTCACGCCATGCGTTCCACCGCTCGATGCGCTTCGTCTGCTCCTCCGGCGAGGGCAGGAAGCGGCCAACACCTTGATGGCTCGCAATCAGACCTGCGCTAATAAGCGAGTCAATTACAGCCTGATGTGCTTCCGAGCCAGCAAGCGCAGCATCGAAATCCGAGGCTGAGGACATGAGATAAAGCGATATGTTGTCTTGCGAACCGTCTTCCTCGAAGAGTTTTTGGAAGTAGTTCATGTCGGTTTTCTGCGTCTCGGTCATGTAGTTGATGTTCGACACATCGGAATCAAACTTGACAGAAAGGCTGAAGAAACCGAAGACAAAGGTCAGCAAGGCTACCATGACGACCAGCCATCGCTTCCTCTCAATCTGCACGGAGGCAAGGCGGGAAAGGAGGTCGGCATTATTATTTTTCACTTTTAACTTTTCACTTTTCACTTTCATGTGTGGCAACCAAACCAGCACGAAGAGTATCGTGCCAATGAGGAGGAAGGATGCAAAGAGTCCGAGGTCGCGTAGGGCAATCGACTTAAGCGGCACCAAGGCAAGGAAAGCACCGACTGTTGTGACGTTGCCCACAAGGAGAGGCGTCGTTATCTCACGCAAAGCTTGACGGATATCCGGCTGATGCTGTACGTGACTGATGAGGTGGAGAGGATAGTTGACAGCAATTCCGATGATGATACTCGAGATGCCGACGACAATCATCGACACGTTGTCGTGCACCAACGCCATGCCGCCAAGGGCGAAGAGCCAGCCCCAAAGAACCGACATGGCAATGAGCACGATGTCCCGGAACCTGCGAAAAGCATAGAGCAACAATGCCAGGATGAGAATCGCAGCCAGGCAAACAGCCAAGATACTGTCGCGAAGAATCTGCTTTGCATTGCCCACAGCAACCTGAGGACCACCAACGACGTGTGCCTTTACCTCAGGAAAATCGGCTTGCATCCTCTCGATGGCTTCGTCGAGCATAGCAATAAGTAGGGCGTTCCCCGCAGTCTCACTGCTGCCGAAGGGCGACGAGAGCATCACGATAGCCTTCGACATGTCGGGAGTGAAGACGTAACCATCGTACATCTCAAAGTGCATCTGCTGTTGTGATTGCTGTAATGTCTCCAAAGCAGGAACAAAAAGTCCGAGCGGATCGCGCCCGATGTTGTCGCTCAGGAAACTGCTCGAAGGGAGCATCAAGGCATTAAGATTGTCTTCGAGCTTGGCGTCGATGTACTCCGGCAAAGCAAGAAGGCTATCCATTCGCCTGTAGTCGTCGCCCGTCATGAAGAGCGGCGCGTTGGCGTAAACAAAGTCTAAAGTCTCGGAGAGGCTCTCGAGGTCGAACGTCGCTTGCAGGTCTTGACACCAGCCAGCCGTGTCGCTCTCCTCTACGCAACTCACGAAACAATCAATCGCCTCAGTCGTCTTCTCTGCATCACCCGTGCTTTCAAAGACGACGAAGAGTCGGTTCATGCCCGAGATGTCCTGATAAACAGCCATTCGCAGCCTGTCTGTATCGCCTAAGGGAAGGAAGTCCTGGATGTCTTCCTTATAGGAAAGACGCACGACGGAGGCAGTCATGACGAACGTGATGGCGAGCAGCGATGCCCATCGGGCAACGGCGTGACGGCTGAGGTAATCAAATATCTTTGTTATCATTGCTGAAGGTTCTTTTGCTTTCGACTGGGTTGGCATAGATGCCAAGGAAGATGCTCCTCAGTTCTTCGAGTGCGTAGTCGTCCTTGTAACTGTCGAGTTCCGACAAACGACGGACGAAGGCATTCTTCTCTTCTTCAGTATACATCTGTCGGTAGGCGTTGCTCTCGTGCAAGATGTCATGGGCGATGTAGTTGTTGGGAAAGAGATGATATGCCGAGCAGATACGCTGGTCGAGCAGGTTCGCCACTTTCTTGTGGAACTCATTGGCTGTGGCGTTTGGCAACGTCTGCAGATGTGCGGCTGTGACTGGCTCGCAGAAAGCGAAGTGCACGCGTCCCTTCTGTTGCAATATGCCAGTGAGAATGCTGTTCAGGTCCTCGCCTGGTTGCTTGGTGTAGGGACCCTTAGTGCGCTTGTACAACTCGATAGCTTTGAGGACGTCGCACGATTCCCATTCATACGAGACAGCAACCGGCACTATGTTTAGCTCGGCAAGTGACGCGACTCGGTCTTTCGTCTGCGACATCCCAAACATCTTGATGATGCCTTGGTCCGTGCGATCAATGCCGTCTTTGGTGCGTCCGTTGCGTTGCGCAATCCAGATGGATTGGTGTTTCTCTGTGACAACGTATCTGATGTACTGCGAGAGGAGAAGTGAATCCCTGTAGAACTCACGTGCATTCGACCCGGGTCGAGCCACTTTGAACATCTTGTTGCTCTTCCCCACATCGATGACAAGTTGCCCTCGCATCAGGTTTTCTCCGAAGGTTATCTCGCACGTGTCGAAGCCTTCGTCTGTCAATACGTTCTGCATCAGCGAGGCATCGAGCATAATGTCGCGATGGTTGGAGACAAACAGATAGTTCCTCTCTGGCGAAAGCCGCTCGATGCCCGAATAGGTGAAGCCAGTCGTGCTTCTCCTGAGAATCTGCTTGTTGGCATGATACATCACACCGAGTTGGAACTCGCGCACCGTCCTGTAGCCCATCATTTCCTGCCTTACCTCCTCAGTCGGGCGGTCGGGGAAGACGTAGGAGGCAAGCAGGGGAAACTCCTTGCTGCTGGCAATCCGCTGCATTGCTGCGGGGATTTCCGCTTCGTTATATGGACGTATGTCTTCGAACTCGTGTGTCGTCATAATGCGAGACTTTTTATCCAAGTTATGAACTCGTTCTTCCAGGCACGACATTCCGCGGTGCCTTTGGTTTCAGATGCGCCGAAGCCGTGTCCTCCGGTGCGGTATTGGATGTATCGATGCTCGATGCCTTGTGCCGTCAGGGCAGAGTCGAGGAGTTCCGAATTGCGGCATTTCACCACGCGGTCGTCTTTGCAATTGACGAGAAAGACTGGCGGGCAGTCCTTCGGCACGTGCCGTTCGATGGAAAGCGAGTCGCGCATCTTTCTGTCGCGCTTCTTGTACTCACCCAGCAGGGCACGCCGGGAGCGCTTGTGGCTGCAGGGGTGCGACATGCTCACTACGGGATAGATGGCTGCGATGAAGTTCGGTGATTGCCCATTATCCATAGCCCATTGCCTATTGTTCATTGAACATAATGCCAGATGTCCGCCTGCCGAGAATCCCATCACGCCGATGCGATTAGGATTGACGCCCAGTTCGTCGGCATGTTCGCGCACATAAGTGAGGGCTTGTTGCAGGTCGTTTTGGGCGTCGGGATATTGCTTTCCCTTAAAGAGAAGACGCGAATGTGTGATGTATGGCACGATACCTTGCACTCTGTACTTCAGCACGAAAGCCGAGATGCCGTTTGCCTGGAGCCATTGTGCCACTTCGATACCTTCTGTTTCCATGTCGAGCCAGCAGTACGAGCCGCCTGGGCAGATGATGACAGCCGTGGCATCTTTGCCGGCCAGGAATGGCTTGAGCCTGCCCGACGCTGCCGATTGCAGACAGAAACACAGCAGGCACGATGCGACGAAGGGCAAAAGGTCGAGTGACTTACGCTTAGACATCTTGCTCTATCCTGTTTGCAATTTCGGCGTAACGCCTTTTGTAATATTTTCTCAGACTGGATGCTTGCTCTCTCGGCAAGTCTCCAAGCGTCTGCAACTCCTCGGGAGAGATGCGTTTGTCTATCTCTATGCGGATGGGCCATTTGTGGAGATGCTTCTCCTTCTTCGGCAGAGCCTTTCCTGCACCATACAGGACGAGCGGAAGGATGTCGAGGTTCAGTTGCTTTGCTAAATAGAATGCACCTTGATGGAAGCGTGTGATGGTACAATCCGGCGAACGCGTCCCTTCCGGATAGACCGCTATGCTGTAGCCTCTTTCTACAAGCGAGCGCAGTTTCGGCATGAGTGTGCTTGTGCCTTCCGACACGGGATAGAACTCAGCATTCCGTATGATGTAGCCATAGAAGGCGTTGTTCCAGACCCAGTCTTTCGTGAGACAAACGAGTTTGGGCGTGTGTATGAGCATCGTCATCAAGTCGAGGTGCGACTGATGATTGCAGATGACGACGGCTGGTTTCGCGAAGTCTTCTTTGTGAGGATTGCCGACAGAGAACTTGACGCCGGGTATTCCGTGCCATTGCGTGACGAATTTCGAGAAGTACCACAGCATCTTGTGAATGCCGAGTCGCTTCTTTTCGAGGTCCTTCGTCACCAGGAGCCAGAGCATTGTTGCCGGGGTAAGGACGAGGAAGACGGACAGGACGAAGAAGAGCAAGGCGTAGGTCGTTCGCAGGAATGTCGTGAGTCCGCGCCAGATGGCTAGTGGCAAACCATACACCACAGCCAGCATGCAGAGCACGGTGTTGAGTATGAAGATGCGCGAGAAGTCTGGTATCGGACGGAAGTGCGATACACGTTCTTCGGGTTTGGGATAGTAGACGTTGACTGGTTCGGAGACAATCTCCACGCCGTGCCACGAGGCAAAGACGAGCAGTTCGAGTTCTGCTTCGTAGCGAGAGGTGAGTAGCGAGAGGCCGCGAAGCTTTTTGAGCGGATAGAGCCGGAAGCCTGTCTGAGTGTCTTTGAGACGCTGCCCCGTCTGAATAGCAAACCAGAAATTGGCGAAGGCGTTGGCAAACTTGCTGCCTTTGCTGCGTTCCATTGCCTCGAGCCCCTTCCTTTCTCCGACGATGAGGGCGCCCGGGTGCTTCTGGTTGGCCTGCAGCATCGTGGGGATGTCCTCGGGAAAGTGCTGGCCGTCGGCATCCAAGGTGATGGCGTAGGCGAATCCCATCTCGAGAGCCTGCTTGAAGCCTCGCTTCAGGGCGCTGCCTTTGCCGGCATTCTTGGGGTAGGAGACGACTGTAATTCCCTCGATGCCTTGCAGGATGTCGGGCGTTTGGTCGGTACATCCGTCGGCGACGACAATCACATCCAGGCAGTGTTCGAGGGCGCGACGGACAATGTCGGCGATGGTTCCGGCGTTGTTGTAGGTCGGAATCACCACGCAGATGCCTCTGTCGCGAAGTGTCTTCTTAGTTTCCATTGATGCGGATGTCGTGCAATTCGATGAGGGTGCGGTCGCCGTTTTTCTCGTGTAGTTCCACGCCGGTCACAGTCTCCTGTTTGATGTCGTAGTGCAGGACGAGTTTGCTGTACAGCCTTTTCATGTCCTTCTTCAGCGGGACGAGGGTTGCCACGTACTCCGTCGGCATCTCTTTTGCTGTGACGCTGAAGGTCTTGCTGTCAGTCAAGCACTTGCCTGCGACACTGTTCATGATGAGACGCGCCATTCCTCCGATGAACTTGTTCCTCGCTCCCTGGTCTGTTCCCTTGAGCAGACGCGCCTCGTTTCCCTCGAGTACGAGGGTGCTGGGGCGTGGCGAAGTGTATTCCCACCGCAGTTTGTCGGGCTGCTGACAAAGCATCTTGCCCTTCGAGACCTGTGCCTCCTTGAGCATCTTCGACTGCTTTGTCTGGGTGAAATTGCATTGGACGGTCCTTATCTTCTCTGCCGAGGCGGCCATCTTTTGCAGCATCTTCTGCTCGCTGAGGCCTTGAGCGGTCAGGCTGGCGGACAGCAGACAGCAGACAGCAGACAATATAAATCGTTTCATTTCCTTGTTCTTTTTAGTTCTCCCTCTTGGGGAAGTGGGAGAGGACACTACTTTGCTATGATGTAACACCCTGCCATGATTAGCAGAACGCCCAGCCACCTTGTCAGGTTCACCTCTTCGTGGAACACCAGCATCGCTGCTATCATGCCGAACACGTAGCTGAGCGACGCCATGGGATACGCCATGCTGAAGGGGAAATGCTTGATGATGTAGAACCACAAGACTGTGCCCGCACCCGAGAGCAAGCCGCAAAGAGCGAACTGCCAGTTAACCAGAACGGACTCCCAGAACTGCCAGTTCCAACCGAACGGCAGCATGCGCTCGAGGGCAAACTTCAGGAAAACCTGTCCCCCTGCCATCAATAAGCTGTGTAATATCGCTAAGGGTATTAACTGCATGCGTGTTGAATTCTTTTTGCAAAGATACGAAGAATTATTGTTATACACGTAATCCAAGGAAAAAAAGTGCAGTTTTCTGGGGAAGATGAAAGGAAATGTCAGTCAGTCCTTCGAATAAAATAGTTAGGAGGACTGCAGTCCTCCGAAAATTTTCCTATAGGAGGACTCGAGTCCTCCCACGGTGGGACTGGAGTCCTCCCACGGTAAAACTCGAGTCCTCCCATGGTGGGACTGGAGTCGCAACACGCTAAGTATGACTGCGTTCTGCAGGGGATTTCGCAGCTAAGCGTTCTTCGCCCTGCCGAGCACGATGCTGTGAGAGTAGATTTCCTGTGGTACGGGCTTTCCCATCCTGCGGCAGAACTCCTGGAACAGCGGGGTTGCTTCGTCGTGGCAGCCCACGAGAACGGTCTTCGCCTTGCCCGTCGCTATCAATCTTCGAGCGTCGCGAAGGGCCCAATCGAGCGAGTCGGAGCCCTGGCTATAAGTCATGTTGTAGCCGTGACACTTGGTTCGGATGGCGATGGAGGAGCCGATGGTGTTGTGCGTGCTCTGCATGAAGAGGGTAGGGCTCAGGGTCTCTTCGCCGTTTTCAAGCATATCGACGAGGAACTTCTCGCTCGTCTCGAGCATGCCAAACGCAGTTGCAGTGATGATGGCATCAGGCGTCTCGATTCCCGCAGCCTGCAAAGCCTTGAGAGACGACATCGTGGCAGCCTTCATCAGCTTGCCCATCCGCCTGGCCTCGCCAGCAGAAACAAACTCGCGAAGCTCAGCAAGTTGCTCGACATCGGTAATCGTTTCCTCTGCCAAAACGCAGGTCTTTTGTCTTAGACACTCTCCAAAAGTGGGAGCGGGGAGTGGGCTTTTGCCTATCACAACTGCCGAATCGTTCCCTCCAAACCCGAAGGAATTGCAGAGAACGGCCCCCTCCCGACCTCCCCCAAAGGGGAGGAGATGAGGTTGTCCTTCCCCTCTTGGGGGGAGTTGGAGTGGGGCTGGAGTTATACAACTCTCGTCTTGCTCCTTCCAACCCAGGTTCGCGGGCAAGAAACCCTCGCGAAGAGCCATGATGCAAATCACGGTCTCGATTGAGCCGGAAGCAGAAGTGGTGTGACCCGTAAAGCCTTTCGTGCTCGAGACGGGTGGAATCTTGTCTCCGAAGACACGCCGAATGGCCGCACTCTCGCTGGCATCGTTGTTGGGCGTACCTGTGCCGTGAGCATTGATATAATGGATATCCTGCGGCTTTAGCCCAGCCATTTGCAAGGCGTCACTCATCGCGAGATACGCTCCTTCACCGTTCTCCGACGAAGCCGTCTGGTGAAAAGCGTCGCAGCGATTGCCGTAACCGCGGATTACGATACTTCCCTCTTTTGAGGAAATAGAGGAGGGTTGGCTCTTTAGCACAACGAAAGCGGCTCCTTCGCCGAGGTTCAGACCGGCTCTTGTCTTGTCGAACGGACGACATTGTGCCTTGTCGAGAATCATCAAGGCGTTGAATCCGTTCAGGTGGAACTTACTGAGTGACTCGGTTCCGCCAGCGATGACGATGTCTGCCTCATTGTTCTTGAGCATTTCCGACCCGAGAATGATGGCGTTTACGGCAGACGAACAAGCCGTCGAGACAGTACAAACCTCTGCATCTTTCAGGCCGGCAAAGTCGGCCATCTCGCGTGTAGAACTGCCGCAATCGTGCTTCTCGACGAGGGGCAACAGGTCGTCTTCCTCTCTCATCTGCAGGAAGTAACGCTCCGTGATGTCCATTCCGCCAACAGTCGTCCCGTTGATGACTGCAATTCGCTTGCCTTTCAGGTCGAGGTTGGCGTGCTCCAAGGCCTGACGAATCGCGATGGCTCCCATCAGGACGGTGCGGCTGATGATGGCTTTCTCGTCCTGTCCGAGCATCCGTTTCATGTCCTCATCCGAGAGCTTCACTTCTCCGACAGGCAACTCCTTGTGGCTCGACTGGAGATAACGCATGGGACCAATGCCCGTTCGCCCTTCTTTGAGGGACTTCAGGACAGCCGAAGCATCGTTACCAATCGCGCAAATAATGCCGTAACCTGCTACTGAGATATCCATTTTCTAATCATTAAGTATAGTGAAGAACGAAGAGTGAAGAGTGATGAATAATAGTTACTTTTATTCTTAGTTATTAGTTCTTAGTTCTTCACTTTCTTACTTCTTCCTGTTTGCCTGTACGTACTCGGCAATCGTCTTGACGCTCTGGAAGATAGCTCGCCCGTCTTTCGGGTTGGCAAGGCGTATGCCGTAGTTCTTTTCGAGCAGCACAATAATCTCGAGCACATCGATTGAATCGAGCCCGATGCCTTCGTCGCCGAAGAGCGGAGCGTTCTCGTCGAACTCCTCCAACGAGAGTTCCTCCAGGTTGAGGGCTTCCTTGATTTGTAATTTCAAGTCGTTAATTAACTGTTCCATACTTATATTATATAATGTTATACACTGATAGTTCGCATTCGAAGCAGGTTTCGCTCTCGGCATCAACCCAGCCGCTGATGGCAGTTGGCGTGCCGGTTCTGGCGATGGAGGCTTCCAGAATCTGCTTCATCAAAGCCTCGTCCTTGTCGGGAAGAATGTAGAAGGAGGTCTCGCCGCACAGATGATGACGAATTGCAACCTCGCCTGTCGTGATGTTTGGCAGGGTGTAAACGAAGACGGAGGGGCTTGGGAAGTAGTTCTCGGCATCTCGAATCGTGTCGAAATACATGCGGTCAGCCACGACGGAGGACGAGTGGTTGAAGAAGATGACAGGCAATTGACCATTGACCATTGACCATTGACCATCCTTTAGAAGCAGTTCGGTTGCTACGAAGGCCAGCCTCGTCAGGAGGTCCATCTTGTAGAATTTGGGATAATTCCCTATCTGCTGCTTGTAGATGTCTGTCAAGGTCAGGCCTTCCTCCGAGGAAATCCTGATGGTATGGGCTTTTACAAGTGTCGTTTTGTTCGTGGTCTGTAGTTCGTTGTCCGTTGTCTTTTCATATATTGCCGCAACGTTGCAGCCTCCGAAGCCAGACATGAGCTTCAGGAAAGCACGCTTGCTGGTTTTCCTTGGCTCGCTGCTGATGCTGACTTTCCCGCTTACGCCAGGTTCCGTAAAGCCCTTCGACGGGAGGATTATGCCGTCGTCCGTGGCTATCATGGTAAGGATGGTTTCGAGCACGCCAGCAGCTCCCATCGTGTGTCCGTAGTAACCTTTGAGTGCAGACAACGGAATGTCCGAGAGGTTGGCACGCTCTATGGCCTTCGACTCCATTTGATCATTATAGAGAGTGGCTGTTCCGTGTACGCAAACAGTTGCCAGAAGTGACTTGTCTCGCCCTTCCATCACGGCATTGATGGCGTTCGTCAGTCCGTCACCTTGCGGGGAGGGAGAGACGATGTGATAGGCATCGTTGCGGACTGCTCCGTGGGTAAGTTGCCAACTCTCCTTGTCGGAAGTCCTCGCAAACACAATCGTGGCAGCTGCTTCTCCCAGGTTGAGACCGTTACGCTCAATGTCGAAAGGGCGACAAGGCTCTTCCGAAACAGCCTTAAGAGCTTGGAAACCCGAGACGATGAACTTGCTCTGAACCTCTGCGCCCACCACGATAGCGTAATCATAAAGGTTGGCCGAAAGCAAACGGTCTGCGAGAAGTTGGGCTGAGAGACCAGATACGCAAGCATTGCAAACGACGATAGGTTTTGTTGTCAGCCCGATGGCTTCGGCAATTCTCTGTGCCGCCTTGGAAGGGTAGTAGAGTTCCTCTCCCAAAGCCTCAATGTTGCCTTTCGTTGTGCTTAATATGAGGACGATTCTCGAAAGAGAATTACCAAGCGAAGTGTACGTGAGAGCCGTGCGAATGGAGCGAATGGCAAGTGCTTCGAAGAAAGTGTAGCCTTCGATGGCAAGCATGGCTCTTTGCTCTTCGCTGAACAGGGAAGCGGCAAATGGCTCAGGCAATCCCCACAAACCCTCATAGCGGTGTAGGGCAGTACGACCAGACAAGATTGCCTGATAGTTCTCCTCCGTTGTGAAACCAAGCGGCGATGTTATGTTTGTGGCGACTACGTGAATCATGCTTTTATCCTTCTTGCCAGAACTCAAAATAGTTGTACCATTGCGTGGGATACTGCCTAACTCGCTTCTCAAGCTCGGCGACATAGGCCTCTGAGAGCTGCTTTATCTGCTCCTGTCGTGTGGCTCCCTTGTCGTATGCGAGCGGTGTGACGTAAATCTTATAACTTGTGAGCGAGGCTTTCATCACGTTGACTGCAAGCACATCGAGCCCTCTCATTGTCGCTACGGAGAATGGTCCGAGCGGGAACTTCGCTTTTGCTCCGAGGAAGACGTGTTCGATACATTTCTGCGAACCGTTGATGCGGTCGGCTGGCATGCTGACGATTCCGCCGTCGGCCAGTGCCTGGTCTATCTTGAAAAGGTGGCTCATGTCGGGTTGAATGGCTATCATCTTGATATTTGTGCCAGCGAACATCTTGTCGCGATTCTGCATGACAGAGGCTTTTTCGCCTGCAAAGACTAGTGCGTTGAAGCATTTGCCTTCGACGGCAAGCGTGTATCCCGCTATCTCATAACTGCCGATGTGAGCGCTCAACTGCACGAAGCCTTCCTCTTTTCTTGAGGCGCGATTGAGGAACTCATTGTAGTTCTCAACTTCCACATCGAATCTCTTGCCTGCATACATCGCGAACTTGTCGACAACGACTTGTCCGAAGAGGCAATGGTTGACGTATGTTTTCCAGGCGGACTTCAGCCTGCCATACCCGATGCGACGTCGGAAGTAGCGATACGCGATGCCTCGGCTTGGGTTCAGCACCAGGCAGACAGGGATGACGAAGATGGCCACGAAAAGATATAAGATGCGCACATCAATATGCCGAAGCATGCGGATGAGCCATTTGTGCATCCATGCGTTGCCGTACGTCGTACCTGCCCACTTTTGCTCTGCCATGTTCCGTCGTTTCAGTTGACTTTGTTTTCGATGTAATCACAGAACTGTGCCAGGGTGTCGACGCCTGCCATCTCTTCTGCCTTGAGCCTGAACCCGAAGCACTTATCCACGATGACTATGATGTCGACAAAGTCGAGACTGTCTATCTCCAAGTCCTCCTTGAGCCGTGCTTCCGGGCGAATCTTGTCTTCGTCAATCTCGAAGTCTTCAATCAGAAAGTCCTTAACCTTCTCTTCTATCTCTGTTCTATTCATGTATGTATGTGTTTATAGTTTGCAAACCATGATGCTGTGTCCCTGTCCCAGCCCGTCGTAGATGCTTTCTATCTGCAGTCCGGCCTGACAGATGAGACGCCTCATGTCGTCGGAATGGTACATCTTACTGTTGCCGTTGGCCATTGCGGTGAAGTACAGACTGGTCATCGTGAGGCAGAAGGCTGCGGGTTCGAAGCGTTGGCGGTCCCAGAAGAGTTCCATAATGAAGAGTCGCGTGTCCTGGTCCATCGCGTCTTTTGCCCTGGAGAGGATGCTGACGATTTCTTCTTCGCTGAAGCAGTCGAGGAATTGCGACATCCAGATGGCATCGAGGCCGCCTTCGTGTCGTGGGAATGAGGCGTGCTTGTCGAGCAGATTGATGCCGTAGCCCTTGATGCGTTCGGCGCCTGGCTTGCCTGCGATGTTCTCCTGCATCATCTTTATCTGCTGGGGAAGGTCGAGGATGGTGACTTCTGCGTTTTCATCGTAGGCGACGCATTGCAGGGCCCACTTGCCGGTGTTGCCGCCCACGTCATATAGCGAGCGGACAAAGTGCTCGGCAAAGACAATGCGGAGCGCCTCGGGGAAAGAGGAGTCGCTATAGAAGTGGTCGAAGTTCAACCAGCTCTCTTTTGCTTGTTCGGGGAAGGAGGAGAGTCCTTCGTACAGGGTCGGCCAATCGCCAAAGTGCTTTAGTCCGACCGGTCGTCCCTCCTTGAGTGCCTCTTCGAGGTTGAACATCCCGATGTAGTTGACGTCGTGGTTGAAGTCGATGTTCACCCTTGTTGCAGGGTCGTTGAGCAGGAACCAACCTGTCTTGGAGATGGTGTAGCGGTCGCTTTCCGTGTCGATGAGGACGGTGCCGATGCTGAGGGAGGCTTCCAGAAGGCACTTCACTGCATATTGTGACAGCCCGCTCTTCTCGACGACTTCAGTTTCGGTGAGTCCGTCGTCACTGTCTCTCAGCATCTCAAGGATGCCGAACTTGAGCATCAGCCTGGTTGCCTGGAACACGATTGGCCCCCAGGCGATGAACTCGGCCTGCCTTTGTGCCTCGCGTGCAGAGAGTTGCTCGCTGGTGTATCTTTTTAAGTTGGGAAAGAGGTTCATGATATTTTGCTTATTATCAGTGCGCTGTTTGTGCCGCCGAAGCCGAAGGAGTTGCTCAGGACGGCTTTGATGTCTGTTTCTGTCGTTGTCCGGGCGATGTTGAGCCTCGCCGAGTATTCGTCCGGATTGTTGAAGTTAAGGTTTGGAGCCACGAAGTTGCCTTGCATCATGAGCAGGGAATAGACTATTTCGCTTGCCCCTGCCATCCAGCACTCGTGGCCTGTCATGCCTTTGGTGCTGCTGATGAGTGCATGCTGACCGTGGAAAAGCCGGTCGAGGGCTATGGCCTCGTACTTGTCGCCCTGCAGTGTGGAGGTGGCGTGAGCATTGATGTAGTCGATGTCGGAGGCTTCCATGCCGGCATCTTTCATTGCCCTCGTCATGGCGATGACGCAGCCCTCGTCGCTCGGTTGGCTGATGACGGCAGTCCCGTTCGACGAGAAGCCGTAGCCTTTCACCTCTGCCAGGATGTCTGCTCCACGAGCCAAGGCATGCTCATACTCCTCGAGAACCAGTGCCGCGCCGCCGCCACTCGGCACCAGTCCGTCTCGGTCTCGGTCGAACGGACGGCTGGCTTTCGTGGGTTCGTCCATGCGTTTGGAGAACGCTCCGATGGCGTCGAACGTGGACATGCCCAGGTGGCTCGTTTCCTGAGCGCCGCCGCAGAGCACCATCTCCTGCAGTCCCTGCTTGATGAGCAGGTAGGACAGTCCGATGGAGTGGCTGCCGCTGGCGCACGCTGCACTGATGCTGAAGTTCGCACCTTTCAGGTGGAAGGCGGTGCTGAGGTTCATGTTGACGGTAGAGTTCATGCTCTGGAAGATGTAGTTCTGCCCGAGCAGTTGGGAATCTCGCTTCTCCTCCATAATCTTCGCGGCCTCGATGACGGGCTTTGCCGACGAGTCGTTACCGAAGATGCAACCAACCTCGTTGGCCGTAAGGTACGCTTCGTCGATGCCAGCCATGCGGAACGCCTCCAGGCCGGCCATGTAGGCATATTCGGCCTGCTCGGAGAAACCGCGGCGCAAATGACGGTCGAGCAGTCCTTTCAGCACGGGAGCCTTCACCAGACCGGTCAGTCCGGACTGGTATCCGTAGTCCAGTCTCGCTTGGTCCATAACGATGCCGGACCGCCCTTCACGAAGCGCATCCCTCACCTCGCCTGTGCTTGTCCCGAGGCACGACCAGATGCCCATGCCCGTTATGACAACTCTCTTAGCCATCAACTTGTTTGTAATTTGGTAACATTATTATGCGAAGGTACGAATTATTTTCGATATTACAAGCATCGTGGCCCGTATTTCCGCGAATTTTATAATTATTTGCCATCTTTTTATTCATGCCAAACATAATATCGCCTTCAGTCGTGTTTTCAAACCTCGCTCACCTGATTCTCAAACGTCACGTGGGTAAAATGAAAATATCACGTGTAATATTTCAAATATCACGTGGGTAAAATGAATTTATCACGTGGGTAAATTCTTGGATGCTTTAGCACCAAGTGGCACCTTTTAGTGCGCAGACGTCAAACATCACGTGCCGTGTTTGAAAAAGCGTCCTGTCAGGCAAGGATTTTCCGCCTCCCACGATAACAAAAGCGGCTCCCCCTGATGTGAGAGAACCGCTTCCTTTTATGTGGCCGAACAGTTCGGCTTAGTTTCGCTTGGTTGCTGAATAGTTGATACGCAGCGCCCAAGATTTACGCAACACTTCCTTGATGTCGGTGATGTAGCCCATCTGTGTGTGCTGGTCGGCCTTGATGCTGATAATCTGCTCTGCCTGATTCGTCATGCCTTGGCGCTCTGCAGCTACGAAGTCCATGACCTCTTTAGCTTCTGCATAGCGGTCGTTGAGCTGAATACGCGTGCTGCTACCCATCTGGGCGCGCAGATTGTCGGTCGGGGGACCTACGTAGATGAACGATACTACCGACTTCTTCTCCAATTTCTCGAGTTCAGTACCTGCGGGGATGGTGAACTTAACCTTCAGTGTCACCTCGCGCATCGTAGTAACCATCATGAAGAAGAATAGGATGGTAAAAATAAGGTCGGGCAGAGATGACGTGTTCATCTCAGGCATTCCACGACGTTCTTTTCTCTTAAATCCTGCCATTATTGGTCTCCTCCATACTTTTTAGGTTCTGCCTCAGAAATGTTCTGCGGATAGTATTCCCTGATAGCTTTCTTCTCCTCGTCCTTCAGGTTTTGGTACTCGCGGCCAAACTTCTGCTTGGACAATTCGTTTCTCAGTTCGTTGTATGCTGCCACAAGTTCGTTCTGAACCTGGAAGTACATGTTGTAGGGCGTGCCGCGGTCGGTCTGAAGGCTGACTACATGCTTGTCCGTCACGAAGCACTGGCCCAGCAGGTCGATGTTCTTTACGTGCTTCTCGGGCAGCTTGCTCAGGTTCTGTTCGTTCTTGACGAACTCCTTGACGCGGTTGCGAAGCTCTCCCAGTTCACCGTAGCCACTGCTCATCTCGTCCTTTACCCACAGCTGACCCGCTGCATTGATGCGGACGTAGAGTATGTTGCGGCTCTTGATGTCCATCGTGGCATCCTCCTGGTCTGGGTCTGGTGGCTTGGGCAGGCGACGTGCCAGACCCATGTCGGTGTCCATAGATGTCGTGACCAGGAAGAAGATGAGCAACATGAAAGAGATATCGGCCGTTGAAGTGGTGTTCAAGCCCGGCATCTTCTTTTTAGTCTTTGCCATATCTTTCTCTTTTTAGGTCGGTTTATTTACTTGCACTCTTTGTCAAAACACCTGTCATACTGACGATGACTGCGATGGCTGCTGCCAGAAGCAGAATGCCCATGCTGACCATGAACACGTCCACCACGGTCACCCAACCTGCGCTAGTCACTGTGCCGTCCTGAGCAGTGAATTCCTTTTCGCCAATTCCCATCACCCATCCAAGGACGAGGGAAACAATGGTCAGGCCTGCCGTGAACAGTGTAATCTTGCCTCCAGGTACACCAGTTGTGGCAGCGGGATCGTTGCCCTTGTTGTTCTGCATGCCACGAACTGCCGACCAGACTGTGAGTCCAGCTGTCACCAGAATGAGTGCATACATGAGCCACATGATGACGTTGGTAAGCTTGGGCTCGTTGTTGTCGCCTACGGGATTGTTGTAGCCAATGAGCAGGAATGCTGCAAAGCATACTACAATCAAGCAGACGCAAGCCATGAGCACACGACTCGATATTTTCTCAATCTTCATAGTTCTACTTTAATTAATTAAGAGTTAAGAAAGGATTTCTAATCCCTAATCTCTAATCCCTAATCCAATTACTTC
The DNA here is from genome assembly GCA_017645655.1 of Bacteroidaceae bacterium. Taxonomy (GTDB): domain Bacteria; phylum Bacteroidota; class Bacteroidia; order Bacteroidales; family Bacteroidaceae; genus Physcousia. The sequence goes on along the minus strand of JAGCNZ010000025.1, from coordinate 24,837 downwards.
TTGCACTTGTCGCTCTTGACACACATCACGAGCAACTCCTGAGCTGCCTCTTCCATGTTACTGGTCAGAGCCTCAATCTTTGAGAGGATGTAGTTGTAGAACACCTGGAGAACCAGGGCAACGATGATACCGAAAATGGTTGTGATAAGGGCGACCTTCATACCGCCAGCCACAACGGTCGGGCTGATGTCACCTGCACGCTGGATGTCGTCGAAGGCCATTACCATACCAATCACAGTGCCCAAGAAGCCAAGTGAAGGAGCCATTGCGATGAACAGAGTAATCCAAGAGCAGTTCTCCTCGAGGTAGGTGCCCTGAACTTCGGCTTCCATGTTGATGGTGCGCTCGATGGTGCCAATGTCGTTGCGGTCATTGCTGTCGAGGCATTCCATTGCCTTGCGGCTCACTTGTGCCACGGGGCCACGTGTGCCTTTGCACTTCTCGATTGCTTCTGCAATCTTGCCTTGAGCAACGAGGTCGGCGAGCTCCTTGCAGAACTTGCGAGTGTTAATCTGAGCGAGAGTCAGGTAAACGACACGCTCGATGCAGAATGCGAGACCCAGAACCAGGGCGATGGCAACGAGAGACATGAAGCCTGCACCACCTTCGATGAACTTTGTCTTGAGGTTTTTGAAAACACCTTCATTCTCTTCTTCCACGATGGGAGCAGCTTCTACGGCTTCTTCCTCAGCGGCAGCAGCGGCGGTGGAGTCCTCAGCAACAGAGTCAACGGCAGCCTCTACCTGTTCGGCAGTTACTTCGTCTTCCTGAGCCATTACAGATGATGTTGCGGCAAATGAGCAAGCAGCAACCATTGCAATAATTGCAAAAAACTTTTTCATTGTGTTGTTTGTTTAGATGTTTATGATTATTTGATGTTTGTTTTTATGTTGCGGAGAGAGCGAGATTCGAACTCGCGAACCAGTTTTGCCGGTCACACGCTTTCCAGGCGTGCCTCTTCAGCCACTCGAGCATCTCTCCTTTGGGGCGCGTTGCCAAGAATCGTGTCCTACTTCGCGCTTTTCGGTTACAAAGATAGCTTTTTTTCCTATACTGCCATAGTTTTTAGGCAAAAAAGTTTCGCTTTCTGCTTTTTTTTGTAGTTTTGAATGCTTTATCGTACGTTAATGCGCTTAAATATTCGCTTCGCATTGTTGTTTGTGACGTCTTCTGCCTCTTTTTCACTTACATTATATATATATGCGACTTTTCGAAGCACTTCGGCCACGTAGGCGCTCTCGTTTCTTTTGCCTCTGTAGGGGACTGGCGCGAGATAGGGGGCGTCGGTTTCGAGCACGATGCGTTCGAGCGGGACTGCTGTCAGAGTTTCTGGCAAAGGACTGTTCTTGTAGGTGACAACGCCGCCGATGCCGAGTGCGAAGTCTGTGAACTGGAGCAATTCTTCTGCCTCTTCCTTCGTGCCACCAAAGCAGTGAAAGACGCCGCTGAGTGGTTCGCCCTGATACTCGGCAAGTGCTGCGACGAGTTGTCGGTGGGCGTTGCGGGCATGTATGGACAGCGGCAGATGGTACCCGATGGCCCATTCTATCTGGATGCGGAAGGTCTCTTCCTGCTCGCGGGCAAGGCTTTTGTCCCAATAGTAGTCGAGCCCCACCTCGCCAACTGCGATGTAGGGATGGTCTGGGGCAGCCAGCAAGCTTTCCATGTCTGCCAGGTCTTTGCGATAAGTCGTGGGGTTGATGTCGGTGGGATGCAGTCCCATCATCGGGAAGCAGTATCCCGGATATTGTTGGCACAGGTCGAGCATCTGCCCGATGCTTTCCATGTTGATGTTTGGCAAGAGGATAGTCTCCACTCCTGCCTCGCGAGCGCGTCTCACGACTGCTTCCCTGTCGGCGCTGAACGTTGGCTCGTAGATGTGGCTGTGGGTGTCTATCATTTCTGGCGTGCCATTAGTTCGAGGGCGATGTCGCGCAGCATCTGCTTTTTCGAGTCGGGCAGGCTGACCTTTGCAAGCCAGTCTTCTGCCTGAGCGTAGTAGGTGTTCATGCGTTCCTTGGCCATTTTGTCCACGCCTATCTTGGTGTAGAGTGCGGTGACGGCGCGTATCTTCTCGTCCGGGTCGGCGTCCTTGCTTTCTATCCATCGCTGCAGTTGGGCCCTGTCTTCGCTTGAGGCGTGGGGCAACGCATTGATGAGCATGAAGGTCTTCTTATTGCAGAGGATGTCGCCTCCTATTTTCTTGCCGAAGACTTTCGGGTCGCCGTAGCAGTCGAGATAGTCGTCCTGGAGTTGGAAGGCGAGACCGAGATTTTCCCCGAACCGGTAGAGTGCCTGGGCGTCTTGCTCGGGTGCGTCGGCGAGCGTGGCACCAATCTGCAGGGCGCAGGCCAGCAGGACGGAGGTCTTGAGGCGTATCATCTCGATGTATTCGGCTTCCGTGACGTCGTTTCGTGTCTCGAAATCTACGTCGTATTGCTGTCCTTCGTCAATCTCTACGGCTGTTTGCGAGAAGATTCGCATCACGTCTGGCAGCTTTTCCTGGCTGCATTGCATCATGTATTGGAAGGCGAGTACGAGCATGTTGTCGCCGCTGAGGATGGCTGTGTTGTCGTTCCACTTGAGGTGCACGCACGTTTTGCCTCTTCGCACTTCGGCGTGGTCCATGAGGTCGTCGTGCAGGAGGGTGAAGTTATGGTACGTTTCGAGTCCGATGGCGGGGGCGATGCAGGGCTTCACGTCGTCGCGGTAGAGGTTGTATGCCATCAGCATGAGTACGGGCCGTATGCGTTTGCCGCCGAGCGAGAGGACGTAGCGGATGGGCTGGTACAGCCCTTTCGGTTCGCGCTCGAGGGGTAGGGCGACGATGGCCTCTTCCACCATCTTGAGTAGTTCTTTGCTGCTATACATTATTATATATATTGTATAAGGGAAAAGGGACAAGGATAACGAGAGGTTTTGTCCCCTTGTTGGTCTCTTGCCCCTATGAATGAAACAAGGGGGCAAGCCCCCTCGTTATGTTATAGATGGTTAGTTCAGACGGAACATGACGGGCAGTGTGAAGCGCGAACGCACGGTCTTGTTGCCCTGGCGAGCCGGCTTCCACTTGGGCATCATCTTCACGACGCGCTCTGCCTCCTTAGTGAGGTTGGGGTCTGGCGAGCGGACTGTCTTGACGTCGACGATGGAGCCGTCCTTGTTGACGACGAAGTTCACGATGACGCGTCCCTGCACGCCTTGCTCTTGGCAGATGCTTGGGTACTTGATATGTTCACTAAGCCACTTGAAGCATTCTGCGTCGCCGCCGGGGAACTGGGCATTCTCCTCTACCATTTCGTAGATTCGGTCGTCATCGTCTGCCTCGACAACGGGGCCGACGGGTCCAGTCACGACTGCTGCGCTGGGAGCGCCTGTGCCCACGACGGCCGTGATGGCCTGGTTCATTTCCTCAGATGTCTCAACCTCTTCCTCGGGGAGTTCGGTGTCGTCTTCCACCTCGTTGATGAACTCCATGACTGTCGGAGCGGCTGCTGGAGGAGGTGCCACCATTTCCTGTTGCTGGGTGATGGGGATCATGTCCTCTTCCATCCTGTAATCATAAATCTTGTCTTCTTCGACCACCTTCACTTCGCGTTGGGTGAATTCGAAGGCGACGAACATTGCGGCGAGTGCCAGAATGTAGCCAATCAGCATGTTGGTCGACTTCTGACCTCTCAGCTCATCGTTAACTGTCTTGTTAGCTTCCATATTTTGTCTGTTTTAATTTCGGGTGAAAGGGGCAGCGTGGGATTCTGGCTTCGGACGTGCTTCTGGGGCGCGAGCCGTTTTCGGTTTCTTTTTGCTGCTTCCTGTTTGTCTTCCGATTTCTCGTTTTGTGGCACAAATTTACGTAATTTATTTTATATAACGTGCAGGTAGGAAGTTTTTTTTTGTGTTTTGTGCCGATTTTTGTTCTTTGTTAACGTTTGTCGGCAAAAACGGAGCGCGAAATCGAGGCATTGAGGAGAAAAGTTGACGGGAGTCGCTTGGAGAATTGTTTCTGCTGATTGTCTCAACTCGAAATCCTGGTTTGCGGAATTGTCTTAGTGTAAGCAAATCGTCGTTTTTGCTTTCTTTTTGATATTTCGAGGCGAGGCTAAAAGAAGCGCAAAACACGCCTAAAAAGGTCACTTCGCAGGGTTAGTCTGCCGACGCTCCACGTTAAAATTCAAACATTCCACGTTAAGTCTGCCGACATCACACGTGATATTTTCAATTTCATGCAGCCCCGCCAGCCGTTTCTCTACCCGAAATTCTGTCCAATAGCACGGATTATTGACCCTTTTCTCCCTACAAAATGACTTCTTCAACAACTCTCGGAAGAAGACTTTTCTTGTAACATGTTGATTCTCAACGTGTATGCTTTTCTTGCGATTTTCGCCGAAAATCCGGCCTAAACCAGTCTCGAGCATCTTCGTGGCGATTTTTGACGGCTGCTCAAAAGTCAGAGTGTAAGCAAAATGGCTTGAATTGTGCCAATTTGTCAAATTGGGCGCGAATCTTCCTTCTGTGCTTCTCAACAGGTCTTTTCCTGCCCCTAAAGAGGTGTTTTATGGCATCGCTTTCAAAAGTCATTTGCCATCCGATGCAATAAAACGGCCTGCCTTTACGTTTATATAATAAAAAGAGACCCGGAATTATTAACTATACACGATTTTTTCGTACCTTTGCAGTCGATATATGCATGCAATAACTAAGATACAACGCTCGCTGCTTCTGCTCATGTTCCTGCTGAGCAGCCCATTCCCGATGTTGCTCGCACAGGAGAGCGGCAGCGTGTTCAACTTCCTGAATCTGCCCGTCTCGTCGCATTCCACGGCACTTGGCGGCAAGAACATCTCGCTCATCGAGGACGACATATCACTCGCGATACAGAACCCGGCGTTGCTCACAGGCGTCAGCGACAAGACTGTCGGCTTCTCCTTCATGACCTACATGCAGGGTTGTAACACGGGTGCCGCGGCCTACAGCCAGCAAGTGGGGAAGTACGGAAACTGGGGTGTCAACGCTCAGTTCGTGGGTTATGGCTCAACGAAGGAAACCTTGGTGACCGGCGAGGAAGTGGGCTCGTTCAAACCTCTCGACCTTTGCATAGCCGGACAGTACAGCCATCTCCTGAGCGACCGATGGGCCGGCGGCGTCACAGCCAAGTTTATCTACTCGCACTACGGTCCTTACTCGTCCGTCGCACTTGCCGCCGACCTCGGACTCAACTACTATAACGAGGAGTCAGACCTCTCGTTCTCGATTGCTGCACGCAACCTCGGCGGACAAGTCAAGGCGTTCGGCAACTCGCACGACCGTTTGCCGGCCGACCTCGAGATGGGCTTCTCGCAGTCGCTCGGCCATGCTCCCATCCGTATCTCCGTCACGATGGTGGATATGACACGATGGACCTCCGACGACTACTTCACGACAGGCAAGAAACTCAAGACCGGCAGCATCATCATCAACCACTTCGTGCTCGGCGCAGAATGGCTGATTAACGACAAGTTCTACGTCGGCATGGGCTATAACTTCCGACGCGGCTACGAAATGACAGCCGCAGGTTCTTCGCATGCGGCAGGCCTCTCGTTCGGCGGCGGATGCAACCTGAAACGCATCAAGTTCGGGCTTGCCTATGCAAAGTACCACGTCAGCGCTCCAACCCTCGCATTTACTTTAGCATACAACTTCGCAAAAGAACAATGAAACTGATAACGATTGCAATAGATGGCCACTCCTCGTGCGGCAAAAGCACGATGGCCAAAGACCTCGCCAAGGAAATAGGCTACATCTACATCGACACGGGTGCAATGTATCGCGCGGTTACCCTCTTCGCCCTTCGTAACGGCCTGATAACGGACGCAGGCATCGACGAGGAAGGCCTCCAAGCACGCATGGCCGACATAATGATCACGTTCCAACTCAACGAAGAAACCGGTCGGCCGGACACTTACCTCAACGGCGAATGCGTGGAGCACGAGATTCGGACAATGGAAGTCTCTAAGTATGTAAGCCCCATCGCTACCCTCGGCTTCGTGCGCGAAGCGATGGTCGACCTGCAACGGCTCATGGGCGAGGCAAAAGGCGTCATCATGGATGGCCGCGACATCGGGACTGTCGTCTTCCCCGACGCAGAACTGAAAGTCTTCGTCACCGCCAGCGCAGATGTGCGCGCCAAGCGACGCTACGACGAACTGACTGCCAAAGGCGAGAAATGCTCCCTCGAAGAAATACGTGCCAACGTCGTCGAACGGGACCGCATCGACTCCACGAGAGCCATCGCTCCTCTCCGTCAGGCAGAAGACGCCATTGTGCTCGACAACAGCAATATGACCATACCAGAGCAGAAAGCGTGGCTCTTGGAACAGTACAACAGGGTGGCTGCTGAATGAAAGCCAAGATAGAAATCGATCAAGGCTCGGGGTTCTGCTTCGGTGTGACACGTGCCATCGGCAAAGCAGAAGAGGAACTATCAAAAGAGGAACGGCTCTACTGCCTCGGCGACATAGTGCATAACGGCAAGGAGTGCGACCGTCTTCAGCAACTGGGGCTCGTCACAATCAATCACGACCGGATGCGCGACATTCATGATGCTAAGGTGCTCCTCCGTGCTCATGGCGAACCTCCATCCACCTATGCTTTGGCTCGCGAACATTCCATCAACCTGATTGATGCCACTTGTCCTGTGGTGTTGCATTTGCAGGAACGGATCAAGAAGGAATACGATGCTGATGCTGAGCACAAGAAGCAGATTGTCATCTTCGGCAAGAACGGTCATGCCGAGGTGCTCGGCCTGGTCGGACAGACGGAAGAAACTGCCATCATCATCGAGTCGGCAGAAGAAGTCAGGAAACTCGACTTCAATCGCGATGTGTGTCTTTATTCGCAAACGACGATGCCGCTTGATGAGTTTCGCAAGATTGTGGAATATGTTCAGCAGCACATCAGCCCCGAAGCGACTTTCACGTACTACGACACCATTTGCCGACAAGTGGCAAACCGCATGCCAAATATCCGCAGCTTTGCCTTGAGGCACGATGCCGTGCTTTTTGTCTGCGGCAAGAAAAGCAGTAATGGACGCGTCCTCTTCAATGAGTGCCGAAAAGCAAATCCTCGTTCCTATATGATAGATACAGCCAGCGAGATTGATGCGCGCTGGCTGCAAGGTTGTGAGTCGATAGGTATCTGCGGTGCTACAAGCACTCCCAAATGGCTAATGGAGGAGTGCAAAGTAAGAGTCGAGGAGTTGCTTGGCTGCAACGAATGATGTCCTCTCGCCGTTAAGCACGCCTTGCTCTGCAGCTTGAAGCATGTCGGCAATGGTGGGATTGTGATAGAAGTTGCCCATCAGTTGCTCGTTGATGCTCTCATACATCCAATACTTTGCCTGCTCGGCACGGCGATAATCAAAGTAACCGCTTTTCTTCACGAAGTCGAGATAGCTGTAAACCATGTCCCATACTTCCTTGATGCCGTAGCCGTAGAAACCGCTGTAGGTGAGGACTTGTGGTGCCCAACCACTTTCGGGCAGCGGGAAGAGCTGGAGTGCGTTGCGGAAATGTGTGGCTGCAAGTTGGCACTTATCGACGTTGTTGCCGTCGCATTTGTTGATGATGATGCCGTCGGCCATCTCCATGATGCCGCGCTTGATACCTTGCAACTCGTCGCCTGTGCCGGCAAGTTGGATGAGGAGGAAGAAGTCAACCATCGAGTGACAAGCCGTCTCGCTTTGCCCAACGCCTACTGTCTCGACGAAAATCTTGTCGAAGCCTGCTGCTTCGCAAAGGATGATGGTCTCTCGCGTCTTGCGTGCCACACCGCCCAGACTGCCTGCTGAGGGGCTGGGACGAATGAAGGAGTCGGGGTGCACGCTGAGTTTCTCCATTCGCGTCTTGTCGCCAAGGATGCTGCCTTTCGTCCGTTCGCTGCTTGGGTCGATGGCAAGGACAGCCAGTCGCCCGCCATATTCCTTGAGGACATGAATGCCGAACTCGTCGATGCTTGTGCTCTTGCCTGCACCTGGAACGCCGCTGATGCCGATGCGAACACTATTGCCCGAATGCGGCAAACATTTCTCAATAACCTCTTGCGCGATGACTTGATGCTCTGGAATCGTGCTCTCGACCAGTGTCACAGCTTGTCCGAGGATAGTGATGTTGCCCTTCAGAATGCCTTCTACATAGTCGTTTGCTGTGAGACGATGACGTGCGAAGCGCTGCCTATTGAGGTGCGGATTGATGGTAGAGACAGGTCCAACGCCGCTATTCACGGTCAAGCCTGCATATTCGGGATTGTTCTCAGGGTGTTCCATTGTTTTATGGGGCTAATAGGGCTAATAGGATTATTGGCCTTAGAGGGCTTATTCTTTTATGTCTACATTGATGTATTGCTTTGCCTGTTGAGGTGCGTTTGTGATGAGCAGGACACGCATGCGGCCTTTGTTTTTGCGAATGTAGTGAGCACTAACGCTTATCTTCAACTTTGTGCTCTTGCCTGGTCGGATTGTACTTTTGTCGATGCTGACTCCAATGGCTTTATTGAAGACCTGAACCTGCTGGATGTGCAAGTCGCTCTGTCCTGTATTGGTGAGGAGGATGGTTCGTGTGATGGACTTCTTGCCGTTGAAGCTTCCCATATCGACAGTCGACTCGCTGATGCTTAGCTCAGGTGCTTTTGCAAGTGCTTCGTCGCTCAAGTCGGCGAAACTGGGCAGGAGGATTGCCGAGACGAGTATCTCGTTCGTGTCGCCTATCTTGTCGCCCATGTAGCGGCTAAGGTAGATGCTTGTCTGGTTGAGACCTAAGGAACTGAGTTTCTCGCTGTCGAGCGTGAGACGGATGGTGCCTGCTTTGCCTGCAGGAATGTCTTCCGGAAGATACTCTGCCGAGAGATATGGAGGCAAGTGCATCAACTCAGGACGGAAGGCTGTGCGATCGGCATTCATGAGACGAAGTTCAGCTGTAGGATGGTCGCCATGGTTGACGTCATCAAACTCTACAATGTTCGTCATCAGTCGTACGTTGCCAAGGTCGATGGGGAATTCGTCGCTATAATCGTGCACCTCGGTGACGACGGTTCCCTGAATGGCAGCGTAGAAAGGCTTGTCGGAGGCATTGGTCATGACCTCAACTTCTTTGTAGAAAGAGCCTAACATTTTTGCATCGAACGTGAGACTTATCTCGCCACGGGAGCCTGCTGCAACAGGACCTCTGGGGAACGAGACGTCGAGGCAGCCGCAAGATGCCTTTACCTCCTTGATGAGCAAGGGCTTGTCGCCTTTATTCGTAAAGCCAAGACTGAAGTGTCGAGGCACTTGAAACTCCACTTCGCCCACCTTCTTGATGTCCGTGTCGGGCACGAAGCGTGGCTGGGCCCAAATCATCGAGCATTGCACATTGAACATTGAATAGGCTGCGAGGAGCGCGAGGAGAGTTATATATCGTTTCATGTGAGCACGTTTTACCGCACAAAGGTACGAAAAAAAGTTCATTATTCATAGCATGTGCTTCATAATTAAGATTTATTTTATATCTTTGCAAGGAAAACGATAAATGGTAAATGATTAAATAGTAAATGAAACGTCTGTCTCTTTTCCTCTTTGCAGTGCTTCTCATCACTTTGTTCAGCACATGTTCTTTCCTTTACCCGCTCAATCCGTGGGACGACGCCAATGTCTACATGACGATAGGCAACGCCATGCTTGCCGGCAAGGAGCTTTATGTTGACATATTCGACCACAAGGGCCCTGTGCTCTTCTTCCTTCACGAATGGGCGGGCATGCTTTCAAGAGGCAGTTTCGTGGGCATTTACCTTGTCGAGATTGTGTGCTGCTACTTCTATCTGCTCTATTCGTGGAAGACGATGAGGCTCTTCTCGTCGTCTTCTCTTGTGTTCCCTTTGACGCTTCTTCTCGGGCTTATAACCTATACTTCGGACTTCTTCTCTTATGGCGACAGTGTCGAAGAGTTCGCTCTTCCCATCTTTGCTCACAGCCTTTACTACATGCTTTGCTTCGTCCGGGACAGACAAGTTCCTCCTCGTCTGCAGTCGTTCGTGATAGGCATCGGCGTCGCATTGCTTTTCTGGATGAAGTTCAACCTCCTGTTCTTCTACGTAGGAGGCCTCCTGGTGGTTGCCGTCATTGCCTGGAGACGCAATCAGATGCCCCAGTTCTGGACGGTCGTTCTGTGGGCGTTCCTCGGCTTTGTGGCAGTCACGGCTGGCACGCTGGCCTATTTCGTCGTGCACGGCACGCTGGCAGCGCTTTGGGAGTCGTATTTCATGGTCAACATCTTCCATTATCACGGCGTGGGAACGAACGGTGAGCCCCCCTTCTGGTGGTTCAAGCTCGTCAAGCTCGGTATATGGGCAGTGCTGATGATTCCAGTCTTCTTCCTGCGAGTAGGCAAAGACGTGAAGTGGCTCGTCTTCGGCACTTACGGCATCCTGGTCCTTTCATTTGCTACCCTGACGGTGCAGTTCTACTACTTCCTCACGCTCTTCCCCTTCTTTGCGCTTGGCATCACCTGGTTTAACGCCCCGAAGACCCTCTCTAACTCAGGCGAGGGGGCTGCAAGGAAAACCTTCCCCTTAAGGGGAGGATTGGTAGCAGCTCTCGTCTGCCTCCTCGCAATAAGCACCAACTGGAATGTCGTGACGCTGCTCAACGGCACTTTCCCCAGGAGTGTGCTCCAGATGGCCAGCATTATCAACCAGAACGAGACAGAGGACAGCGAGGTGCTCACCTTCAGTTCGTACGACACGGGCATCTATCAGCACACGCGTCACTTGCCCCCCAACAAGAACTTCTTCATCTCGAGCATCCTCGACCCTGAGATAAAACGCGAACAGGCCGAGTGGGTCAACTCGGGAAAGGTGAGGTACTTGGTTCGCGAGATAGGCGCCATCAACACTTGTCACGAGTACTACGACGCTCCCATCCCAGCCAACTATCGTCTCGTCTACGATAATGAGGAACTCTTTCGCTACCGTTTTATCTGGCAACCAATGAGTTACCTCTGGAATCTCACCTGGCCGCGCCCGCTGCTCCGCCACTTTATGGAGCCCGTCACAGCCAATCAGAAGATGCAGGTCTTCGAGCGTATGCCATAAATGTCACTCGGTAAGAGTCTGAAAAAATCACGACAAAATTCCTGACGAAACACGCCAGGTTTTCCAACGCAGCGTGGCGCGATTTCAAACGACCCACGTTAAGTTGGTCAACATCCCACGTGATGTTTGCAATTTCACCACGCTTCGTCGAGTGATTCTCCACGCTAAAAACATCGATTTTTCTTGCTGATTTTGATGCTTTATTGTGCCTTTCTGGTATTTTCTTTGCTTTTGATAGAAAAAGCAGACACTTCAAATGCCCTGCCACAAGGAGTTTTTCGATTTAAGCGCATTTCTCGCGTTTGGGGTAGGAAAGTGCCACAAAAACAAAAAAACGCCGTCTATGAAGGCGGCGATATAAAAAATCTTTACAAATTTGGTTCGTTGCTCTCAGGCCCCTGCCGTTTCTTGGAATACTTCACGACTGCCCGGATGACGAGGTAGTTTGTGACGGCCGAGATGACGGCCATGGGGATGTAGGCAATCGAGTCCTTCAGCCCGAACACCTCAACAAAGAGAAGCATGAGACCCATCCTCACGATGAAGAGGTTGAACATGTGGGCTCCGATGATGCCTATGAAGTTGAAAGCGGCAGGTTTGGTCTGGAAAGTCCAGTAGACGGTCAGGAAGTAGTTGACGCAAAGGCTGATGAGATACCCGGAAACCAAGGCGACCTGATAGGGCGCAAAGAGTCGCACCACGTAGAAGACGGCAGCGTCAATCATCGCGCAGGTGCCGCCCACTATGCAGAAACGCACGAATTGGCGCGTCTCCCTGTGGCCCAGAAGTTCCTTTATCTTCTCCGTTATCGTCATTTGTTACGTTTGAACTTACTAAACCTCAAGCGCAGTACGCCGAAGAATGCCTCGCTGAAGATGCCGCCGGACATCTTGCTGGTGCCCAACTCCCTGTTGACGAACACCACGGGTACCTCCTTTATCTTGAAGCCGAGGCGCAGGGCAGTGTATTTCATCTCGATTTGGAAGGCATATCCCTTGAAGCGGATGTCGTCCAGGCAAATCGTCTCGAGCACCTTCCTCGACCAGCACACGAAGCCCGCAGTTGTGTCGCGAAGCTTGATGCCGAGCACCGTGCGCACGTATGCCGAGGCGTAGTAGGACATGAGCACGCGGCCGATTGGCCAGTTCACGACATTCACGCCCGAGACATAACGGCTGCCCACGGAAACATCGTAGCCCTCATCGTGACAGGCGGCATAGAGTCGCGGCAAGTCATTGGGCGAGTGACTGAAGTCGGCATCCATCTCGATGACATAATCGTAGCCGTGTTCCAGCGCCCACTTGAAGCCGCAAATGTAGGCCGTGCCAAGTCCAAGCTTGCCCTGACGCTCTACGATGTGAACACGTCCCGACAGCTCGCCTGCCATAAGCCCCTTCACGATGTCGGCAGTCCCGTCGGGGCTCCCGTCGTCGATAACAAGGATGTCGAAGGCTTTCTCGAGTGAAGTGACGGCACGTATGATGGCCTCGATGTTTTCTTTCTCGTTGTACGTTGGGATGATGACGATGGTGTCGCTCTTTAGTTCTGTGTTCATTGTTCTATAATCAGTTGTCAGTTGTCTTCACTCACAATTGCACTCTCTCTGCTTCGAGGGGTTCGCCCATGAAGACGGCGGCTTTCTGCCCGAAGGCATCCGCCTGCTCCGTAGTCAGGAAGCGTACTGAGCCTCCTTCGGTAATGAGTTCCCTCATCTCAGGGTGCCTGCGCAGATAGTCCTGCAAGCTCTGTGCCACGTAGTGCCCCTGCTCGATGATGTGCACACCCTCGGGCATGAACTGGCGTATCTTGCCCAGCAACAGAGGATAGTGTGTGCAACCGAGGATGACGTTGTCGATGAGCGGGTCGCGCCGGAGCAGGTTCTCGATGCGTTCGCGCACGAAATAGTCCGCACCAGGACTGTCGTACTCCTCGTTCTCCACGAGTGGCACCCACATCGGGCAAGCCTCGCCTGTGACCTTGATGTCGGGGCTCTGCTTGGCAAGCTCCAGTTCGTAGGTATGGCTGCGTATTGTGCCAGGCGTCGCCATGATGCCCACGTGACGTGTCTTCGAGATATCTGCGACGACCTCCACCGTTGGGCGAATCACGCCGAGCACCCGCCTCTGCGGGTCAATCTTGGGTAGATCGTTCTGCTGAATGGTGCGGAGTGCCTTCGCCGAAGCCGTGTTGCAAGCCAGTATCACTAAGTCACAACCTTGTTCGAAGAGGTAGCGGACTGCCTCGAGCGTGAACTCGTAGACGACATCAAAGGAGCGCGTGCCGTAGGGGGCTCTTGCGTTGTCGCCCAGGTAAAGGTAGTCATACTGAGGCATCACCTTGCGAATCTCTCGCAGGATGGTCAGCCCACCGTACCCCGAATCGAAGACACCAATTGGCCCCATAGTCTGTTACTCTCCTGAGGCAGGAGTTTGAGGTGTTGCGGCTTCTTCTTCCGTAGCAGTCACCAAACCAAGTTTCTTTCGCACGATGTTCGTGACGTCAACTCCAATAACCGGGTTAATGTAGGGACAGTTGTTGCCATCGGTGTTGAGAATGTACCCGTAGCCCAACTCCACACCGACCTCGAGCAAGGCACGGTTAAGGCGTTTCTGAGCTTCCTGCAGCATGTCTTTCTCTGCCTGCGCAATCAGTTCTTGCGACTTCATGCGGAAAGAGACTCCGTTGTCCATCAGTATCTGCAGCTCAGCCTGGCGCTTCTGCATGATAGTTGTGGGGAAGTCCTTCTGCCCTTGCAGGAAATCGACAAACTTGCGCTGGAACTCCTCTTCGCCCTTCTGTGCCTCGGCCTCGTACTTTGCCTTCAGTGCAGCCAGGTCCTGCATGGCCTGAGCATACTCGGGCAATTCCTTAAGCACCTGATCGTAACTGATGTAACCGAACTGTATCTGAGCATGACTCATGACGCAGAACAGCAAGATGGGAAGAATGATTGACAAGCGTTTCATAGGCTTTGTTTTTAATTTGTCGGTTGTCGGTAGTCTTTTGTCGTCTGACTACTGAATTCCAAGTTCTTTCTTCACCTGCTCGGTGATGTCTGTGCTCAATGTCGTGCTTACGTAGGGAATCACGCCTGCGCTGGTATCCACGATATAAACGTAGCCGCCTTCCTCGCCAATCTTCTTGACGACAGCCAGCACCTTCTCGCTTATCTCGCTCATCTTCTCGGCCTGTGCCTTTTGCAGAGCAGCCTGGTTGTCCTGATAGGACTGCTGCAAGCGAGTGTAGAGGTCGTTCAGCTCTTGTTCGCGACGCTGGCGCACGTTCTCCAAGAGGTTAGCCTGCTCCTTCTGGTACTCTTCGCTCTTCTTCTGCAGTTCGTCCTGCATGAGCTTCATGTCGTCCTCATACTGCTTCTGCATCGTCTGCAACTCTTCCTGAGCCGTAGTGTATTCCTTCATGTTGGGAATGATGTCTGCAGTGTTGAAGTGAGCGAACTTCTGAGCGCAAAGGCTCATGGGAGCCATCATCAGGATGGCAATCAGAATCTTTTTCATAATTGAGTTATTGGTTAATTTAATCGGATTATCTTTTTTCTCGTTATAACATTATGTCGTTATGACGTGATAACGCTTTAATTGTATCCAAGTTTAGTGAGCACCTCGTTCGAGATGTCAATCTTCGGGCTTGCAAAGATGATGCCGGCATCGCTCGCGCGGTCCAGAACAAGGCTGTAACCCTTCTGGTCGCAGATGTCCTTGACGGCATTGTAAATCTCTTCCTGAATGGGAGCCATCAGACTCTCGCGCTTCTTGTAGAGTTCACCCTCGGGACCGAAGTACTTTTTCTTCAGCTCGGCCGCTTCCTTCTCTTTCGCCACGATGGCATCCTCGCGCTTGGTCTTCTGCTCTTCGCTCAGGAAGACAGCCTCCGACTGGTAGTTCTTGTATAGAGTCTGAGCTTCGGAAGTCAACACGTCGACTTCTGCCTGCCACTTCTTGCTCACCTGATTGAGCTGCTCGCTGGCACGCTCGTAAGCAGGTATGTTCTTCAGGATGTAGTCCATATCGACTAAGGCAAACTTTTGTGCCCCTGCTGATAAGCTGCCCAGCAGCATCAGCATTGCAATCATAATCTTTTTCATAATGGTTTCCTTTATAATATAATATAATGTATAATACTTGTTTTAGAATTCTTGTCCGAGGATGAAGTGGAAGTGACTTCCTGCGTATGTCTTGCTGCCGAAGACCTTGTCGAAGCCATATGCCCAGTCAATGCCAAGCAAACCAACCATGGGAAGGAAGATGCGCGCACCAACACCGACTGACCTCTTCATGTCCAATGGATTGAACTTCTTGATGTCGCTCCACGCATTGCCACCTTCTGCGAAAACCATGGCGAAGAGATTCGTACTGTTACTCAGGATGATGGGGTAGCGCAACTCCACCGTAAAGCGGTCGTACGCATAACCTGATTCGCCCCTTGGCGTAAGCGAACCATTATCGTAACCACGCATGCCGATAGTCTCTGTCGCGTATGTCGTACTGTATCCGCTGGTGCCGTCGCCACCAACGTAGAACGTTTCGAATGGCGAACGTTTGTTCTTGTTGTAGTGTCCCAAAATGCCGAACTCAACGCGCGTCGAGAGGACGAAACACTTGTCTCTGCTGCTTAAAGCAGTGAAGGTGCGGCCCTTGAACTTCCATTTGTGGTATTCAATCCAGCGGTACTTCTCTTGCATCTCCTTGTTGTAGGTCGCACTGTTTGCGTTCGTCGCAAGGTTTGCATAGTCCTTCTTGCTGAAGAGGCTGTAGGGAGGAGTCAGCGTTGCAGTCATCACAAACTCAGAACCCTTTCTTGGATAGATCGGGTTGTCTGTACTGCTGCGACTCAGCGTCAGGCCAAGATTGATGTTGTTGCAGTTGCCGTTGGACATCAGGAAGTACTGCCAGTTCTTGAGCATGTAGCGTGTATAGCTCAACTCAACGGAGAGATTGAACCAGTCGTCAGGCCAGCGCAGACGCTTGCCCCAACCGACAGACATGCCAAAAAGCATCACATACTTGTCCGGGTCGTAGTAGTTCTCATAATAATTGTAGCTACTATTGCCCATGCCATAAAGATAACTGTTGAAGTAGTTATTGTAGTATGCAGAGTTGTAGTAGTTGTCACTCACGTCTGTTTGCTTCGAGAAGAAGGCACTTAAACTGAAAGTGTTGGGGCGTTTGCCTCCGAACCAAGGGTTCATGTAGCTAACGCTGTAAGCCTGATAGTAGCGGCCGTTAGTCTGTCCGCTGATGCTGAATGACTCTCCATTGCCCATAGGCATCACACCTCGGCGAAGTGCTTTCCTATTGAAGAGGTTTGCCATGCAGAAGTTGCTGAACTTAAGACCGATGCGACCGATGACGCCAGTCTGCCCATAACCAAGCGAGAACTCAATCTGGTCGTTGCTCTTGCTGGTTAGTCCCCAATTGATGTCAACGGTGCCGTTTATCCGGTCAGGTTCTACCTTAGGGTCGATGTTCTCGTCGAAGTGTCCAAGAGAGGCAAGCTCACGATAGGAACGCATCAGGGCTTCCCTCGAGAAAAGGTCGCCTGGTTTGTTGCGCAGTTCTCTTCGCACGACATTCTCATAGACTCGGTCGTTTCCGCTGATGCGTACGTGACTGATGTGAGCCTGTGGTCCCTCGTAAATCCGAATCTCCAAGTCAACGGAGTCGCCTACGATGTTCGTCTCGACAGGGTCGAGTTTGGAGAATACGTAACCATTGTTGTAATATAGATTGCCGACGGCATTCTCGTCGGTCATCAGGCGTTCATTGAGGAGTTTTTGATTATAGACGTCGCCTTTCTTCATGCGCAACTCCTTGTTCAATCCATCAGTGGGATAGAGAGTGTTGCCCACCCATTCAATGTTGCGAATGAAGTACTTCTGTCCTTCCTCAATGCTGATATATATGTTGACGTCTTGCTCATTATATGGCACTACACTGTCTGCCACGATGATGGCATCGCGATAGCCCAACTCGCCGTATTTCACAAGCAAATTCTCCTTTGCTTCCTTATATTTTGCCTCAATAAACTTCTTGCTTCTGAACCAGCCAGCCATTGAGTGCTTTTCATGTATCTTCTTCAGGACACCTGGCTTAATGATGTTGCCTTTGATCTTACCTGTGCTGAGATTCTCGTTGCCAGTGATATATATGCGGTTAATCTTAACCTTGTCCTTTCTTTCGACGTTGACATCCACAATAATTCTGTCGGGAGCACCGGCGTCGTCTCTTTGTACAATGTTTATCTCTGCGTTCTTGTATCCTTTCTCTTTGAAGTATCGTTGCGCAAGTATTTTTGCGCGGTCAATCATGTTTGGTGTCAACTGGTTGTCCTTTACCAGTCCTATCTTCTCTTTGAGGTCGTCGCGTTCGTTCTTCCTGACGCCGTTGAAGTTGATTTCGGAGATGCGAGGGCGCTGAGTGAGTTGGATGTGAAGATAGGCAGAGTCACCGACAAGACTATCGACGCTAATCGCCACGTTGCTAAATAGGCCGTTGCGCCAATAGCGTTTCACGGCTTTCGTTATCTCTTCGCCGGGAATCTCTATCTTCTGCCCTTCTGCCAAACCGCTCAAGCCAATGAGAAGACGATCGTCATAGTTCTTCACGCCGTCGATGGTGATTTCTCCAATATAGTATTGCCTAGGGGTACGGCTATAGTCGATTTCGGGAGCTACCTCGCGCTGCACTACTTGCGAGAGCAGAGGGGGCAGCAGTCCGAAGAGAGCCAGTATAATAAGGTAAGTCCTTTTCACTTTTCTTTGTCGTAGTTTCTATGTGTTCAGCCTTTGGTGACTTGCTCTCCGGTCATGCCGAAGCGTCTTTGTCTCTGCTGGTAAGCAGCAATTGCTTTGTGCAGGTCTTCTTCGTGGAAGTCTGGCCAGAAGGTGTCGCAGAAGTAGAACTCGCTGTAGGCGCATTGCCAGAGCAGGTAGTTGCTGATGCGCAGCTCGCCGCCTGTTCGTATGAGCAGGTCAGGATCGGTCATGAAGTTCGTCTCGAGGTGCTGCGAGATATATTCCTCGTTGATGTCTTCAGGCTTGAGTCGGCCGGCTTGTGCTTCGATAACAGCATCGCGCATTGCCTTGGTAAGTTCCCAACGGCTGCTGTAGTTGAGTGCTGTAACGGCAGTCATGCGTTTGTTGTTCTTTGTGTGCTCCATGCAATCCAGAACGCGCTGACGGGCAGGAGCTGGCAGCCTTTCGATGTCGCCTATGTAGCGAAACCTTACATCGTTCTTCATGAAGATTTCGTCCTCGAGCTTGTCTGCCACGAGCTGCATCAGAGTGTTGACTTCAGCTTCGGGTCGGTTCCAGTTCTCTGTCGAGAAAGTGTACATGGTCAGGAACTTGACGCCAAGTCTTGCACACTCAGATGTTATGCGAGTAACGTTCTCCACGCCTTGAATGTGACCTGCGGAGCGTGGCAGTCCGCGTTCCTGTGCCCAACGTCCGTTGCCGTCCATGATGATGGCGATGGACTGTGGGATATTGTTCCTGTCGAGTTGACTTGCGTCGAGCTTTGCTTCGGGATTCATATTTGTCGTTCTTTGTTATACTAATTGTTGCATTTGCGAAGCTTCGGGAACATGTCGTATGTGATGAAGAACATGGCGAAGCTGTAGCTGTCTTTATTCTTGAACATTGAGCTCTTTACGCCGTAGGGATCTTTCAGCTGAGTTTCTCCTTTAGGTGTGGCATCGAGTTTGTCGGTTGAGCTGAAGCGCATTGTCCATTCGAAACCGAGGTTGATGCGAGGCTTGAGCTTGTACTTCACGCCTAATCCGACAGGTATGTTCATGCCGCCGCAAAAGCCTCCGCCTCCGCCCATGCCGAACGTTACGCCTGCTCCTGCAAGGATGTATGGCGTGATGCGGCTGTTCCCTTTATAGCCCACTCCTGTGCCGAAACCCCAGAAGTTCAGTTCGAACTGCACGCCCAAATCCATAACATTGCGCGAGAACTTTACTTTTGTGGGAATGCCTCCTTCTGGTGTTTCGCTATATGCATCTGTGGGAAGGAAACCTTCGCTTGTGCCATGGATATGACCAAAGGCGAGGTTGGCTTTGACTGCCATACGTGCATTGAGGATGCGGCGTGCTGTGATTGCTCCCATTCCGCTAAGGTTGGCAAACGGCGTGCCGTTAGCGTCGCCAATGTAGAAGCAGGTGCCCACACCCACGCCCATGTCCATCTTATACTCCACCTCTTCTTCCGCCTTTGCTGCAAAGCAGAGGAGCAGGCTGCAGATGGCTATCGCTGTGCGAATCCAAGTCTGTTCAGTCTTCCTCGCCATACTTGTGCGTTAGTGATTATCCAGATGAAGTTGTTCTCGTCGACCGTGCTTGTGATACAGCCTTCGATGCCTTTCAGTTCGGATGGTAAGTGAATTTCGTTTGTAGGACGCCAGGTGATTCCATAGTCCTGGCTGATGTATATGACATCAAGTGCTTCGTGGGATTCGTCCACAGATGCGCCGCCAAAGGCGAAGCACTTGCCGTCGTAGGGAAGCAGGTTGAAGTGATTAAGTCGCGGACAAGGGATTTTGTTGTCGGGGCTCAGCGGGAAGTAAATCCATTCGGCGTTTGCTTCAGGCTCACTGTCGTTCCACATCTTGTTCCAGACGACAGCGTTGCTACTTCCTTCCCTTTGTCCAACCATTACGATGCGTGTGTTGCCGTTAGCTTGCTGAAGGGTTAGAGTCCTTATGCCGGTTTGTGGGAGGAGGGAGGCTTCCGTGTCGAGCGTTTCTTCTTCCCAGGTTGACGCATCAGCCGAGCGCAATAGTTTGCCTTCGGAGATGGCGTAGAAGAAGTCCTCGGTTTTCTCTACGAGTGTAAGTTCTGCGGATTTAGTGCCTTCTTGCCGCCAGTCTATTGCATTGGCAGAGGAGAAGATAGCGCCATCCGTGGTGCTGATGTAAAGCATGTCTGCTTGCTGATGTAGTGTTTGCAGGTCGGTTGTGGCAGGCAGGTCGGTCACCGATGTCTCTTCCCATGTGCTTTCTGCTTCTGTCGAGGAGCGTTCCGCGAGGACGATGCCTGCAGTCTTCCTGCCAAGTACCAGCAGTTTGTCGTTGAAGGCAACCGTTTTCATGTCGGTCATGTCAGCGAGTTGTGTCACTTCGCTCTCGCACTTGTTCCAGCATAGCGAGTCGCCTTCTTGCTGGTGCACATTGACTTTGAGTGTGTAGATGCGGCTGGTTCTGTTGTCGTTGCTTGTCAGGAGGAGTTCCAAGGGCTTTGTGAGGTCGAGGCTGTCGGTGAGGTTGTAGGCAGTCCATTCGTTGTCTGAGCCTTTCTCACGGTAAGCAAGCATAGAGCCGTCGAAGGTAATGGTGGCAATCACCCTGTCGAGCAGACTGCCATACGGCAGCGAGTCGAGGTTCTCGATGGTGTTGTTTCGCAGGTCGACAGTCATTTCATAGAAACTTCCGGTAAAAGAAGAGCTGATTGTTCCCACCTTGCGTTTCACCGTCCCGAGCATTACGGACTTTATGTAGCAATAGTCGTTGCTGGTGGTCACCACCTCATTGTCTTTTGAGCATGACGAAATGAGGATTGGCAAAGCCAAAACTGCCAAGTACCAGCGAATCCCTTTCTTTCTTATATTGTATGCGCGCATAGCGTGTATGTGTGATTTCAAGGTGCAAAGATACGAAAAAGATTAGAGATTAAAGATTAGGGATTAGAGATTTTTGTTCAATTCTGCCTTTGTTTTAAGTTTAATTAGGGAATAATGTGCCTTGTGTAACACTTTATTCCATGTTTTTCATTGTTTGTGGCGGTATTGTTGAATGATTTGGCCACCGTAGTTCTGCTTGCTTTCCAATTGCTCATCCTTGAGGATTGGAGCACTTACACCTTCGCCTAAACAGAAAGGTGCAGTTTCGATGCGTGCCTCGTCCCAAAATCCTTTGTCAATGAAGCTTTGAAGCAGTTCCGCGCCGCCTTCCACGAGCAGGCTCTGGATGCCTCGAGCATATAGGTCTGCCAGTATTTCCTCGATGCTTTCCTGTGTGTAGATAACGATTGGTGTGCTACCATCTTTCAGGTGCAGGGTGGATGGGAGTATGCCATGGCGGTCGATAGTGAGACGCAGAGGGTTAGGTCCTGTCCAGAGTCTTGTGGTAAGTGTCGGATTGTCGAGCAACGCGGTTCTTGTGCCAACGAGGATTGCCTGATGTCGGGCCCTTAGACGATGAACAAGTGTCTGTGTTAATGCATTCGAGAAGACGACTCTTTCTCGCTTCCCAATAAAGCCATCCTTGCTCTGTGCCCACTTTAAGGTAATCCAAGGCCTGTGTTTTTGGTGGAAGGTAAAGAAGCGACGGTTCAGCTCGCGGCACTCCTTTTCGAGTATGCCGACCTGTACTTCGCAGCCCGCTTCCTGCAGTTTCCTGATGCCCAGTCCGTTGACCTTTGCAAACGGGTCTGTGCATCCCACGACGATTCGCCTGATACCGCTCTGGATGATGAGGTCGGCACAGGGGGGTGTCTTGCCGTAATGAGCACAAGGTTCGAGGCTCACGTATATGGTGCTCCGACTGAGGAGGTGCTTCTCCTTGACGCTACAGATGGCATTCACCTCGGCATGCGGACCACCGCATCTGCGGTGAAAGCCTTCGCCAATGATGCGTCCGTCACAAACAATCACGGCTCCCACCATCGGATTAGGCGGCGCTCCAGTCTCCCCACATCGTGCCAGTTGCAGACAGCGCCGCATGAACTTTATGTCGTCACTCATTATTTTTCACTTTTCTTCGTATCTTTGCAGCATGAATGCATTGCAGAAGTTACAGCAGAGATATGGCTCGGGCGAGGGCAGGGCGCTTTATGAGCTTATCCTCAGGCGGCGTTTCGGCCTCTCGCGAACGGATATTCTTTTGGGCAAAGATACGACTTTATCAGAAAAGGACAAAGCAGAACTGCAAATTATTATCGATAGAGTCGCGAAAGGCGAGCCGGTGCAGTATGTTTTGGGCAGTGAGGAGTTCTGCGGAAGGACGTTTCTCGTCGGTCCGGGTGTCCTTATCCCACGGCCTGAGACACAGCAGTTAGTCAGTCTCGTCGAGCAGAATGTCGCGTCGGGAAGCAGGGTTCTCGATGTCGGCACAGGCAGCGGCTGCATCGCCATCACGCTGGCTTTGGCAGGCTATAAAGTAACGGCCATCGACGTCTCGGACGAGGCTCTTGCCATTGCAAAGCAAAATGCAGAAAGGCTCGGTGCAGAGGAACTAGAGTTGGTTAGGCAAGATATGCTTGTGGCGACAGCAAATTCTTCATTATTCACTCTTCATTCTTCATTTAATTGTATCGTCAGCAACCCTCCCTACATCTGTGAAAGCGAGGCTTCCACGATGGACTCGAACGTGCTCGACCACGAACCGCATCTCGCTCTCTTCGTCCCCGACTACGACCCGCTGCTCTTCTACAGGGCAATCGCCGACTATGGGCGGCAGCACCTTACAGAAGAGGGTTGGCTTTTCTTCGAGACAAACAGAGCCTATGCTCGTCAGGTCGGCGAGCTCCTTTCGGGGATGGGCTACAGGAACATTGAGATAATCAAGGATCAATATGACAACGAACGATTCGTATCAGCGCGCTGCAAGGCTTTGCAGCGGCAGTGAGCATTGCACTCATCAGATAAGGGAAAAGCTCTTGCAATGGGACGTTAGCCCCGACGATGCCGAGGAGATTATCAATCGTCTCGTTGAGGAGAAGTTTATCGACAACCTTCGCTTTGCACGAGCCTATTGCCACGACAAGTTCCTCTACAGCCATTGGGGACGCATCAAGATAAGGCAGATGCTTCGCAACCTTCGACTGAGCGACGAGGAAATAGCGGAAGGAATGCAGGTCATTCCCGAAGAAACCTATCAGGAAACGTTGGAAGATGCCCTTCGAGCAAAGGACCGCACCCTAAAAGACACAGATTTGTATCAGCGCAAGGGCAAGCTTGTCCGGCATCTCCTCTCGCGCGGCTTCGAGATGGGACTCGTCATCGATGCCGTCAACGAATACTTGAATTTGGGGTAAAACAAAATCTCCTGTAACTCATTGAGCTACAGGAGATAATTATATACAAGGGATTCCTTGTTGTTGCCTTACTTCTTGTTCAGGTAAAGGTCTGCCTGAACTGCACAAGCTACAGAGCAACCTACCATCGGGTTGTTACCGATGCCGAGGAAGCCCATCATCTCAACATGAGCGGGAACGGAGCTTGAACCTGCAAACTGAGCATCACTGTGCATGCGGCCCAAGGTGTCGGTCATGCCGTAAGAAGCAGGACCTGCTGCCATGTTGTCGGGGTGCAAGGTACGACCTGTACCGCCACCGCTGGCTACGCTGAAGTAAGCCTTACCTGCACGGATGCGCTCCTTCTTGTAAGTACCTGCAACGGGGTGCTGGAAGCGAGTGGGGTTGGTAGAGTTGCCGGTAATGCTGACGTCAACATCTTCCTTCCAAAGGATGGCAACACCTTCGCGAACGTCGTCTGCACCGTAGCAGTTCACGGCAGCACGAGGGCCATCGCTGTAAGCGATGCGCTTCACTTCCTTCAGTTCGCCTGTGAAGTAGTCGAACTGTGTCTGAACGTATGTGAAGCCGTTGATGCGGCTGATAATCATGGCAGCGTCCTTGCCAAGACCGTTGAGGATACAACGGAGAGGCTTGTCGGCTGGTCTTGATTTGTTGGCCATCTGAGCAATCTTGATGGCACCTTCGGCAGCTGCGAAGCTCTCGTGACCTGCCAGGAAAGCAAAGCACTTTGTCTCGGGGCTGAGCAGACGAGCTGCCAGTTCTCCGTGACCGATACCTACCTTGCGGTCATCAGCAACTGAACCGGGAATGCAGAAGCTCTGCAGACCTTCACCGATATAGTTAGCTGCTTCGACAGCGTCCTTAGCCTTTTCCTTCAGAGCAATGGCAGTACCTACAACGTAAGCCCACTTAGCGTTCTCGAAGCAAATCATCTGTGTCTCCTCACAAGTCTTGTAAGGGTCGAGGCCTGCAGCCTCACAGATTTGGTTAGCCTCCTCGATAGAAGCAATACCATGTTTGTTCAAGCAAGCAAGAATCTGCTTGATACGGCGGTCTTGTGACTCGAATTTCACTTCACGTATCATAATCTTTTCCTCCTATTCTTTACGTGGGTCAATACTCTTCACTGCACCGTCTTCGGCCTTTGTGCGACCGTAAGTGCCAGTGACACTCTTCAGGGCTTCGTCAGCAGGAACGCCTTTCTTGATGGCATCCATGAGCTTGCCCATGTGAACGAACTCGTAACCGCAAACCTGGTCGTCCTTGTCGAGGTACATCTTTGTGATGTAGCCCTCGGTGAGCTGCAGGTAGCGAGTGCCCTTGACCTTAGTACCATAGAGCGTACCCATCTGAGAGACGAGGCCCTTGCCGAGGTCTTCCAGGCCGGCACCAACCATGAGGCCGCCTTCCGAGAAAGCACTCTGGGTGCGTCCATAGACAATCTGAAGGAAGAGCTCGCGCATAGCGGTGTTGATAGCATCGCAAACAAGGTCGGTGTTGAGAGCCTCGAGGATTGTCTTGCCAGGCAGAATCTCACTTGCCATTGCAGCAGAATGAGTCATACCAGAGCAACCGATAGTCTCGACGAGAGCCTCTTCGATAACGCCGTCCTTGACATTGAGCGTCAGCTTGCAAGCGCCTTGCTGAGGAGCACACCAGCCAATGCCATGAGTCAAGCCGCTGATG